>CAZSXS010000095.1:0-12367 GCA_964611385.1 uncultured Defluviitaleaceae bacterium
ACCCACCCCATACACCCAACCCACCCCCCACCCCCCCCCCCACGGTTTTAGAAACCCCGCTTGTAGTGGCTTGCGGTTTGACTAAGACAAATGCGACTGAGTATGAAGTAGATTTTAGCTGCTTTTGCAAATGAAATCCATAGAAAGGAGTATACAGTGCCTTTGACCGGCAAGGGGAAGGGTACTGTTCTGTATCAAATGAAAAAGACAAAGATATTCGTTACGGCTTTGGTTGTGGGGGCTTTATCTCTGGGGGTGTGGCAAGTTACCGTAACCAACAATGAAAGCCGAATCCAAAACTTGGCAACGCACAGCACAAGCGAGAACCTTGCATCGCAAAATGGAAGTGAGGACTCTGAAACTGAAAGCAATGAGCTGAACAATGCACAAAATAGTGCACAAAGCAATGTTCAAAACAATGTCCAAAACAACGTGCAAAATAATACACTGAACAACACAGCAGCAACCAATCTGAGCGGGGATGGGTTTTCAAGGGACGTAAAGTCCATTGATTACAGCATGCTTAAATTCAACCCCTGGGATGTGGAAGCGGTCTCTGCTTCTGTGATCCCCCGTCCGGCAAAGCCCTATACGATCATGATCTACATTAATGGATCAGATTTGGAAAGCGAAGACGGGGCAGCAACAGAGGATCTTGTTGAAATGCTGGAGTCGGGCTTGCGTTCAGAGAACGCCAACCTGGTGCTGTTCACTGGGGGAACGAACCGCTGGCAGAACGATGTGATCCCGGAGAATGACTGTGTGCTTTGGGAGATAGCAGATGGGGAGCTTTATCGAATAGCGGGTGTGGGACTTGTGAACATGGGGGATTCTGGTACCTTGTCTAGTTTTATCGACTTCTCCATGAAGAATTTTCCGGCGGACAAATATGGGTTGATCCTGTGGGATCATGGCGGTGGCTCCATTGCCGGTTATGGCAAGGATGAAAAGTACAATGACAGCAATTTAATGCTGCTGGGTATGAACTATGCTTTTGAAAAGTCTCCCCTGTCGGAACAAAAGCTAGAATTTTTAGGCTTTGATTCTTGCTTGATGGCAACGGTGGAAATGGCGGTGGTGGCTTCTGACTACGCCAACTATTTAATCGCTTCCGAAGAAACAGAGCCAGGCCCAGGTTGGGATTATTATTTTCTCAACAGCCTGAACGAGAATCCCTCCATGAACGGCGCTCAGCTTGGCAAGATGATTGCCGATTACTACATGGACTACTATGGAGAAGAAGCCGAGGATGACCTGACTGTGTCCGTGACTGATTTGTCCAAGGTTGATCGGGTCATGGGGGCCATGGGGGAGTTGATGACGGTTTGCTCGGACGCTTTGCTCAACGATCGAGCTTCAAACTTCCGAGTCTTGGCACAAAAACGATATGGTACAAAAGCCTTTGGAGCAGGAAGTCCGATCAATACGGAGAGTGATATGGTAGATATAGGCGATATGGCCTACCATCTGAGTGATCTCTTTCCTAATGAAACGATGAAGCTTCAACAAGCCCTGAATGAATCCGTGATCTATAACCGGCATAACTTGGAAACCGATTTAAAAGGCCTGAGTACCTACTATATCTATCGGGGAAAAGAAAATGCGGAAGAATCCTTGTATGTGTATGCCACCTTGCATATGGATGAGAATTACACCAATTATCTACTACATTTTGCCGATCTGCTGGATGACAGATCCGTGATGGAAAACAAGAAGCCGGAACGGATCACGCCCGATTTATTTACCGACTTTGTCAGCGTGGATCTGATCCTGTGGGAGCCAGTAAACAACAGGCAGGGGTATTTCAAGATGAGCGGCATACAAGGTGATCTTAGCGTCGAAAGCAGTAGGACAATGAAGACCGATGGCAACGGAGGCCGTAATGCCACCAATGAAAATCCGCTCAACGGCTACAGTGACTTGTGGCCTCAAATAAATGGCCAAAATATCTGTATGTTTCCCATCAATCACACACGCCGCCATACTTTTTACGCTATTCCCAGCGAAGTGAACGGCAAAAGCGGTGATCTGATTGTGCTAATCAATGACGAAGTTCCTGAAGGAATGATTCTGGGTGTTCGGCATGAAGATGGCTTTATCATTCAGAAAGGCTACGATCCCATACACGCTGGAGATCAAATTGCATTTTATTATGAAGTGAAAAATTTTAGCGAGTCCCACAGCGAGGACCCTACGGAATGGGTCAAGGGAGACGAATTTACGGTGAAGGACGAGCTTAAGCTAGACTGGGCGCCCTCCAACACTGGGAATGCTCGCTTCAGCCTGCTCTTAACGGATCTTCAAAATAATGAATATTTTACATCCCTTTTGAAGGATGTGAGTGAACTGCAAGAAGAATTACAAGAATAAAGGGCAAGTCCGGCACTCCATAGCCGGACTTGCCCTTTTAATTTAACCTGATTCTTGTTGTTTTTTGTGGAATTTTAGTTTATACTGTCTGCAAAGTTGTATTATACTTGGAGGAATAAAGCATGAACTATTTATTTGATGAATTAATCGAAAGAAAAAACACTGGCTGCGAAAAATATGATAAGCCGCCTTACAAGAACATAGCGAAGGATCCCGTGCAACTGTGGGTAGCAGATATGGATTTTGCAGCAGCACCACAAATATTAGAGGCACTGAAAAAAAGATTGGAGCATCCAATCCTTGGCTACTTCAGCCTTACAGATGCGTATTATAATGCAATCATCCAGTGGCAGAAGCGCCGCTTTGCTGTGGAAGGCCTAGAGAAAGGTCACATTTGCTTTCAAAGCGGTGTTATAGCGGGAGTCGCCCATATCCTTGACCTATATACAGAAGAAAATGATCCTGTCATCGTACAAACGCCCTGCTATCCAGGTTTTATCGGCGTACTGAGCAGTATGAAACGCAAGCTAGTAGCAAACCCTATGATCAATGACAAGGGCTACTATAGCCTTGACTTAGAACATCTTGAAAAGGTAATCATCGAAAACAAGGCAAAGCTGATGATTTTCTGTTCCCCTCATAACCCCACCGGGCGCATATGGCGCGCAGAGGAGCTTCGAGCAGTAGCCGATATCTGCATTCGGCATAAGGTGATGATCATTGTGGATGAAATCTGGGCAGATATGAAAATCAACCGACAAGAAAAATTCCTGCCCTTTTTTGAAGCAGACCCCCGATTGAAGGAGTTTGCGATCTCTCTTTACTCACCTTCAAAAGGCTTTAACCTGGCCGGTATGTTTTCAGCCTATTCCGTTTGTTATAACGAAGCCATCAATCAAAAGCTGGAAGCATCATCCAATAAAGCCCATAGCAACAACCCCACTGTTTTATCCATTGAAAGTACCATTGCGGCCTATAAGGAAGGCGAGGAATGGCTAGAAGCTTGCATAGACTACATTGGCCAAAACATGGACTACATACTTGACTTTTTACAGACAAAGCTCCCGAAAATCAAGTGCAGAAAGCCCGACGCCACCTATCTGATGTGGCTGGACTTTTCCGAGCTGGCCTTGACCCATGAAGAGATTATGCAGCGCCTGGTTGAAAAGGCGGGCTTGATTATCGTGGATGGAAACTCCTTTGGTGAGGGCGGTGAAATGAAAGTCAGACTCAATCCTTCAACGCCAAGAGCAAATATTGTCCGAGCCATGGATCGGCTTTATGAAGAGTTTAGGGATTTATAAGAATTTACCCGGGTTGAATGATGGCAGCTTGGCAAATGTTTAAGAGACTGTGCATAGGTCTTCGAATCGCTTTTCTTCATCGAATACTTTGAGGAAAGTGAAACACATTATAAGGGTCATAGGCTTCTTTAACCGCTTTGAGCCTTGGCACATTGCCTCCAAAGTAGTTGCATTCATATTGAGGAAGTTGCAGTAAAGGAAAGTTTATATACGAGCCTTCCGTTAGGTCGTATATGTATTGAAAATTGTCCAATACCCACCTTACATTATCCTTTTTATACAAATTATTTTCCCATACCGATTGAATCAAAAGAATATATTTAGCGTCCCTGAAATAAAAGGCTGTATCCTTTTTGCCAACATCGTGAACCTTACCACCTAAGCCATAAATTGAAACGGAAGTCAGAATGGAACCAGGGGGTCTTTGTTCATTTACAATCGCTGCTAAGTCTGAAAGCTGGTCAACTGTATAGAAACGGGTTACAAAGCGCCCTGTGGATTTAAACTTTTCATAGGGGGGATAGGTGCTACCGATTTCCGTCATAAGCTCCAGGAAAGAGCCGGTCTTATACGTCGCCTCTACTGTTCCCAAGGATAAAAAAGGCTGAAGCAATGCTTCTGTTTCTGCCTGTGTACCATAACAGATGCCCCTTAGATAATTGTAGATCCCAGCATCCCCGGCATTATAGAGTCCTCCACTTACATTGATCTTATCCTCTATGACATCAATCCAACTTTGAAATATGGAGAGAAAATTAACTTGGTCGAAAGCAGATACGTTTGGGAAATACAGTTCAAATAAAGTTAAAGTATCGGTCTTTGGCGGAAGCTTAAACTTCAAGGAAGTGACTACGCCAAAGTTACCGCCTCCTGCACCTCTTAAGCCCCAAAACAAATCTGGGTTCGTGCTGTCATTGGCGGTCAAAACCTTTCCGGTATAATCCACCAATTCTGCTTCCAACAAAGAATCGCAGCCAAGGCCGAACTTTCTGGATGAATAACCCCAGCCGCCTCCCAGGGTAAAGCCACTTGCTGCAACACTGGGGCAATTTCCTCCGGGAAAGGGATAGCCGAGAGAACCGACATAATTGTACAATTCTTTAAAATTAACACCACTGCCGATTGTAACTGTGTTGTTTGCAGCATCCAACTCAATGGGTTTGATCCGGCTTACATCAAGAACGAAAGCCTTGTTGCCAACACAATAGCCTTCATAATTATGCCCACCTGAACGAATCCGTATGGGTTTATCAAATTTTTGGGCAAGTTTTACTGCTTTTGCGACATCCTCCGCATTTTCACAATAAACAAGGGCGTCTGGGTACTTTTGAATCGACCGATTCCAGATTTGTCGAGCCTGGTTGTACGCTTCATCGCAAGGGGTAATGATTTCCCCTGTCAGTTCGCAATACATTTATTTCACACCTCCTAGGATTTTTGGGTCTATCTAAAACCGTGGGGGAAGGAGAAGAAAACTTTTTTCAAACGGCGAAAAAAGTTTTCTTCTCCTTCCCCCCACACCCCCCATCCTCATCTTTCAAAAAAGCCGGACATGAGGGGCGATATAAGTCCCACAGAAATTTTGAAAGACCCAGATTTTTTTAATATATTCAGTCATATTCCGCTTTTCAAAGCCGCCACCCGGAACGATAGAATGAACTGGGTTGATGATGGCGGCTTGGTTGATGTTTAAAAGACTGAGTATTAGTATCTTATGCTCGTCTTAGGAGAAGGTGCTTGGCCACAATGACAGGGCCAATGGTAGGGCATGATAGGGTGAGAAAGGCCTTGGAGGGACATGAAACGACTGGCCAGAGGAAAGCTCTTGCGTAAGACAAGAAATCAATGACTTCCCTTGTAGTATAAAATCAAAAGATTCGGAACAAGCTACTCAAAAAGGACAAGGAGTACAGTATATGAGCGATAAGTACACCATCAAAGGCGAACTGCCTATCGGTTTTGGCTTGGCTCTGGCGCAAAACATCAAGGCTATGGAGTATTTTTCACGCCTCCCTGATGCACAAAAGCAAACGGTCATAGACCAAACCCACGGGATTCAATCCAGTGATGAAATGCGCCGCTTTGTGAACAGCTTGGTTGACACGGTGTTATAAGCCCTGCATGAAGGGCAACAAAAAAAGCCTGCCCAAAAGGCAATATCATTAAGTTAATTTAATGACATTGCCAAAAGGGCGGCTTTTTTTGTTGCACAACAATAATTGTAATTCAATCGGAATTTTCTCTTGAGGCAGAAATCATTTATAAAATCCCGTCATGCTTCTCAATATACCGTCTTCCTTCTTCAATAACGCCACTCAGTACGCCGTCTTCAAAAGGACTTTTCAGTCCAGCCTTTTGGAGAAGCTCTGTGAACTTGAAGCGACCGGCCAGACGAGTAAATTTCATATAGACTTCATAGGCTTGCTCCCAACCGCTCTTTTGCAGGATTTCCATCATTTGCAGAGCAACGGTTTGGGCAAGGCAGTAATCAATGTAATAGAAAGGCGCCGAGTAAATATGCCCTTGCCTTTGCCAGACTCGTCCCTCGCCGTAGAAAGGAATTCCGCTGGCGTCCAGGTAGGGGCGGTATTGGCTCTCTAGCTTTTTCCATTCCTCATTCCGTTCTGCTGGGGTCAGTTCAGGCTTGCTGTACATAATATGCTGGAACTCGTCCACCATACAACCGTAAGGAATGAAAAAGAGGGCACCCATCAGATGAATCAATCTTGCCATGTCCGTTTTATCACCATAGAAGCGATCAAGCTTGGGCCAGCACAAGAACTCCATAGACATAGAATGCACCTCACAGGTCTCCAGGGTGCCCTGTAAAGACTCCCTCAGTTCAAAGCCCCGGGTCTGATTGTAATGCTCTTTGTGCGCTAGGTAAGACTGATAAGCGTGGCCACACTCATGCGTAAATACATCCACATCACCGCTGGTGTTGTTGAAGTTGGCAAAGATGAAGGGGCTGCGTTGACTGTCGATATAGGTGCAGTAGCCTCCGCTGGTTTTGCCCTTTTTGGGATAGAGGTCAAACATTTCCATACTGTCCATCAGATCAATAAAGGCCTTAGTCTCACTGTTAAACTCACGATACATGTTAATGCCCGCTTCATAAAGCTCCTTTTCCCGGATAATGGGTTGTGGATTGCCCTTTTGGGTCATAACGGCATCATCATAGATCATCAGCTTGTCAAGGTCCAGGCGCGCGGCCTGCTTCTTTTTCAATTCGCTGATAAAGGGTACAAGCTCATTTTTGACTTGTTCTCTAAACTTATGAACCTGCTCCTCATTGTAAGAATTTCTGGTCATTCTTGCGTACCCAAGCTCTATAAAATTCTTGTAGCCCATTTTGTGGGCCATTTCTGTGCGAAGACTCACAAGCTTGTCATAAATCTCGTCGTACTTGTCTTTGTTTGCATCATATACCCCAGCAAGCGCTCGGTTTGCATTCTTTCGAATCTCCCTATCCTTACTCTCCATATAAAAGCCCATCTGGGATGGTGAGAGTTTTTTGCCGTCAAATTCCACCTCCAGAGTGCCTTGGAGCTTCACGTACTCAATGATGAGCTTATTTTCCTCGGCAAGCAAGGGGATGATCTCAGGCGATATGGTCTTTTTAGCAAGCTCAGCATTGACAAACATCAAAGAACCGACCCGCTCGTCTGCCTCGAGCTCGGCTCTGAAGGGACTTTCCAAAAGGGCATTTTTCAAGTACAAGCCCTGTTCCTCGATCAGAGGTTCCTTCTCGGCATAGTAGTTCGTCTCTTCGTCATAAAACGGGTCCGTTGTGTTCACACTTTGACGGACACGGGCAACAGAGATAGAGGAGGAAACCTCTGCATCCTTTTTCTCAATTTCTATCAGCGCTTTGATGATCTCGCCGGCGCTTTTTGCCTCCTTGATGCGTTGGGTGCATTTCTTTAGTTCCTCAATATACGCTTCGATGTCAGCTCTCTCGTAGACGATTTCGGAAAATTTCATTGCTATCTCTCCTTTTAGCATATTTGTTATTGTATTATACCTGTAAAGTATAATCTGTCAAATGTTAAGTTCAATTCATACGCCGGGCACCTAATTACCACCGAGTTCAACGCGAAGTCATTGACCAACTTCCGCTGGGGCACAGACTTTTATACACTAAGCGGAAATCAAGCACAAGAAACGGACCTGTTACGGGCACTGGAAAAAGAAAGGCTCTTGCGCTTTTGGAAAAGTGTCAAGGAAATATTTTCTGCCTGATATAAAAAACGCCGTCAACCACCCTAAAGTACAAGGTGGTAGACGACGTTTTTTATTTTGCTTTAAAAAAGAAGCTCAAAAACTTTTTACGTTTTGGAGGGGCAGCTTGGCTAGAAATACTTTTATTTTTATCGACGATCAGCAAGGCCTGATACTGCTTATCCATCTCCATAGAATGTAACAAGGCCTGTTGGGATTGGATCAGCGAGTGTATGGTCTTGTCTTTTTCATTCAACTGTTCCTCCAAGACGTCGATTAAACGCATGTTTTCTGTAAGCTGTGCTTGATTGACAGCCGGAAAAACTGTGGTGTTGAACCCTTCGTTTTCCTTCTTTGCGACAGTGATGACATCTTGGATGGTTTGACTCTGCTCGTTGGTGTAGTATGTAAGGATTTGGGCTTCTGCGGCTTCATCAAGGTATGATTTACCGTCCAGTTTAATGGTTGAAATATTATTCTTCTTTATCAGATTATAAATGCTGGTTTTAGATACTTTAGCCTGCTCTGAGATCTCTTTAATGCTTTTCACTTTCAATCACCCCTTCATTTTTTTCTTTTGTTTCAATTGATTTCAATTGATTTCATTTACTTGATTATATAGACATGAAAGTTGAAAAGCAATGAAAATAAGGCGACGAATTAGGGCCGCATTCGACGGGGGACATGCTTATCAGTCATTTAAGCCTGTAAAAAAAGAAGAGTCGGTCTTTTTCGCAGAAACTTTCTCGTGCAGCAAGCCAAAGCGGATCTCTACCACATACAAGTCCCCCAGTATCTGAACCAGAAATTCTCCCCCCATCGCCTCGGTCAGGCTTCTGGCGATATAGAGGCCCAAGCCGCTGCCTTCGGTAAGCCTTGCCCGATCTCCACGAACAAACTGCTCCATCAGCTCCGTAGCAGAAAGATTCAAAGGCTCCTTGGATATATTTTTTAAGACAAAGCTACACACATTTTCATAGACCTTCAACTCTGCATAAATCCTTGTCCCTTCCTGTGAATACTTCACCGCATTGGAAAAGATGTTTTCCAACACACGCCATAGGTAACGCCCATCCGCTTTGATATACAGTTCTGTTTCAGGGATTTGAGAAAGTAATTGCAAGCCCTTGTTGGCCATCTGTTCATCATATTCCCCTAAGATCTGCCCGATCAGTTCACAAAGGTTGATCGTCTCTACTTGCATACTGATATTACCCGTTCCCGCCTTGCTGGCTTCAATCAAGTCCTCTATCAGAACCTTAAGCCGGAGCGATTTTTTGTAGAGGATGGTCGTGTATTCTTTCAGGTCGTTTGCGTTTACCCCTTGATGATGAATCAGATCCGCATAGTTAATGATGGAGGTCAGGGGCGTTTTGATATCATGGGAAACGTTGGTAATCAGCTCTGTTTTCAAACGCTCTGCCTTCAGCTTATCTTGCATGGCTTTTTCGTATACCTCTTCCTTCCCTTGGGCATAGCGGGATAAGTATTCTGCCAAGACAGTTAAAGCTCCAAGCCCAACCAAAGTCAGCAGACTGAAGAAAAAGGTTCTATTGAAGGTCCTTATGGAAAAGTCAACTATTTCCAGGAGAAAGAAAATAATAAAAATTAGCAGCGAAATGCTAAGGGTGAGCGAAATCGGATGCGGAAGGGGAAATTGCTTGTAAAATTTCCACCAGGAGATGTTTTTGTATCGGTCATTCCCTTTGATAAAAGCTAAGACCTTGAGCATCCAAAGAACAAAGACCAAGTAGCTTAAAAAGGGGAACAAGATGATAGTGAGAAAGGTATTGATTTGAAGATACACGCCATACACCAGAAGCAAAAGCGCAAAGGCAGCAGTCAAGCTTGCACCAAAGAGACTGCTTTTAAGTATAAGTCCTAAAAATGACCCCTTTTCCATCAGCTGCCAGGCCGACAAGATCAGCAGTACAAAGGCAATTAAGCCGAAAACTAAAGCGAAGTTAAACAATCTGCTGAAAACACTAATACCAATGCCATAGCGTCTTTTCACATAGTAAGCGAAGCTTTCAGAAAAATTGCAGACCAAAATATACACGCTAATATAGGAAACAAAAAATGCCATGAATAAAGTAAAAAAAGAGTTAAGCAGTTTTTTCATTTCAGTTTCACCACCTTATAGCCCAAGCCGTAGATGATCTTTAAATATCTCGGATCCTTGGGATTGATTTCAATTTTTTCTCGAATATGACGGATGTGGACGGAAATAATCTTTCCAACCCCGAAGGGCGGTTCATTCCAGACTTGCTCGTAAATTTGGTTTGCGGAAAAAACCCGCTCCATGTTACTCATCAAAAGCTTCAGGATATGATATTCCGTTGCAGTCAAAGCCACTTCCTCCCCCTCCACCAGCACTACCTTTTTCTGATCATCAAGTACAAGGCCGCCTGTTTGATAAAGGCCTTGAGGCAATCCTTGACCAGGGAAATCTTGCTCTTGATCGGTATATAGTCCTTGTCCACTTATGCCCTGTCCCACACCTTGCCCTTGTCCCTGCCCAGTCCCACTTTGCATACCGCCCAACTGTGAAAAGCGACGCAAATGCGCCTTAGCTCTTGCTAGCAACTCCACCGGATTAAAGGGTTTTGTGATATAGTCGTCTCCCCCCATGCCAAGGCCCAAAACCCGGTCGGTATCTTCCCCCTTTGCACTCAGAAAAAGAATGGGAACATTACTGATCTCGCGGATTTTAACCGCCGCTACAATCCCGTCCATGACAGGCATCATCACATCTAAAAAGACCAAGTGGATATCTCCCTGTCTGATGTGATCCAAAGCCTCCTGACCGTTCGACGCCTTTACAATCTGATACTTCTCTTGCTTTAAATAGATTTCAAGGGCAGTTAAAATGTCCTCGTCATCATCGCAAATCAAAACCCGATATTCCATATTCTTCCTACTCCTTTACTGTAATGACATAGCCTCCCCTGTTATCGGCAGAAGCTTCATAACTGCCAGAGACTGGGACAAAGGCAGCGCCTTGTTCCGGCTTCGTATAATATACCTTATAAGTACTGTTGTCTATTCTAACGGTGTATTTTCCCTGGTTGCTTAAAAATTCCATGTACTCCTCTAAGCAGAGCTGGTTTTTGTAGCAGTAATAGGCATGGGGCAGACCAACGTAACGGAAGTGCCAGGGCTCATAGAGGATGCCCGTTGTGTCTACTTTGTCCTTGGGGTACCGGAGGATAAACCCATAACGCCAGGCATTTTCTTGTAGCCATAGTCCCTGGGGATAGCGATCCAGCTGTTCATTGGACAGCCCGATATAAGAAAGATCTAAGGCCAGTCCCGTCTGATGTTCACTGGAGCCAGGCTTTTGAACGTATCTTTTTTCTGCCGAATCCCGATAAAGTTGGGTTTGTTTCTCAAAGGTTCTAAACCCGCTGTTAATGAAAAAATCCGGGTAGCCCTTTTCCTTTGCTGCCTCAAAGAGCGCATCCGCTGCTACCAAGGCCTTTGGATTGATTTCAATCCCACTGTTAGACAAAGCAACGACTCTATACGCAGACACCAGCTCTGCCAAAAAGTCCTCGTCGATCTGGTTCTTCTCATTAATAAGCATAAGCTCGCTGTTAATTTCAAGGGTTGAAAGCAGTTTTCGTACTGCTTGAATATCGACCTCATATTGAATAACTGGATCTTGTTGACTCCTTTCTTTTTTTCCATCCTTGAAATTGAAATACAGAGCAGCAGCCAGTACGCAAACAAGTATTGGAAGCACCTTTGCCCTTAGCATACTTTTCATCTTGGGTCTTATCTTTTGCATCTCCTTATCCTTTCTGTTTTTTGGAATTTGATAACAGTAATTCTTGACATATTTTGGGGGAAATAGTCAAAGCTCAAGGGTATCCCTTGCTATCCTCAACAGTATAAAGGTACATTTCAAAGTTATGGATTCTAAAAGGTTAAGATTTTATTAATATTGTAATCCGTTTGACTGTAGCGATTTTTGCTAGGCTTACGTAGAGCGCAAATTCAGACAATAAAAAAGGCCTTTCCTTTGAGGATAAGCCTTTTTTCAGACAACTTCTATTCCGGTTTCTGCTTCATAAGCAGTTGACATTAGGATCATACAATCACAATTCCCTATCCCACTGTCTATAAATCTTGTATGCAACAAAAACAGTGATTGCAAATCCAACAATGCCAATTATTAACTGAACGGTTGTGTTCATACCGGTTTTAATTGCACTCCACGGCAGATAAGCTGCTAGCAAATTGTTGATCGCGTGTGCTAGTACCGAAGCACGCAAGCTCTTTGTCCAGATAAGCACTAGAATAAAGATAAGACCTAAGATTATTGTGCCTACAGCTTCACCTATATCACCTGCAATGTGACCGCTTCCAAATAAAATGGAAGTGAATACAACAACAAACCAAAGCGGTAATCGCCTTATAGTGCTTTCTATTGAAAATGGTGTAAAATAGCTTCTCTGATATTAGAATAA
>CAZSXS010000096.1:0-12174 GCA_964611385.1 uncultured Defluviitaleaceae bacterium
TCAAATACAAAAAGCTTATAACGCTTGTCACAATACAATCGCTAGCATAGCTCAGATATATTCTCGGATGAGGTAGTAGGAACAGCGATACTATCTTCTGTTCTAAATCCCGTTTAATATATGGCATAACAACTCCTTGGCTAATATTCGATTTAAGCGTATTATAGCCCAACTCGTTTTTGCGTCAAGTTAAAATTCTTTAAGTGTTGTTGTCCCATTCCTTTTTTATTGACATAAACATGAAATTGGCTATACTAAAGCAGAGTTTGAAGTGGTTATACTCAGTCTCTAAAACATTTTCCAAGCCACCTTCATTCAATCTTAATCAATTCTATGGTTTTAAGTGGTGGCCTTACAAAGCTTAACGGTACTGAGTATAGTAGCGATCTTGCATTATATATAATTGGTTTTACTATATTGAAGAAGGATGTGAAATCTCCTATGATAATTATTGCTGTAAGACATGGGCAGACTGATTGGAACGCAGAGGAGCGTATACAGGGAAGAACCGATATATCACTTAACGAAGTCGGACGAAAACAAGCACAGGATGTTGCTGAGTCCTTGCCAGAGACGATTGATTTGATCATATCTTCTCCATTAAAGCGTGCAAGGGAAACTGCTGAGATTATTAATGCACGATTTGGAACAGAAATTGTAATAGACGAGCGATTGATTGAGCGTAATTTTGGAGAGTACGAAGGAATGCTGATAAAAGATGTGGACATGGCATCCTTAAGACGCTGGACGGATAATACGCCAACGCCCAATGGCGAAACGATTCAAGAAGTTGCGAAAAGAGTTTTTGAATGTCTGGAGTACATTAAAATAAACTATCAGGGTCAAAATGTATTAATTGTTGCACATGGCCATGTTTTGCGCCCCATTAATTGGTATTTTAATGGTTTACCACAAGATAGGGATGAAGCTGCTTTCGTAATAAAAACAGGTGGATTTTATTCCTATTGTATTGATTAACATTGTTTTGATTAACATTGTTTTGATTAACATAGTATTCATTAATATGGATCGGTTTTGCAAGGCGTTGCATAGACGATAAAAGATTTTTTGTTATAGGAGTGGATTTGTCATGGGTTGTTACTGGTTGAAGCTGTATGATCAAAATTTAATCAAGTTCACCATGGATCATCAGGTTGGTGAAGGTTTTAAGGCAACTGTTTTGTGGAAAGATGAAAGCAAAGAAAACCTGCTGCCAGTCGAGCTTACCCAGTCCGCTAACGATTCATCGCTCACACGCTGGCTTGAAAAGCGTATCATTCCCAGAAACCGCGCGTTTGTTGAGGAGATACTCAAAACCTACGGCCTTTCACCCAAGGATGTCAAAGGAATCATTGACATTTGCAAAGGGCTTTCCCTTAATGATAGCTACTGGGTTGTGCCGGAAGGCTTTTACGGTACCTTTGCTGCTTATAACCTTTATCAAAATCAATTTTCAAGGATACTTGGGCTTGTGGCCTACACAGGAGCGAGTGGAGGAAAAACCCCTTTTACTACATCACCAGAATATACAACCGGCGGTATGCTGCGTAAAGCATGGCGAAATCAAAACGGAAAAATTGTATTGTACAAGGGTGGAACAAGCGGTGCATCCAACACTGGCCTTGAGCCATACAGCGAGTACTACGCCTGTCAAATCGCTGACAAAATGGGACTTAACCCAGTGATGTACGGACTGAGTAAGTGGAAGGGCATCTTGGCATCAACCTGTCCGCTATTCACGGATATTGACACAGCCTTTGTGTACATTGGGAGAATCGTGAAGGAAGGTGGGTACAAAGCTGTTTTGGAATGGGCAAAGGCTCATAGTTCTGAGATGCATGAATACTTCCGTTCCATTTTGTGCTTTGATGCCATTATCTATAATGAAGACAGGCACTTCGGAAATTTTGGTGTGTTACGTGATAACAAGTCAGGTGAAATCATCAAGCCCGCACCGATATTTGACAACGGGTTATCCTTATTCAACTACGGAACGCTGGATGATTTAAAGAACATAAACAAATACAGAAAAACACGCCTTACCCATAGCGGTGAAAGTTTTGACGATATCGTTCGCGTGTTTTGTGGCAGTAACCAAAAAAAACAGTTGCTAAGATTGATCAACTTTAGGTTTACTCGTCACCCTTCTTATAACTGGACCTCAGAACGCTATAAAATTATTGAGTCCTTTATTCCGAAAAGAGTACAGGAGCTAATGGATATGATTCAAGAGTAAAGCCTTGATAAAAGCCGCTCATCCCTCACTTGGGATCAGCAGCTTTGCAAAGCTAAAAGCAAAATGGTACTGAGTATATCAGCAGAAAGCAGCTTGCATGTTATTATGGCAAGCTGTTTTTATGTGGAAATTAGTGCAAACTTACCAAATCAGACCATTCTTCATTGACAGCGTATGTCTTCATAACGAATGCACTGGTACGGGGAAAGACACCCATAATAAAAAACTTTGTACCACGGGGAAGAACCCATAATAAAAAACATTTCTTAAATGTGCATTTGGCTAAAGCAGTTCGTGTTGGACAACGGCGAGAATATTATTGGTTCCACCTATAAAAATGTAGGGCAAATGGATTTCCAATAACGCTATTATGATTATGAAGGAGGATTTATTAGACATGCAACAGTATCCATCTCAGCCTTATGGGCATGAACATTCTGCGGCGCCGGAAAGGGTAGCGCCGAGCGAAAAGATGAACCGTTTTAAAAGCTATCTATTTGATAGCAGTCACTTATTCCTGGAGATTATCGGCTTTGCCGTTTTCTCTGTATTTTGGTATTTCCTATGCAGAGACTTTATTCAGTTCTTTGTGGGTGGCCGAGCAAGTATTACCCTTTTTTCACTACCAATCGTATTTGGCATTTCTATGATTTTGTTTAAGGTGTTTTTAAAAGTTAAAAGCTTTTTTGTGGAAAAGCTTCATGACGACCTCGCTCTATGTGAATTATCGGAGATGAGCGATGCTCATTTGGAAGCCTATATTAAGAAACACATGATAGAGAAAAGAGCTTTAACCCTTCATTTTTTCTTATACATCATTGTAAATATGTCATTGGCTATATTTCTTGCTATATTAAACTCAAGCTTTTATATTGATTTATCTCTGCTTTTTGTGTTTAGCATTTGCGTCTGGGGTATTGCTGTGGTCATGCATTTCATTATCTTTTCCACAAAGGTCTCTCCTATGAAGATTAACAAAGCCCTTCAAAAAGCAAGAAGAAAGTTCGGCAGAACGGAATATCGTCTTTATTAATGCAAAAATCATCAAAAAAGGAGCTGTTGCAAAAGCAACAGCTCCTTTTTTTACGTTTATGAATAGGAACGAGGTTCCCTTCCATGTACCTTTCTTTTTGCTCTTTGGAGTTCCTTGTTAATTTTCATGGGGGTGACCTTCGTGGAGAAAATAATGTAATGCATGACCACGACGATGCCCCAGATACAGACACTAAACATCCATAGGAGGGTCAAATCAATGTAAAAGCTCGAAGAAAGAAAAGCCAAGAAGATGATTAGAGCCGTATTCACAACCAGATATAAAGCAAAATGTAGCTTTAAGGCTCTTTTTTCGATCATGTTTTTCTTTATGAATGCTTCCAAATGAGCGTCATCCAATTCAGACATTTCGCATAAGGCTAGGTCATCATGAAGCTTTGAAATCAGAAAATTCTTGACCCGTAAAAACACCTTGAGTAAAACAACGAGCAAGCCTACACAAACTGGTAATGCAAACAAAGTTACAGCCATACTAGTGCTCAACATAAACTGACCTAAAACAGAACAAAAAAGATACCAAACCATACCGAAAACAAAAAGACCGATAAGCTCAAAAATTAAATGGCTACTATCTAACAAATAGCTTTTCAAATTAAAAGACCTATGAGCAGTAGTCGGGCTTTCCGGCTCAACATGTTTTTCAAAAGCGCAAGGCGGCGATTGGTATTGCTGCATGTCTAATAAATCCTCCTTTACAATCATAATGGCGTTGTCGGAAATCCATTTGGCCCTGCACTTTTTTACGAGCTGGTTCGCCCGCTTTATGTAGGTGGCTCCGATAACATTTTTGCATTTGTCCAACACGTGCACTGACTTTTCCATAAGCACACACCTTCAAAAATGTTTTTTGTTATGGGTTCTTCCCCATTGTACAACGTTTTTTATCATGGGTGTCTTTCCCCGTACACGCTTATTATACCTTGTCGCCGCTGACATTGTCAATGAACTTCGTTCCAGAAAATTGGCTCTATCTCTTGCTCATATTTGTCCTTGTCTACTACAACATAGGAAGTGTGCTCCCGCATTTGGGGTTCCCCAGGAAGCACATAGATGCTTAAACTGTTTTGATTAAACTTGGGGATCAGGGGAATGTAGGGACTCAAGTCACGATAGCTCATATTGGTATGGGTGTTTTCCGCCAGGATGGAGGCAAGGGCTTTGGCCTTTTCGATTAAGTTCTGACCATTCAGCGTCTTTTTGTACAGTTCCTGTATAAACTCCTGCTGAACTTGAATCCGATCCAAATCCCCACGGGTATAACCTGCCCGATACCGAACCAAGTGCAAGGCCCTTTCGCCGTCCAAGTGCTGTAGACCTTCTGGAATCGCAATGGACAGATTTTGCATAGGATCCTGATAATAAAGCCCTCCTTGGGGAATGTTCATCTCAAGGCCCCCAAGAGCATCCACCAGCTTTTGAAAGGCCGACATGTCTAATTGAATGTAGTAGTCAAGAGGTATGTTTAACATTTTGCTTACTTCCTGCTGCAAAGTCTCCATGGAGCCTTTCGACAGGTTTAGGAGTTGATTGATCTTCATTTCGCTGGGAAGCTTGATCCCTTGTTGGCCTAAGGCGTTGATTGTGCCTTCGGAGGGGATTAGGAGGCTGTCCCTGGGGATGGAGAGCAGGTTTAACTTCCCATTTTCTGTATCCACATTCAAAACCATAAGAACATCCGTATTGCCAACTTCTTCAACACCAGCTAGTAAGAGATTGAGTTTTGTCTTGGCTGGAAGTACTGCCCTATTTTCATCTGAGTCCTTTGCAGCGGACTCCCCTGGAAAGAGCTCCTCTAAGACGGACGCTTCCATGCCCGAGGCTCCTAAGGATTGGGTATCAGAGGCTGTCAGTACTTTTCCTTCATATCGGATTGAGGAATAGGCCCAGAGGTAAAGCAAGGGAATCGCAAAAAGCACGGCCAGTAAAAGTCCTTTTTTATATTGTGTTGCCAAAATGCGGTTGATACGCTCCTTTAAGTTGCTTTTATTGCTGCTCATAAGCACGCATAAAGGTGTTTTGGGCTTTATGGCATACTGTACAACCTCAAGGATGGTCATGCCATATTCTTTTCGCTCCTGCAAGCTCTTCAGCCGCAAAACCTGCGCATCACAGGAGGTTTCACAAGTAAAGGAAGCCGCCCTGGAGGCAAAATATACGCAGGGATTAAACCAATGGAAGGCCTTAGCCACTTCAAACAGCCACTTGAACAGAAGGTCATTGCGCTTAATATGAGTAAGCTCATGCTGGAAAATGTGGCTAAGCTGAGTAAGGGAATAGTTTTTATTTGGTAGAAGAATCTTTGGCTGAAAGAAGCCCATGGCTAGGGGTGTTTGAATTTCATCATTGATGTAAAGGCCCACGGCTTTTTTTAATTTTATGATTGCCTTCTGTTGCTCAAATGCCTCTTGTTCATGGGTGCTTGGGCTATGGTTTGATTTCACCAGCTGTTGGCCGTAAAAAAAATAAGAAATCAGCTTGTAACTTAGAATCACCAGAGCAACCGTAAGCCATAGAACCCACATTAGGTTTGTTGAATTCAAGTATGAGAGTAGAATTTGTCCTACAAGCACAAGCTGCCATTGGAGGATTTGCACCTTTTTGAACAAGGTATTTACTACGCTTGTTTGGGATGAACTGCTGGATTCGCTTAATTCGCTTAATTCACTTAATTTACTACCAAGCCCATCCCGTATGCGATCCAGACCCTTCATGCTTTTTGAATCGTTCATGTCTCCCAGGTTCTTTATGCTATCTAAGTCTGATATGTCTTCCAAGTCTATCGTGTTTTTTAAGCCTTCGTTGATCCTATCTTGTTTTCCAATTGCAGCCATGTTTTGCTGCGTCTGAGTTGCTGGGTTCTCCAATTGAACGGTAATAAAAAACGGAATCATGAAACGCAGCAACACAAGACCCCATACGTAATAATGCCAAGTGGCAGGCAGAGCCCTCTTGAAAATCTTATTAATCAAGAGGCACAGGAGGGTAAGACCGCTTCCCCAAAGAGATGCGGAAAGAACGGAATAAAATAGCGCTGTCATACTACTCTCTCCTCTCGATTAGTTGCTTTAGTTCATCCAAATCCGCCACTGTAATATCTTTTGTATCGCAAAAATAAGCCAACAAATTTTTGGCACTTCCGTTAAACATTTTTTTGAGGAAGGTTTCTGCATGATAGTTCTTGTATTCCTCTTCCGACACGATGGGGCTATATAGGTACACACCTTTTTTTTCTGAGCACACTGCGCCCTTCTCCACAAGCCTGTTCATCAAGGTGATGATGGTAGACTTGCTCCATTCCTTTTTCTTGGAAAGAATGCTATAAACTTCGTTGGCCGAGAGAGGACTTTGCTCCCAAAGCACCTTCATGATCTCTACTTCGCTATCCATAATTTTTGATACACCGGACATTTGACCAGCTCCTTTATAATAATTTTACCATGGTAAAATTTATTTTACTGTAGTAAAATTATTTTGTCAATGCTTTTTTGAGATTTGTGATTATTTAGAAGTTGTGTTATACTTATACTCAGTCAATACTAAGACTGAACGAGGCAGGTGCATTACGTGACCATCAGAAAAGACTATCTGATTCCTTTTTTAATTTTGTTTCTCATTGAGCTTTCTATTGGGATATTTGTCCATGATGCCTTTATCAGGCCTTTTGTGGGAGATGTTTTAGTTGTTGTTTTATTGTACTTTCTACTACTGTCGTTTTTTCCGATTAAAACCAGACTCCTTCCACTTTATATTTTTCTTTTTGCCGTGCTGGTGGAACTGGGGCAGCTTGTACAGGTTTTGCAGTTGCTGGGGATGGAGGATAACAAGCTGGCAAGAATTGTTTTCGGTGCCACCTTTGATTTGAAGGATGTGCTTTGCTACCTTATAGGGTGTATTTTACTGCTGCTTTATCAAAGAAGAAAGAAAAATGCATAAAAAATACCATCTTCTCTTTTGAGAGGATGGTCTTTTTGACCGAATAATACTTCTAAGTGAATTGATTGGTTGTAAATATTCACTCAATCTCGTTATTTAGACTTTTCGTGAATTGTATAACAGGGCTGCATAAAGAACCTGTTATCCTACTTACCACTTTCAACGGATGTTCCGTTTGTCGTCGGTGTACCTCCTTTGATTTTTTTGACAGGCCGTAAAATCTCATATCCAAGAACTTCGGGATAATGACGCTGGTAGCACTGACACTCAACTTCGTTCCATTGATACAATCTTCTTGTGTCACGATAATCTAAGTTTTTATCCGTCAATCCAAGTGCTTCAATATCATAATTCCAGGCCAATTTTTCCACTTTGCCCATAACCTCGCCACAATGTTTAAGATAATCAAAAGGCGGGTGAAAAAACACAAGATAATAGCTTGCGGGAAATTCTTTAACTGCAAAACCCTCCGGAATTTTCCCGTTATAATCCGCAGGGACACCAAGGCCGTAAAAATATTTACGCTCTCCGTTTATATAATGCCAACCGGCCATATGACAGCCAACAACAGGATCAGAAACATTCCGCATGCTTTCAATGATACCACATACTTCATCGCAATTGTGATACTGCCAAAAATCACAGTATTCAATTGCCCTCTCGTCCCAAATTCCGATATACTTATGTGCCGGAATATATTCCATACGTATTTCAGCTTCTTTTAAACAATAATTGGTCATGCTTCGTTCTCCTTTATCAATATAATATTGTGGGCATAAAACAACCTGTTTGATAGGCAAAGCAACTGGGCGAGGATTTTTTCGGTAGGCCGCTGGTGTACATCCATAAGCACTCATAAAAGCTCTCGTCAAAGCTTCCTGTGAAGAATAACCATATTTGATTGCAATGTCCAAGATCCGTTCCTCTGTATCCCGTATGTCTATCGTTGCCTTGCAAAGTCTTCTGCCTGCGACATATGACTTTATTGTTATCCCGACTATCTTATGAAACTGTGTCGAGCAGTAATAAGGCGAATATCCTATGTGTTTAGACATACTGAGTAAGGTCGGGATTTCTTTAAGGTTATCTTCAATCCAATTAATCATTGCTTGGATAGCTTCATTCCATTCATACATGCTGTTCATCTCCTTTGCTTATTTATCCTACAATAAAGTGGAAAGGGATTTCTTGATCTGAGTTGCAAAGATCAGATCAGGAAATCCCTTTTTTAACTTCTTCACATGAGAATTATACCGGGTCTTTCTAAAACACTCCCCATCCTCATCTTTCAAAAAAGACGGACATGGGCGATATAAAACCCACATAAATTTTGAAAGACCCATTATACTTTTCTATAGGGGACACACTATGTATTTAAAGAATACCCCTAAGCGACAGAATCACCATCACACAGGTCACAATGATCACAACGGCAAGTATCCACAAGCCGAAATATTTATTGGAAGCTTCTTCTGTAGCGGATTGAGCGACAAAATGAGTCCTTCTTAAAACCATAATAATCGGCTTATACAAAAGAAGGGTAAAAGCGGTATTGAGTCCGCCTTTTAAAAGATTAAAGGGCAGAATAGCGGGTACCAGCAAGGCAGCTACTGCTTCCCTTGGATAACCCATGTAGATCGGTGTGATCAGGTAATTCCACAAGATCATGACCCCCACCATCAACAGACTCCCCACCAATAATCCGAGAACAGCTCCCCAAAGTGTTCTCTTTTTTTTGTAAATCACTGCCGCCGTACAAGCAAAGCAACAGCTTGCCAGAATATTCATCACCAAGCCTAAGAATCCACTTTCACTGATAGTGATCATTTCAATGAAAGACACAATGCAGGATACAGCAAAAGCGGTCAAAGGTCCCCAAATCAGACCGCCGATGGCAATGATGACATCCTTGGGTTCATACTTCAAAAAAAGGACAACGGGAATGCGGCAGAGTACTACGGCTGCATAGGCAAAGGCGCAAAGCATACCGATGGTTGTAATTTTTCTCGTTTGATTGTTCATACTAACCTCCTCAAAAAAATAAAAACTCAGTCTAACGAATAGTCGGAAAGTCAAATATCCAGGTATTATAGTGGAACAAGGCCTACGGATTTTCCAAAGACGCAAAACAAAAAGAACACCTGAAAGCTTGATTCTCCTTCAGGTGTTCTTTTTGTTGGTATTGCAGGTATTTGAGGTTCAGTTTTAATTGACATCCATGACAGGAATCAGAACAAGATATAGCGAAGCGTTGCCACCCACTATAGCTCCATTACAAATGATCCGTTCATCCAGATATCAATCCAAAACACAACCATATTTTTGTTAATTGTACCTACTCAATACACATCTTCTCTCATCCAGACTATAACTGTCGGTTTTGGAATCACACCAAATCTGACTTGAACTAAATCAAGTCCCGCGGACTATACCGCCGATCGGGAATTGCACCCTGCCCTGAAGACATATTCACTATTCAACTGTGCATTTACTCTACCATATAATCCTTCGAAAGTCAACGCACTCCCTGTATCTGTTCAATTTGTTTCCTTTGTATCTATATCTACCTACCGCCCAAGTGCTTAGCTAAAAATTCTTTCATTTTGGTGTAGAACTCCAGCTGGTTTTCAAAGTTGCTAAAGCCGTGGCCTTCGTTATCCTTGACCATGTACTCTACTTCGATGCCCTTTTCATTTAAGGCCTCAACCATTTGGTCAGATTCAGCCTTGTTTACTCTTGGGTCGTTTGCTCCTTGAGCAATGAATAGAGGGGTCTTGATTTTGTCTGCATGTTTTACAGGAGAGGTTGCTTCAAACTGTTCAGCGTCCCGCTCGGGATGTCCAACCATTTCGTAGAACTGTTCTCTCATGCTTTCCCAGTAAGCTGGGATGGTTTCCAAGAATGTGAACAGATTAGAAACGCCTACATAGTCAACAGCTGCAGCATATAAATCGGGTGTAAAGGTGATGCCAGCCAGGGTGGCATAGCCGCCGTAGGAAGCACCATAAATTGCAATTTTATTCGCATCAGCCAGGCCGATGGCTTTTACCCATTCAACGGCATCTGTAATATCGTTTTGCATGTTCAGACCCCATTGCTTATATCCGGCTTGTAAAAAATCTTTTCCGTATCCAGTGGAGCCACGGAAATTGATTTGCAGCACTGCATAGCCCTGGTTAGCCAAAAACTGTACCTCTGGATTGTAGCCCCAAACATCTCTTGCCCAGGGGCCGCCGTGAGGGTTTACCACCAGGGGCAGATTGTAGGGTTTTGCGCCCTTGGGAATGGTCAGATAGCCGTGAATCGTCAACCCATCTCTGGACTTGAAGGAGATGGGAGTCATCTCTGCCATATCCTCAGAGTTAACGGTGTTTAAATCTGCCAGCTTTTCAAGGGTACCAGCCTTTCGATCAAAGAGGTAAGTGATCCCTCTGTTGGTATCGCTGTAGGTTGAAATCGTTGCCATATTCCAGTCCTCAGAACGGCTAGCGATACTGATATTCTCATCGGTTTGAAGGGCCTTTTGGCAATCCTTGTAAAACGCTTCTAATTCTTCATCAAAAAACTTGATATTTAATTTATCTGTATAGTAATAAAGGGCTCCTAGGCTTCCGGGCTTTCTGGCTCTGCCAATGTTAGAAATATCCACAGCCTCGTTTTGATAGATCATTTCTAGCTCTTCGCCAGTTTTTGGATCAATCTTGATCAGAGCAGTTGTATTTCTATCGATATTAGAAGTAGCGTATACAGTTTTGTTATCCTCCGAAAACAGAACCGGAGCCAAGGTTTGCTTAAAATCAAAGACCTTAACGACCTGGAAAGGCTCTTCTTCTGTATCTCTGTAGGCATAACCCGAGTTCACACCATCGTTCAAATATGCGATTCGAACCTTGCCCTCATTATCCGTCAAAAACCCAGCGTATCCGGCATCGTTATCCACGATTTTTTCAATAGCACCAGTTGCAATATTCAGACGATACACACTAAATAATTGCTTGTCATCCTTATTCATTTGAATAAGGATTTCATCCTCAATATTGACATCCTCAAGCAAGCTTAGGGGAATGACTCTGGTATCTTCAAAAGGAGTCAAGTCCACTTCATTGCCGTTTTCATCCGTCTTGAAAATATGAAAATTCTCGTTGCCACCAAAATCTCGCATATACAGGACAGTGTTGCCTTTGACAAAATAATCACTTAGGTTTCTTTCGGTAATTTTCGTCAATTGGGTGACTTCACCGGTTTCCATGTTCTTCTTAAAGAGGTTAATTCTATTTTCCCAGGGAGCGCCGTAGATTAAGTACTTTCCATCCTTGGTGATCTGATAACCAAAGCTGGATGGAAGCTGAAAGAATTCCTCTACGCTATATTGCTTTGCTTGCTCTTTGCCCAGTCCTTCTTCTGCCTTGGTTCTGAAATTATAAAGAATCTGCGCTGCTTCAGCATAACTCAGCTGCTTGTCCTCTTTGGTTTCGCCATCAGGATAGCCAGTAATGATGCCCATCTCGACTGCCTTTGCCATCACGTCCTCATCTTTAACACCCAAGCCTCTCAGAACAAGCTTTAAGGCTTCCTTGCGTGTTATGGAGCTTTCCAGCGACAGCGTATCCCCTTCTTGAACAAAACCCCTCCTTTTCAGCACGGTCAGGGCATCCTCTCCATGCTCATAGGTGCCCGCCTTTGCTAGCATCTCTGCAAACTGGCCATAGCTGATTTCCTCCAAGGGATTCACGCTTTGGATCGCTGCATTGATTCCTTGCAGATAGGTTGTGGAAGTCTCATACCAATTCGCACGGGCTGTAAGACTGTTTGAGAAGACCAAAAAGGCCGCCAGTCCAAAAGTTAAAATTCTTCTTTTCAAAGTATACACTCCTTTTTTTGAGGTCTTTCTAAAACCGGGGGGATAAGGAGTTGGCCAAACAAGTTGGCCAGAAAACTTTTTTCAAACGGCG
>CAZSXS010000097.1:0-12011 GCA_964611385.1 uncultured Defluviitaleaceae bacterium
GAAAGGAGGGAAAAAACTTTTTTCAAACGGCGAAAAAAGTTTTTTCCCTCCTTTCCCCAAACCCCTATCCTCCCTTTTTCAAAAAAGCCGGACATGGAAGGGTATAGTATAGAAGATTTCTTTATTGCATTTTGTTCATTTTCGAGAAGCACCAATCCATGCAAGAGCGCACAATATGCTTTGGATGGATCTCTTTCTAATGTTCTTTCTCTACTTTCGCATTTCCAAGACCCCAACCCATGTCCAGCTTTTTGAAAAGGGATGGAGGGGGGTGGTGGGGTGAACCAACTTGTTAGTTCTAGAAGGGAAAAACTTTTTCGCCGTTTGAAAAAGTTTTTCCCTTCCTCCCCCCACTGTTTTTCACTAAATTCGGTTTTTCACTTAATTTCGTTTTTTACTAAATAAGGCTTTAAATATTGCCCTGTGTAGGATTTTTTGCACTTAATAACTTCTTCCGGCGTCCCGGTCGCTATTACTTGCCCGCCTCGGATGCCGCCCTCGGGGCCAAGATCAATGATGTAGTCGGCGGTCTTGATTACGTCTAGGTTGTGCTCAATGACAACGAGGGTGTTGCCGTTTTTGGCCAGCTTTTGGAGGATCTCCAGTAGCTTTTGTACATCATAAAAATGTAGCCCAGTGGTCGGTTCGTCCAGTACATACATGGTCTTTCCTGTGTCCCGTCGGCTTAGCTCGGAGGCTAGCTTTACCCGCTGGGCTTCGCCCCCTGATAGGGTCGTGGAGCTTTGCCCTAGCTTTATGTAGGCTAAACCCACATCAATGAGGGTTTGTAGCTTGTCGCGGAGACGGGGCAAGTTTTCAAAGAGTTGATAGGCTTCCTCTATGGTCATGTCCAGTACATCTGAGATACTTTTCCCTTTGTACTTGACTTCCAAGGTCTCTCGGTTGTAGCGCTTCCCGTGGCAAACTTCACAAGGCACAAAAACATCCGGGAGAAAGTGCATTTCGATTTTGATAATGCCGTCCCCCGAACAGGCTTCGCAGCGCCCGCCCTTTACGTTGAAGCTGAATCGCCCCTTTTGATAGCCGCGGATCTTGGCCTCCTGGGTCTGGGCAAAAACATCCCGGATCAGATCAAATAAGCCGGTGTAGGTGGCGGGATTGGAACGGGGGGTTCGACCGATGGGCGACTGGTCAATGTTGATGATTTTGTCCAGCATGGAAATCCCCTCAATGTCCGTGTGCTTGCCTGGCTTGGTCTTTGCCCGGTTCAGATCCCGAACCAGTCGCTTGTATAGCACCTCGTTGACCAAAGAGCTTTTGCCGGAACCAGAAACACCCGTTACACAGTTGAACACCCCCAGCGGAATGTCTACATCAATGCCTCTGAGGTTGTTTTCGCAGGCACCTTTGATTTTCAAAAAGTTGCCCGTCAGAGGCCGCCGGGTTGTAGGAACTTCGATTTTCATGCGTCCACTTAGGTAGCTTCCAGTTATGGAACGCTCACAGTGCAAGAGTTCCTCAACCGCTCCGGCAAAGATCACTTCGCCTCCGTGTACCCCGGCCTTGGGCCCGATGTCTACTATAAAGTCAGAGGCGTTGATGGTGTCGGCATCATGCTCCACCACAATGAGGGTGTTGCCGATGTCTTTCAGATGTCGCAAGGTTTTCAGAAGCTTGTCGTTGTCCCTTTGGTGTAAGCCTATGCTGGGTTCGTCTAAAATATACACAACCCCCACCAGACCGGAGCCGATCTGGGTTGCCAGGCGAATCCGCTGCGCTTCCCCGCCGGACAGGGTACCGGCTGAGCGGGACAGGGTCAAGTAATCTAGACCCACATCAATCAAAAAGCCGGTTCGTGCATGGATCTCCTTTAAAATCTGCTCAGAAATCATCTTCTCCGTTTCGCTGAAGCTGAGCTTGTTAAAAAAGTCCTTAATGTCCAAAACGCTTAATTCGGTTAAGTCGGAGATACTCTTCTGGTTGATGGTGATGGCCAAGACTTCTTTTTTCAAGCGCTTGCCTGCACAGTGGGGACAGGTAATGTTGGTCATAAAGGCCTCGTATTCTTGCCGCATGTAATCAGAGCTTGTCTCCTTGTAGCGCCTTTGCATACTGTTGATAATGCCGTCAAAGTTATATGCGTAGGACTTGGTTTCTCCGTTGCTTTGATATTTCACATCAATCTTGCTGCCATTTGTTCCGTAAAAGAGAATATTCTTAACATTCTCTGGCAACTCCTTGAAGGGAACATTCAGGTCAAAGCCGTAAGCCTCGGAAAGCGCCTTAAAGAGCGAAGTGCCCATACCGTTTCCGTTGCCAACAGAGCTATAACCCGGTGCCACAATAGCGCCTTGCTCTATGCTCAAGTCCTTATTGGGAACCACCAAATCCTCGTCTATCTTCATCAAAACCCCAAGGCCTGTACACTCTGAGCAGGCTCCAGCAGGATTATTAAAGGAGAAGAGCCTAGGCTCCACTTCTTCTAAGCTCACCCCGCAGTCTGGGCAGGCAAAATTTTGGCTAAAGGTCAGTTCACTTTCCTGGCTGTCTTCCAAGCCCTCACTGTCTATACTCACGGTTAGCAGTCCGTTGGACAGAGCCATAACCGCTTCCACAGATTCGGCAAGGCGCTTTTGTATCCCGTCCTTAATGATAATACGGTCGATCACAATCTCAATGGTATGCTTTTTATTCTTGGTGAGCTTGATCTCCTCGCTCAGTTCGTAGATGATGCCATCTACCCGTACTCGGGCATATCCACTTTTCTTAGCATCCTCCAAAAGCTTTGTATGTTCACCCTTTCTGGCCCGTACTACTGGGGACAGGAGTTGGATTTTCGTCCGCTCTTTTAGGGTCATAATCTGATCCACAATCTGATCAACGGTTTGCTTTTTAATCTCCTTGCCGCAGATGTGGCAGTGTGGGACTCCAACTCTGGCAAACAGAAGTCTTAAGTAGTCATAAATCTCTGTTACGGTGCCCACGGTGGAACGAGGGTTATGGTTTGTGGTCTTTTGGTCAATGGAAATGGCGGGGGAAAGGCCCTCAATAAAGTCCACATCGGGTTTTTCCATCTGTCCGAGAAACTGGCGTGCATAAGAGGACAGAGACTCCACATAGCGTCTTTGACCCTCAGCATAAATGGTGTCAAAAGCCAAGGAGCTTTTTCCCGAGCCACTCAAGCCAGTAAAGACAACAAACTGGTCTCTTGGAATTTCCAAGTCAATATTTTTAAGGTTATGTTCTCTTGCACCTTTAATAATAATTTTGTCCATATGTGTTTTCCTTCTTTAATTAGTTGAGAATTTCCAGAGCAAACGTAGCTGCTTTGAAAAAGTCCTTAGAAATTTTCACTTATCATAGCGTTTCAATTTGATTTTGTCAATAGTTTACGGTTAATCAAAATCAAGACCTAACCCTAAGAGGGAACGCGTTTTATACCGTAAAATAAAAAGACAGGAGATAGCAATTGCATCAGCAATTGCTATCTCCTGTCTTTTTGATATATTTGAGAGACATTCCTTGAAGGTCGATTTATGATCAGTAACGATCAGAGCGAATGCTTAGTCGTCACCTCTTAACAGATTTTCTGCATAATCTCTGAGGCTGGCAAAAGAGTTGACGCCGTCTGCTCTCGACTGAATCTGCTCCTTTACATAGCCTGGTAAGGATGTGAAATATTGCTTTGCTTCCATGTCCTGCTCAATCAGGGAGTTTAAGCCACTGTATTTTTTATCCATTCCTGCACCTCCTCCTGTTATTTTATGCTTGCTTTCCTTATTTTACCCATAAGCAGAGGGAATATGCATGGATTTCTTTTGGCACGGCTTAACGATTTAACTCTCCTTGAGGACTGCCCTCCGCAACATTAAAAATTGGAGCAAGATCAAAATACCAGTCATGACAATAAAGCTTACGACGGCCACATAAGGGTTACCCGTGTTTATGCCTAAGATAATCGGAATATATTTAGCAAAGAACTTTCGAACAGAATCACCAAAGAAAAACAAGTCTAAAATTGGCAGTACGATAAAGATAAAGACTGGCACGCCGAAGTATACGACAAATTTCATAAGCTTACTTAAACGGTAAAAGAGCATGGAAATGCTTAAGCCCAGTGCTAAAAAGAACAGATAGGCGAAGGCAGACCAGAGCCAATAGGAGAAGGATCTTCCGTTATTTCGATAAAGAACGTTAAACAGCCCAGAATTAATGGTTAGGCTGGAAGTGATTATGTTGGTCATGCAGTCAACGAAGCTCATAACAAAAGCAATGGCAAGGCAGTAAAGTTGGTTGCTTATATAGATGGTTTTTCTGCTGAGTCCGTTGGTTAGGTAGAAGCTGAAATTATCTTTGAAGCTGTTAAGACCCAAGACAAAAACAAAGATGGACGAGCTAATATCAATGCCACCAAAGGAAAATTCCATGTCATACAGCTTGGAAAGGGTGAAGCTAATAATAAATATGGCATAAAGAGCTCCATAAAAAATCAAGATTGCTTTTTTAGATTCGCTGGAAGCGAATTTAACGGCTTGAACAATTTTCATATTTTAACCTCCATTTGCGCCTTGCGCATCATGATCTCATTAATTGGTTAATTCAATAAACAGTCTTTGTAAATCAAGCTTTGAAAGCTCTAGGCCAGAAGGGAGATTCTTAACAGACTGCCCATAAACCGAAGCGGTTTTTAAGCCCCCGATGGTCGTTACACCCAGCACCTTTTTATCTTGAATGAATCCGTCTACCATAGAAGAGGGCCCGCTCACGCTATAGCCCTTGTTTAAGAGGTTTTCGGCCTCGTCATCAATGATTAGTTTTCCTTCTTTGAGAATAACGACTCTTTCCACCAGATCGGATACTTCCTCGATCAAATGGGTGGAAAGGACAAAGGTTCTTGGGTTTTCACTGTAGCTTTCAACCAGCAGCTTGTAGAACAGATCCCGGTGGTTGGCGTCCAGTCCCAAAACCGGCTCATCTAAAAGGATGATGGGCGTGTGAATGGATAAGGCCACAATGATTTTGAAGATTGAGGAATAACCAGTGGAAAGCTCGCTCATTTTCTTGTTGAGGCCGATATTGAATTTCTTGGCCAGGTCTAAAGCACTTTCCATTGAAAAGCTTGAGAAAAATTCCTTACTCCAGCTAAAGCCGTCACGAACTTTCATGTTTTTGGGGTAGGTGTTCTTTTCCACCATGCAGTAAATATTGGCCAAAGCCTTGTCATTTTCAAGGATCGGTTCTGTATCCAAGAAAATTTCACCCTCGGTTGGAAATATTTTATTGGTAATCAAATTGAGAAGGGTCGTCTTCCCTGCCCCGTTTCTGCCCAACAATCCGTAAATTTTATTCTCTAAAAAGGTAAAGCTGACTTTGTCGAGGGCACGGGTTTCCTTGTAGGTCTTGCTTATGTTTTTGATATGAATATCCATTATTTTCCTCCATTTGAATGCTTATTATCCTTTTCTCAACAATTCTATAATCTCTTCTTTTGAGATTCCTAACTTAGCAGCCTCAATCAAAAGCCTTTCGATAAAATCCTTATAAAAATTTTCCTGTCGCTTTTTACGAATGGAAGCTACGGCGCCTGTGCTAACAAAGATACCAACACCCCGTTTTTTGTATGCAACGCCTCGATCCACCAATAGATTGATCCCCTTCAAAACGGTTGCAGGATTTATTTTGTAGTTTACAGAAATCTCTGTAGTAGAAGGGAGCTGCGTTTCTTCGGGAAAACCGCCGGAAAAAATCCCATCCTCAAGCTCCTCTGCGATCTGAACAAATATAGGAACATCACTTTCAAATTCTAAATTCAAGCCAACACCTCCTTGCACGATTACTTAATTACTTGTGTAACTAACTATATCACCAACTCACTTTCGTGTCAACCTCTTTTGAAAAAAATTTTGAGAATTAGTTTTTTGGTACAGACACTATTTAAAATCCCGACCATAAAATATATCATAAACAAAGCTATGGATTACCCATAGAATAATCAGGAGGTCTTTGGACTATGAATAATCTCGGTGGTGGCTGCCCTCCGGCAGCAGGTTTTGGTAACGACATGCTTATGATCCTTTTGCTGCTAATGATGATGAACCCGGGAATGATGGGCGGCGAGAACTCAATGCTTTTCCTGATTTTGATCATGATGATGTTCTCTGGCGGAAGAATGATGTAATCCCTTCCGTAAAACGTGACAGAGAGCAAAAAAAGAAAGCGCTTGCATTTATTGCAAGCGCTTTCTTTTTTTGTTATACTCAAATGAATATACTCAGTCTCTAAAACAGTTTCTAAGCCGCCTTCATTTAGCCTTGATCCATTCTATTGTTTTATGTAGCGGCTTTGCAAAGCATAACGATACTGAGTTTAGTCATAACGATAGGAGCTGAATGGCTTGATTTATTATATTAAGGGGAAGCTTGAACTGATCTTGGAGACGGAGGTTGTCATTGATGTGTCCGGAGTTGGGATCAGCGTAACGCTTCCCTCCAGTACCCTGACCAAGCTTCAACCGGGACAGGAGATCATACTGTACACGTCTATGTTGGTTAAGGAGGACGGCGTATCCCTGTTTGGTTTTTTGAGCTTAAACGAGTTGAATATGTTCAATTTACTAAAGACTGTGACAGGCGTGGGGCCAAAGGCTGCACTTTCTCTGCTGTCTGCTTTGCCCTTGGATAAGCTTACCTTGGCCTTAGCCTCCTCGGATGAAGATAGTCTGAGCAAAGCCCCAGGAATCGGTAAAAAAACTGCTCAACGGCTCATACTGGAGCTTCGAGATAAGTTGAAGTCGGTGGCCTTTGAAAAACAGCAAGCAAATCTGAGTGAAAGCAGCTCAGATAAACAAGATGCCATTGATGCCCTCATTGCTCTAGGTTACTCAAAAAGCGAAAGCATGAAAGCAGTTTTTTCCGTTGCTACTACAGATCTGCCCAGAGAGCAGATTATAAAACAGGCTTTGCGAAAAATAAAGACTCAGTGAAGAGCGATCCGATGAAAGCCTCAGAAGGGATACCGCCCGAAACGGCTTGCGATCAGCACCTCCGGGGTCCCAGCCGACGAGTCGGTGGGGTGGAGTAAGGGCGGTGTCCCTTCTGGGGCTTGGACGTGGATTCCCATGTTACTTGGCACGTTCTGTGATATTAATGCCCGTTTGTAGTATAGTAAAGACTAAAGGAGAAGTCCATGAGCATTTTAACAACAGACATACAAAGAGAAGATTTGGATCTGGAACCACGTCTACGCCCGACGAATTTTGACGGCTATATTGGGCAAGATAAGGTAAAGGAAAACATGAAAGTTTACATAGAGGCTGCGAAAATGCGAAAGGAGCCTCTGGATCATATTTTACTTTACGGCCCGCCGGGCTTGGGAAAGACCACCTTATCCAACATTGTGGCCAAAGAAATGAACGTCAACATCAAGACCACCTCTGGGCCAGCCGTGGAAAGGCCTGGGGATATGGCGGCCATTTTGAACGAGTTGGACGAAGGCGATGTTTTATTTATTGATGAAATTCATAGACTGAACCGAGTGATTGAGGAAATTCTTTATCCGGCCATGGAGGACTTTGTTCTGGACATTGTCATTGGCAAGGGCCCCGGGGCCAAAAGCATACGGTTAGATCTCCCCCGCTTTACCCTAGTTGGAGCTACTACAAGAATCGGTCTTTTGACGGCTCCTCTGCGGGATCGCTTTGGTGTCATACAAAGGCTGGAGCCGTATAATAACGAGGAACTAAAAAAGATTATTCTCCGCTCTGGCAGTGTACTGAATATTGAAATTGATGAGGCCTCCGCCTTAGAACTGGGCAAGCGTTCTCGGGGTACCCCCCGTATCGCAAACCGTCTGTTAAAGCGGGTACGAGATTTCGCCCAAGTGAAATATAAGGGATACATTACGGAAGAGATCGTAAAAGACTCCTTGGATTTACTGGAAGTAGATAAGATGGGTTTGGATTTAATCGACCGGAAGATGCTGCTGGCGATTATCGAAAAATTTGGTGGCGGCCCCGTGGGCCTAGACACCCTGGCCGTTTCCATCAGCGAAGACCCAGAAACCATCGAGGATGTATATGAGCCTTACCTGATTCAGTTGGGCTACATTCAAAGAACCCCTAGGGGCAGATTGATTACACCTTTGGGGTATGCACATTTCGGGCTTTCGGATCAGCGATAGAGAAAATGTTGAAAAACCCCAAAATGCTTGTAGATGGAGTATGAACTGACGAAGGGTATCGTAACTGGCACAAGTTGAAGCGTATAAGCTGAAAGGTGTATAAGTGGAGGGAGTATAAATTAAAGGGGAGGGTTAAGAAATGAACATATCAACCAAAACAGACGGGATACGAATGAAGGTGCCAACAATAGCTGAAGCTGAGCGTATACTCAAGGAAGCTGAAAAAACGAATCCAGGTGTCTGGATAGACCATTCTCTCCTTGATTATGCTGGTACAAATGATTGCTCTGAAGAGGAAACCAACTTTATTAAACATTATCTCGAAAGTGAATACGATGACTATGACCGATTAAGCCAATTATGTGACGGATTGTCTTTACCAAGTGGTGCCACTTTTATGGAGAGACGACTTATTGATGTTGTGCTTAGAAAGGGTTTTAACGAGTATACAATCCCAAAATGGCGTGAATATTTTAAGGTAAAAGAATACTTTGATTGCAAAGCCAAGTGCGATGTACATAGGCTGATTGGAATAGAATGGTAAAACAAGGAGGACTTATGTTTAAAAGAATTCAGTACAATTCACCCGTTATTTTGACTTATTCACTCGTTTCACTGGTCGCCTTATTTTTAAACAAAATTTCAGAAGGCGTAGCCAATGATTATTTCTTCAGCGTTTACAAATCATCCATGCTAGATCCTCTGTTTTATTTCAGATTGTTTGGCCATGTGTTGGGGCATACGGACTTTCCCCATTACTTCAATAATTTTATTCTGATTCTACTGATCGGCCCAATGTTGGAAGAAAAATACGGTTTAAAAACCATTCTTGTTATGATGCTTGCCACCGCCTTGATCACCGGCTTGTTAAATGCCTTGTTTTTCAAAGCCCAGCTATTAGGAGCCAGCGGCATTGTCTTTATGCTTATCTTGTTAAGTTCCTTTGTCAACCTTCAAAAGGGCATGATCCCTATAACCCTAGTCGTAGTCATTGCTGTTTTCATTGGCCGCGAAGTGATGGATGGCTTATTTAAAATTGATAACATTTCCCATCTGACACATGTGGTCGGTGGAATCTGCGGTGCTGTTCTTGGGTTTTATATTAATAGGAGGAAGTTACAGTAATAAGAGGGGTATATCGGAATTAATGATTGTACCGAGGAAGAGAGCAACTTTATACAAGCCTATCTTGAAACTGAATATGATGACTATGATAGGCTAATTCAATTGTGTGACGTATTGGCTTTACCAAGTGGAGCGACCTTTATCGAAAGACGTTTGGTCGATATCACGCTTAGAAAGGGCTTTAACGAGTACACAATCCCAAAATGGCGTGAATTTTTTAAGTTAAAAGAATACTTTGACTGCAAAGCCAAGTGTGATGTACACAGGCTGATCGGGATAGAATGGTAAAACAAGCAAAAAAGCGAGTGCTTCTTACTCTTAGCACTCGCTTTTTTGCTGCGGAAACTTTATACTCTAGCTCGTATTATCTGAAATCATATTGATTAAGCTCATGCAAAAGATTAATAAATTCAGTTTCTCGTTCTCTCAAAGAACCAAAAAACGCTAAATCTATACCTTCAATAATAGGAAGAGCCAAATTCATTTTTTCTTTACCTTTTTGAGTTAAGGAAACAGATTTTGCCCTTGTATCTTTAGAATGTTCCTTTCTCTCAATGAGATCATTCTTTTCCAGTATTGCTACTATCTGTGACACAGACATCACGTCCATACCGGCCAGTTTAGCAATCATAACCTGTGTAACTTCCGATTCTTGTTGAGATAGATAGCCCAATGTTGTCAAGATAACAAATTGCGGGTGCGTAATTCCCAATTCTTTAAGCTGCTGTTTAATCTCTGTATGCCATTTGTTAAATGTCCGCATAAATAGTAAGCCAACAGCATTTTCTGCATTGTCCTTATTCTTGGAATGAAATTCTATCATAACAATTCAACGGTTTTCTTGAGTAGTAAGACAGCAGCAGGGACATTTGAAAACACTTGTTTTAAAAATGCTGCATTTTCTTCCGTACTGTTTTCGCAATCTAATCTCACAGTATGTTTAACAGAAACATGCCTATTGTCCTCTTCAATAATCTCATGGCCAAAATAGATGCTACCAAAGGGTGTGTCGGTTTTATCCCAAAATTCTTGCTGCTCTACCACTGACGTAAGACAATATTCCAACGGTGGCATCCCTTCTAACTCCATAATACCAACAGAACCGGTTTTAAATCCGTTATCCAACGTAATGTTTTTTAAATCTTTTTCCCAAACATACCACTTTTGTATATTGGAATAAAAGCTCCACACACTTTCTTTTGTTGCTTGAATCTTTACCTTAAAACTAAATTCCATAATAATATCCTCCATTGTGTAATCTAATATACTTGAGATGTTTATTGTAAGTGTATTTATTATATATGTCAACATAATATTTGATTGATTTTCATTCCAAATATTGCCGTTCTAGCTTCACCATAAAAAAGCCCTTCGGCGGTGATATCTGACCGCCGAAGGGCTTCTATTTTTACTGCCTAACTGCTAAACAATAGTTGATATTATCAAACGCGGTTATCTTATTGTTCTTGTTTACAGAATTATATTGATCAAAAATCTGTTCAGTAATCTCAACGGGAGACAAATGCTCGTAGATTAAAAAGGCACTATGAGTAAGCATATTTTCAATTTCGGCATATGAATAACCGGAAAGTATTTTTTCCTTTGCCTCACCCGCCAACATCAATTGCTTCTTAGTCCGTTCTCCAGCCCTGTCAGTAAAGGTATTTTCGTCTTGATAGTCAAAAACAATACTACTTCCTTTTGGAACAACCGAGGCAATCATGTGAACCAACCCATGAAATGATTGTTTTGATAAATAATAGCTCAAGCCTAGTATACTGCAAAAACTGATTTCATTTTGGTCAAAATACCTACAGGCAGTCAACGCTTTAATCCAATTGTCTTCATTAAAGTCTGCGTCTACAAAATACAGATTATTAGGTAATTCTATACCTGCTGTTTCTAACCTTCGTCTTTTATCTTTTGCAGTAATAGGGTGGTCAATTTCAAACACCTTTATGTTTGAAGCCCACTGAGGCCTTCGATATGCGAAAGAATCATATCCTGCTGCAAGAATTAAGTATTGTTTGGCTCCTATCCTTACAGCATTTTCAAGTGCCTTTTCGGCAAAAGCTGCTCGCCCAATTGGCGTTGGAGACAACTGATTATCAACAATCCACCTCAATGCTTCCTCCTCAGTACCCTTAAACCTCGGATTGAAGAAACTTATGCCTTTGACCATGCTTTCGGCTATCTGGTCGTATTCTCCGTCACTCAGCAATTTTTTTGCAAGCTTGTCTGCAAAAATTTTTTCATTATTATTTTCATAATGAAAAGCTCTTGAAAAAGCACTGATTCGTGCCGTCATACTGCTTTGTTCCATATAATTATCACCTCAATATATTTAATACACCTTTACGCAATTAAATACAAGTCTTGAATTTTAGCTCATTTTATGGTATAGTAAATACAGATTTAAGATAATTATTGCATTTTATTCAGCACATCTATGTTATCTCTTCAATACAGAATTCAGTTCTTTTATGGCACAATTCCTCTATTCCTCCTACTTATCAGCGTATTTAAAAGTCTTAAGAGTCAGGGCTAAAGCCACAAGAAAAAATAGTATAAGTAATCCCATGTCTAAAATGTACCCGCTAAAACTTACGGCAAGTGCATTGCGAACCCCATGAATAAACCATTGAAATGGATTGAATCTTGTAAGCACTTGTATGAAACTCGGCGCTTTGTCCGATAGCGTCTTGTCAAGTGGTGTAAAAAGGAAAACTTCAAAGTGCAGAAAGAAG
>CAZSXS010000098.1:0-11947 GCA_964611385.1 uncultured Defluviitaleaceae bacterium
GGAGAGGAAAACTTTTTTCGCCGTTTGAAAAAAGTTTTCCTCTCCCTCCCCCAAGGTCTTTCTTTGTAATACAAAAAAAGAGAAAACAGAGTTTTCTCTAAGTTTTCTCTCATTATGAATTTAATAAAATTCATTAAACTAAAGCAATCAATTATGAAAAGAGTTTAGCAAGTCCGAGGGAATTACTTGAATTAAGCAAACTTACGCTTTCTGGCAGCTTCAGACTTTTTCTTGCGTTTAACGCTGGGCTTGTCGTAATGCTCTCTCTTACGTACCTCACCCATAATACCTGCTTTGGCGCAGCTCCTTTTAAAACGGCGAAGAGCGCTATCTAAGGTTTCATTATCTTTCACTTTAACTTCTGACATTAATTTCCCTCCCTCCGGTTGCCAAATCATTGGGCATTTGCCTCAGTAATAATATACACAAATATTTAAGTTACGTCAACATTTTTTTGAGAAAATTATGAATTCGTTCCAAAGCCAATTTTAACTGTTCAATGGAATATGCATAAGAGCAGCGAACGAAGCCTTCGCCACAATCCCCAAAGGCTGTGCCGGGAACCACGGCTACGTGTTCTTCGAATAAAAGACGGTTACAAAAATCCTCTGTGGAAAGGCCTGTTTTTTGAATGGAGGGAAAAACATAAAAAGCTCCCAGCGGTTCAAAGCAGTCCATTCCCATGTCCCGGAAGCCCTTTACCATGATACGGCGGCGTGCATCGTAATCCTTGCGCATATTGGATACCGCCTCGTCACAGTTGCGTAGCGCTTCGATTCCGGCGTACTGGCTGATGGTGGGTGCGCACATGATGCAGTATTGATGGATTTTTGTCATGGCGGAAATGATTTCTGCAGGGCCCAGGGTGTAGCCCAAGCGCCAGCCTGTCATGGCATAGGCCTTGGAAAAACCGTTTATGATAATCGTCCGTTCCTTCATCTCTGGAAAGTTTGCGATGCTAACATGGTTTTTGCCCGTGTAGGTCAGCTCCGCATAAATTTCATCACTGATAACAACCATATCATGTGCTTTCAGCACAGGAATTATTCTTAAATAATCCTCATATTCCATGATGGCGCCGGTAGGATTGCTGGGGTAACAGTAGAGCAAGGCCTTAGTTTTGTTTGTGATTTTGGGAAGAATATCCTCTGGAGTCAGGCGAAATTCGTTTTCTGCTTTCGTGTTAATGACGACAGGAACACCACCGGCCATAATGACACAGGGCTTATAAGACACATAACAAGGCTCTACAATCAGTACCTCGTCCCCAGGGTTTAGCAAGGCTCGCAAAGCGACGTCTATTCCCTCGCTGCCCCCGACTGTAACCAGAATTTCACTCTTAGGCTCGTAGTCCAGATTAAAGCGTCGATTGTAGTATGTGCTGATTTCTTTTCTCAATTGGATGGTTCCGGCGTTGGAGGAATAAATGGTGCGACGGTTTTCCGTATAATAGATGGCCGCCTCCCGAACATTCCAGGGCGTGAAGAAATCCGGCTCACCCACACCCAAGGATACCACATCGTCCATTTCCGCAGCCACATCAAAAAACTTTCGAATCCCGGAAAAAGGCAGAGCAACTACCTTATCTGCAAGTAAACTCATGGAGAAATGATCATCCTCTCATCTTTTTTGCTTTTTCCCTCCAGAATAATGCCGTGATCCTTGTATTTTTTCAGCACAAAGTGGGTGGCTGTACCTTGGACGGATTCCAGAGTAGAAAGTTTGCCCGAAACAAAAAATGCAATATCCTTGATGGTTTTGCCTTCAATGATGACCGTCAGGTCAAAGCCTCCGGACATGAGGTAAACGGCCTTCACTTCTTCAAAGCGGTAAATCCGCTCCGCAATCTTATCAAAACCTAAGTCCCGCTGGGGGCTGACCTTAACTTCTATTAAGGCGGTAACAAACTCCCTGTCCGTCTTGTCCCAATTGATTAAGGTGTTGTAACCACAAATGATTTGCTCATCTACCATCTTTGCAAGCTCTGCCGCCACCGCTTCCTCGGAAACCCCCAATCTTTCGGCTAAATCACTTGGCAACAGCCGTGAATCATGCTCCAGAAAATAGAGCAGAGATTCTCTCATAATATTCCTCCTATCCTATTTATACTATGAACGGGTGCTCATATCATAGCACGTGCCTAGCAATACAGTTATTCACGCCCAAGCACCAGAAGGGACACCGCCCTTCACTAGTGCTGGTCGCAAGCCGTTTCGGGCGATATCTCTTCCGATGCTTTCATCGGGTCGTTTTATGCATATTGTGCCCGTTCATAGTGTTGTAAGAGAACTCAAATCTGTATACCCTTGTTCGACTTCTAAAAAAGAGCCCATAACAGGCTCTTTTTTAAACGAATTAATGCGTATGCACCCTTGATTTCACCATATCGTAACTAATCTGAGGAACCCAGTTGGGTTTAGCCCAACGAACAGCATTTTTTAGAATTTTGAGTACGTCGCTGTTGTAGTAGGTGGGGTGACTTTCATGGCCGGGTCGGAAGTAGAAAATCTTTCCGTAACCGCGGGTTAAAGTAAAGCCGCTTCTGAAAACCTCTCCACCTTCAAACCAGCTTACAAGAACTAAGGAATCAGGGTTGGGAACGTTAAAAAACTCACCATAGGTCTCTTCATGGGGGAGATCAATACATTCGCCTAAACCACGAACAATAGGATGACTGGGGTCAAGCACCCAAAGCAACTCCCGTTCGCCTACATCACGCCATTTCAGCATTTCAGAGTGTGTTCCACAAAGCTTTCTAAAAATCTTTGAGGCATGCCCTGAATGCAAAACAATTAAGCCCATCCCGTTTTGAACTCGTTCGTAAATCTTTTCGACGATGGCATCCTCTACCAGATGATGCGCCTTGTGCCCCCACCAAATTAATACATCGGTGGCGTTCAGTACTTCATCAGTTAGGCCGTGTTCAGGCTCGTTTAAGGTTGCAGTACGAATGAAAAAATCCTCATCTTGAATTCCCTTGGCAATAGCCTTGTGAATCCCCTCCGGATAAATGTCAGCAATCTGTTGTGATTCAAGCTCATGCAAATACTCATTCCAAATGGTTACATTGATCATTTTAAATTTACCAGCTTTCATTCATCAATATTGTACTACTTGGTCTCGTTTATCAAAGCTAAGCTGTCATGTATTATTTATATAAAGCCCCATAGTTCATACAAGCACGGTAGTCGGCGGATTCTGGTTCCATGGTTCCGAAGGCTGCCCAAGCGTGAGGCCTGTAAATGCGTTCCTTGGCAACGTTGTGCAGACTGACAGGAATGCGCAACATGGAAGCGAGGGTGATTAAATCATCGCCAATATGCCCATAAACAAAGGCACCATGATTGGCTCCCCAGTTTGCCATAACGGAGTACACATCCGTAAATGATCCTTCTCCAGTCAAAATGGGTGCGAACCAAGTGGAAGGCCAGGTAGGATCGGTACGCTTCAAGAGGGTGTCATGTACCTTCTTAGGTAACTCTACCGTGTAGCCTTCAGCCAGCTGTAAAACAGGCCCCAGACCATCAACTAAATTCACGCGAACTAAGGTCACAGGCATGGTTCCTTCCGTACTAAAGGTGGAGGAGAAGCCGCCCCCTCTGAAATACCCAAGGTTGGCCGGACTCCATTTAGTGGCTTTGAGACAGGCCTTGATATCTTTGTCGCTGACCTCGGTCCATTTTTTCATCACGCTTTCGCCCTTATCTTTCATGGCACCAGATCCGTCCAGAGCAGCCGCACCAGAATTAATCAGGTGTATAAATCCGTCTTTGGCATAGCCTTCCGGCTTGTGACCTGTGACTCTTTCCACCGCTTCCTTGCTCCAATAGGTGCGCACATCCGCAAAGATAGCAGCCTTTCCGGTCAGAAGATGCTCAAAAAGCATCGCTACGCCATTTAAGGTATCGTTTTCCGTAGCAAAAACCAAAGGTTCCCTGCGGCCATTCCAGTCGAAGGAAGAGCAAAGAATGGCTTCGGTAAAGTCCGCATTGGGCTTGAAGTCCGTCCACATTCTTTGTCCCTGGAAGCCGGCGGCTATAGCATTTCTGCCCAAGGCTTCCTCATGGAAGCCAGCGGCTGCAAGCTTTTCGTTGCCAAGCATGATATCCCGACAAATAAGGGTCATTTTCACAACGGTTTCCCATTCCGCTTCCTTTTGTTCCTTGGAATGGGGCGTGTTGTTTGTGTCCTTGCCTTCCTTACAGTTGGCCTTTGTCCAGGCCAAGGCTTTTTCGTATTCTTCTTTGTCATAAATCTCAAGCTCAATACGGCGGGCAACCTCAGTCATATCTACCCATTCAGGACGAATGCCAAGATACTTCTGGAAAAAGCTGGCATCACAATAAGAACCTGCAATCCCCATAGAAACGGAACCAATATTAACATAGCTTTTATTTCTCATAAGTCCAACAACCAAGGCGCAACGGGCAAAGCGGAGGATCTTTTCCTTTACGTCCTCGGGGACAGTACTGTTGTCTTTATCGCAAACATCCTTGCCATAAATACTGAAAGCCGGCAGGCCTCGTTGAGCGTGAGCGGACATGACAGCCGCCAAATAAACCGCACCGGGGCGCTCTGTACCATTAAAGCCCCAAACCGCCTTTATAGTTGTGGGATTTAAGTCCATGGTTTCGCTGCCATAGCACCAGCAAGGGGTAACTGTCAGGGTTGCGCAAACATTGTTTGCACGAAAGAGCTCTTCACAGTTCGCAGCTTCCGCACCGCCCCCGATGGTGCTCTCGGCTATGATACAAGAAACGGGGGTTCCGTCCGGATAGCAAAGCGTAGAACTGATCAGCTCTGCGGCCGCCTTGGCCATATTCATCGTTTGAACCTCAAGGCTTTCTCTTACTCCGCCCCAACGTCCGTCAATGGTAGGTCTGATTCCGATTTTTGGTAGCATAGTATTCCTCCACATCATAATCATGTTTTTACTGGCTTTTTTTTGGCTTGATATGCATTTTAGCTGACCTCTTAAAACTTGGTTCCTCTGAGCTATCTGCAGAAGGCTCCTTTTGATAAGCGGAGTTGATTTTCTGCTGCAGCTTGACAGTACAGTCTACACAATAAGTTCCTGATGTTATAGCTGCGCCGCACTCTCTGCATCTCAAGGCGGTGGCTAAGCCCTTAGTCGGAATTAATCTGCCTTCACGCACAAATTTAAGAATCAGTTTTGGATTTACATCTGTTTCTTTGGAGATCTCATCAACGCTGGCCAAAGGATACTCTCTAATAAACTCCTTTACCTTTTCAAAGCTTTCTTCCTCCTGTTGAATACAGGAAGGGCATACGGATTTAGTTACATAAGCAAAAATCTTTCCGCATCTGCTGCAAGGTTGTAACCGCATTTTCTCACCTCTTTTTAATATTCCTTAAACAAATAACAAGAACCATTCGTCATTTTGAAAAAAACTACGGAATATTTCACGACATTTGGAGTATAGCATAAACAAAAATGGATTTCAAGAATCAACAACCGGGTTGGAGTAGTAAATTTGCTGAGGCCTATACATTTTTTTAACAAACACCCGTCGAATTTAGTTGATATTTATAACCCCAGAGTATATAATGAAAAAATAACTTCAATTGATATTTAACTGTGGAAAGGCATATGTACGCATGGATAGCATACTATTAAAAGCTCGCGCAAAGATTAATTTAGCTTTGGACATAAAAAGAAAACGCCCAGACGGTTATCATGAGATTCAAACCATCATGCAGACCGTAAATTTATACGATCAGATTTTTATTAAAAAGATTCCAAAGCCTCAAATCAAGCTGGTGACCAATTTGGATTGGCTGCCAACGGATCATCGGAATTTAGTATATAAGGCTGCGGAATATTTGTTTAACCGGTTTCATATCCAAAATGGTATTTTCATTAAGCTGACTAAGAACATACCCGTATCAGCCGGCTTAGGAGGGGGTAGTGCCGATTGCGCAGCAACCCTGGTCGGGATCCGACGGCTTTTCAATCTTCCTCTGACAAATGGAGAGTTGCTTAAGGAAGGAACAGCCTTCGGTGCAGATGTCCCCTTTTGCCTGATGCGCGGAACCGCCCTGGCTGAGGGTGTGGGCGAAATTTTAACCCCTCTGCCGCCTCATCCCTTCGTTTATGTTTTGCTTGTGAAGCCTTCCGTTAGTGTCTCTACCGCTTCGGTGTTTAAGGAATTTGATTTTAATGCTGTGTCTTCGCACCCTAATATTCAAAAGTTGATTCAGGGTATACAGCATTCTTCCTTAAGAGAAATCTCAGCGCAAATGGTGAATGTATTGGAGACGGTTACAATCAAAAAACATCCTATCATTGACGAAATCAAAGGCTTAATGCTAGAAAACAGAGCGCTTTGTGCTATGATGAGCGGGAGCGGCGCTACGGTTTTTGGGTATTTCAGATCCAAAAGAGATGCTCTATCTGCAAAAAAACGAATCGCTGAAAAGCTACTGATTAGTGATCTATATGTCACCACCATTTTCAATAAAAGAACTGGAGGAAACTAAATGAAAAAATTCCTAGCAATCGGTCTTTTGCTTACCAGCCTTATGACCGTTTCCATTTGGGCTGCACCCGTTTTTAAGGATGTGCCCCAAACGCACCCAGCTTACCTGTCTATCTCAAGAGTATCGGAAAAAGGATATATCGTAGGGGATATTTCTGGCAATTTCACACCAGATTCCTATATTGACAAGTTTGAAACCGCAAAAATCCTTTCGAAGGTAGCAGGATATAAATACACTGATGCAAGCGCCCAGGAGCAGGCCTATTATGATGCGGCTTACGAAAAGAATAAAGGGTACATAGCTCAGTATTCTAAGGCATTTGTAAAATGGAATCCTGTAACCGACCGAGAGCTTGCGTTTCTTTTGGAAAAAGAAATTTTAATACCAGAAGATTTAAACCAGTTTGTGATCAAAGATGATCAAGGGAATGAGAAGCTACGAGCCTTGTCCAGATCAGAGGTAGCTGTTTTTTTAGTGCGCCTTGTTGGAAAAAAAGAGGAAGCTATATCCAAAACTTACACCAGTTTGTTTAATGACGACTCTGTGATTAGCTCTGCCAGTAAGCCTTACGTTTATTACTTAAAGGAAATCGGTGTTGTTACCGCAAATGAATTGGGGAATTTTTCGCCGAACGGAGCCGTAACAAAGTCAACAATGTCCGTTATGCTGGATCGTATTTTGGGCTTAGCTTATGCTACCGCAAGTCCCTCACCGACCCCTACACCGACTCCCGCCCCAACCCCTACTCCAATTCCAGTCCCAACGCCTGTACCAACTTACATACCCACGCAAACACCTACCATCCAGTCAACCGCTCCCAGCACAGAAAAAATAGGTACTGTAACGGCGAAGATTGATAAGCTATTGAAGGCTTCTAATGCAATGCAGGTCCTTACGGATTCGGGTGATAAGAAAATATACCTAGCATCCGCCATTACTAATATCACCATTGACAATATAATCAAAACCTTCGCTGATCTTCAGGAGGGTATGACTGTTAGCCTTTATGTAAAGAATGATAAGGATGTGCTTGATATCAAGGCTGTTTCGCTTCCAGGGACCCAGGTATCAGCCCAACCTGCAGCAAAAACCTATTCCAATGTCATATTAATGGAGAAAAAGACTACCGAAGCACAGAAAGGCATTGTGATCAAGGAGGCAGATGGGAATATTACAGAGCTGACTATTGATGCAAACAGCCAATTTACAAGAAAAGACCTTGGAACTGTGTCTTTGAATGAGCTGCGGATCGGGGATACCTTAATCATCAATTCTTTATCCAATGTGATTACCAGCTGCGAAGCCTTCGGAACTAAGACAACGGTGGACGGGAATGTAGAGGAAATCCATATCACTAGATACGGCGCTACCATTCTCTTCAAAGATACGGCTGGCAATATCAAAACCTATCCTTTGGTCTATAACACGACAGATGCGTATTCCCTAAAAGTGGGCTCGAAAATCAGGCTGCGGCTTGACAGTCTGGAGGTTGAGACTCTTACGATCCTCGAAGAGCCGATTGCATCTTACTACACAGGTGTAATTAAGAGCTTGGCGGAGCGTAGAGTGATTTTGGATGATGATAAGGACGTGAATTACGATGCAAACACCGTTTTCATGGATTCCACTTCAGGCAAAACCGTTACACAGGCAGCTTTATATGCAGGTATGAAGATTTATGTAGTTTATGAGGACGCAGGAAGCACTATAGCAAAAACCATCACGATTCTATCTAAATAAAGTATTCTAGCAATCCCTTCTGGAAGGAAGGGATTGCTAGTTTTCAACCGGTAACAAACGGAGGTACACGATGCCTACAAACGACAGAAGAAAACGAAAGCGTAAGCGGCGTAAAAGCGGGTTTGTTCGGGATATGGAGGCTCTTTATGCTCGTATACTGGATTTGGTCGCTTTGCTTCGAAAGAGCTTGAGCAATTTTTTTGTTAATGGGCGGCTGATTTTCATTGTGAGCTTGACGGTGATAGCCATTCTTGCCACAGTCTTTGTGGTACAAGTATTGACAGGGAAGAACTCCTACGAAGTTTTTGTGAATGACACATCTGTGGGATTTTTAGCCCTGAATAAAACCATTACGGAAGAAGCCTTATTTAATGTAGCAAAAGCAAAGTTGGAAGCGAACTTGAACACAAAAGTTCAGATCAATGAAAAAATTAAGCTGCTTGAAACCCATGCAACAAAAAAACAAATCAAAGATAACGACACCATTCTTTCGAAAATTTATGAGCTTTTGACCTACAGTGTGGAGGCTGTGGTGATTACCGTAGATGGAGTAGAAATGGCCATCGTTAAGGACGAAGTCGTATGGGATACGATAGAAAATAACCTGAAAAAGCCTTATTATCAAGAAGGCCTGAATATCATTTCTGCTGATTTTGTTGAAAATGTTAAAGATGATAAGCGTTTTGTTGAAATAAAAGAGATCATCCCCCCAGATAAGGCCTACACGATTTTGAGTGCGACCACGGAGTCGGAAAAAACCTATAATGCGGTAGATGGAGACTCCCTTTGGAAAATTGCAGCCAAAGCAGACATGACCTTGGATGAACTGAAAAGCTTAAATCCTGGTATCAACCCCAATCTGAAGCTAGGGCAAGAAGTTAAGATTAGGGTTCTGAAACCAGTTTTATCGATTAAGACCGTGGAGGAGGTTAAATATCCCGAAGTAATAAAAAAAGAAACGGAATACCGTGAGAATGCAAACTTTGGAAAAGGTTATAGCCGGGTGATTCAGCAAGGAAGTGACGGGCAGCGTGTTGTGACAGCGCAAATTATACGCGTGAACGGGATAGATATGGATCATATTGTAACCGATTGGGAGGTTACAATACCGGTTAAAAACGATATCATTGAAATAGGCAAGTAAACCAAGGCTGTATAATCGGAGGTTTAAATAAATGAAGCGTAAAATATTAGTGGTGGATGATGAAAGAAAGATTGTAGATATTATTTCTTTGAACTTAAAGCGAGAGGGTTATGAAGTAGTTTGTGCCTATGATGGTGAGGAGGCTTTGGAGATTTGCTTCAAGGAAGAGCCAGAGCTGATTTTGCTTGATATCATGATGCCGAAGCTGGACGGCTTTGAGGTCTGTAAGCGGATTCGGGAAAAGTTGCAAACCCCCATCATTATGCTGACAGCCCGGGCAGAAGAGATTGATAAGGTATTGGGCTTTGAACTGGGTGCGGACGACTATGTGACTAAGCCTTTTGGTGTGCGGGAACTTTTGGCCAGAGTGAAGGCTAGCCTACGGCGAAAAGAAATTATTGTTGAAAAAGCCTCGGACACCGTTCAAAACTTTGGGGATATCACTATTGATACGGGCCGGGTTGAAGTCCTTCGTAGGGGTGAGATTATAGATTTAACCCGCCGTGAGTTTGAGCTGATCCATTTTTTGGCCAAGCGCCGCGGTCAGGTCTTTACCCGCGAGGCACTCTTGGAAAAGGTATGGGGCTATGAATATTACGGGGATGTTCGAACGGTTGATGTAACCATTCGCCGTCTCCGGACCAAAATCGAGGATGATGCTGAAAAGCCTAGATATGTGTTGACGAAGCGTGGAGTCGGTTATTATTTCGGGGAGTAAGACGGATTGAAATCATGACTTGGGAGTACAATAGAGCTGTATGAAAAGTATTAAATTGAAGCTTGTGGTCATTTATTTAATTCTGGTGTTCATTGTGCTGATTGTCAGCGGCACCTTTATGATTACAACCATACGCTATCGGGAGATCGAAAAGGCCAATTACACACTTAAAACCTATGCAAGTCTCATACAGGCCCAAATTATTAACGAGTATGAGGACGCGGCGGATTTTCAAAAAGGCTTTGAAGAAAATATTTTTATGAGCACTTCCAGTTTCGGAAAGCTCAATGGAAACATTTTGAATTCGAAGGGCATAACCATTGCTTCCACTGATGGTGTCGGACAGCGCTTTAACCGCAGCGTCATCAGCATTGCCCTTTCTGGAAGCGAGGCTACCTCCAGCGGAAAAAAGGACACCGACATTAATGATCAGCGGAAGACCTGGGAGGAGTATGCCCTTCCCGTTAAAAATCAGCAGGGTGAGATTGAGTACGTTATTTATGTGCGTATGAACTCCGAACCCATCATGCAGAATTTATTAAGCATCACCATTACAATTATCTTAACTTTGGTTTTAGCGCTGGCTTTGACGGGTATTTTGGGCTTCTTGTTCGCCAATACCCTGACGGAGCCTATTATTTTGCTGACCAAAAAAGCCAATGAAATGGCCCATGGAAACCTGAATCAAGAGATCGCTGTCAACAGCAAGGACGAAGTGGGGCAGCTCACCGAAAGCTTTAATTTTATGGCCAGGGAACTGAATGCAAACATCCTGGCCATAGCCAGCAGCCGAAATAAGCTGGAAATCATCATGCACAACATGACGGATGGTGTCTTGGCTTATGACAGCAAGGGACTCTTGATTCATGCCAATCCTTCTGCCATTGATTTGCTGGGGCTGAGTGAGATGGAGTTGCTTTCTTTTTCTGATATGATGAAGCGCTTCGGTATTCCTGCGGAGAATTTACAGGAGATTAACACTGAAAGCTTGAACAATCTTTCCATGAACGGAAAATTTTTGAATGTCAGCCTTTCCACCTACTATAATAAAAATCAAGTAATAGACGGCGTCGTCATCGTGCTTCAAGACATCACCAAGCATAAAAAGCTGGATGATATGCGTAAGCAGTTTGTTGCCAATGTCTCTCATGAAATCCGTACTCCTTTGACGACCATCAAGACCTATGCCGAGTCCATTTTAGACTGGGCTCTTCAGGAGCCGGATATGGCTGTGGAATTTTTGAAGATTATTGATTCGGAGACGGACAGAATGACGCTCTTGGTAAAGGATTTATTAGACTTGTCCCGCTTTGACAATAACCAAGTACAACTTGAGTTCTCCCTTTGCGATTTAAATGATGTCTGCTCGCTGAGTATTAAGCACAATAAAATTCTGCTGGATAAGAAAAATCAAAGCCTTGAGTTTATCCCGCTTTGCGAACCGGCTATCATTAATGCGGATTTCTCCCGGCTCAATCAGGTTTTTTCTAATGTGATATCCAATGCCATCAAGTATACCCCAGATGGTGGAAGGATAGAGGTTTTGGTTGAACAGACAGATAAGTATTACCGGGTTTATATTCAGGATAACGGCATTGGGATTCCGAAAGAGGATCTCAAAAATATATTCGAACGCTTTTATCGGGTGGATAAAGCCCGTTCCCGAGAAATGGGCGGAACAGGACTGGGACTCTCCATTGCCAAGGAATTTGTTGAGCTTCATGGGGGAAAGATTCTTGCTCTTAGTGAACCTGGCAGGGGTACAACAATGATTATCCGTTTGAATAAGCCGAGTAGAAGTAAAAAAAATTAAAAAAATTTCGAAAAACTCTTGCAATTTTTTC
>CAZSXS010000099.1:0-10816 GCA_964611385.1 uncultured Defluviitaleaceae bacterium
ATTTATTAAATATTTTTATATGTTTTAATAAATTAAATTAATTAGCTTACTATATACAAATCCGTGTAGAGCTGAATTTCAACGATGTATTTTTGTTGGAGGCAGTCTGTAACAAGAAGATCAATCCGTATGGCCTTGGCTCCGTAATGCTCACCAAGATCCGCATCCTCAGCCTGCACCTTGTCGATCTTTGTAATCTCAGGGCGATTGCCGTCAAGGATGGCATTCAGCAAGCCCCTCAATGCGCCTTCCAACTCCGGGTTGTTCTCGCAATGCGCAAAGATTCCTAAAAATACTGTGTTGGATAAAGGTTTCATCCACTTTGTTTCTCTTACTGGGCTTGCTTTGTCTACTTGGCTATCTTTATTTACTTTGTTGTCTAACTTGGCCTTATTCACCGATCTCCTTGCTTTCACTTCATTCGCTTCTTTCAATACCTTCCCCTCCTCGTTTTTCATCTTAATCTTTTGGTTTTCTTTCGGAGAATTATACTTCAATTAATTAATCGAAGCAAGAAGTAGCAGTCGTTTCTTGTACAAAGAAAAGGTATTGCCACGCCTTTATCCTGCACATGAAGGATGACGGTTTTGAAAAAACAAATAACACCCTTTAAGGTCAGTTGCGCCTAAAAGGGTGTTATTGACTTGCTAAATGGCACGTACTGTGTGTTCCACTAGAAAGATATACAATCCTTCCCACCCATATACATCCTTAAAGGCTCAGGAATCCGCACAGAACCATCTTGATTCAAGTTGTTTTCCAAGAAAGCAATAAGCATACGAGGCGGCGCCACCACAGTATTGTTCAGCGTGTGGGCGAAGTAGTTACCATCCTTATTGCGGATGCGAATACCCAACCGACGAGCCTGTGCGTCACCCAGATTGGAGCAGCTGCCGACCTCAAAGTATTTTTTCTGTCTCGGCGACCAAGCTTCTACATCAATGCTCTTAACCTTTAAGTCAGCCAAGTCCCCCGAGCAACATTCCAGAGTCCGCACGGGAATGTCCAGGGTTCGGAAGAAGTCCACTGTATTTTTATACAGCTTCTCAAACCAGGCGGGGCTGTCCTCCGGCTTGCATACGACGATCATTTCCTGCTTCTCAAATTGGTGAATCCGATATACGCCCCGTTCTTCAATCCCATGAGCCCCTACTTCTTTCCGGAAGCATGGAGAATAGCTGGTCAGCGCTTGGGGAAGCTGCTCCTCATCCAAAATGGAATCAATAAACTTTCCGATCATCGAATGCTCGCTGGTACCAATGAGGTACAGGTCTTCGCCTTCGATCTTATACATCATATTTTCCATTTCCGCAAAGCTCATAACGCCGGTTACTACCGTACTCCGTATCATATAGGGTGGAATGTAGTAAACAAAGCCCCGGTCTATCATAAAGTCCCGGGCATAGGAAAGGATGGCAGAATGCAGCCTGGCGATGTCACCGCAGAGGTAATAGAAGCCATTGCCGCTGGTCTTTCTGGCGCTGTCTAGGTCTATGCCTTTCAGCTTCTCCATAATATCGACATGATAAGGCACCTCGAATGTAGGCACCACTGGCTCTCCATAGCGTGCAACTTCAACATTTTCGCTGTCGTCCTTGCCGATGGGAACGCTAGGATCAATGATATTGGGGATCACCAGCATTTTTTCCCGAATTTCGGCAGAGATCTTTTCTTCCTTCGTTTCCAGCTCTGCAAGCTCCTGTGAAATGGCATTGACCTTAGCCTTGGCTTCCTCTGCTTGCTCCTTTTGACCCTTGGACAGGAAAGCGCCGATCTCCTTACTGATGGAATTTCTTTGGGCGCGCAGCTGATCACCTCTGGTTTTCGCCTCTCTGAACTGCTCATCCAAGGCAATCACTTCATCCACCAAGCCTAGCTTTTGCTCTTGGAATTTCTTCTTAATATTCTCCTTCACCAGCTCTGGGTTGGTGCGCAACAGTTTCATATCTAACATAATAGTCCTCCTTCATTTGATAAAGCTATAAAAATAAAAAAACTCCCCGTAACCATATCCTTTTATGGGGAGTATCATACGCAGTCTAACAAAGTAAGCGAACCAAACAAGCCGAAGAAATTCTATAGAACTTCTACAATTGCTTGGAGGCCATACAAAGTATAGGACTGAGTACATCTCACCAAATCGACATGGGACGGAAAGCTTCCGCGGTGCCACCCAAATTGCCGCCTAAACGGCCACTCAACAAAACAATCAACAGCTCCAAAAGTGGAAGGGCCAAGCTTTTCACCGGTTCGCAGCAAGCACCGGTTCTCTGAGGAAAAGGGTTCAGCCGTAGTTTTTATCATCGCTGTTTTGACTGATTATACCAAGCCCTTTGACAACTTGCAAGGGGCAGATTTCGAAAAAGGTCTAAAGTAGCTTCTCAAAGCCCAAGCGCTTGGTGGATTCTTCCAGACCATAATAAACCACGCCGCAATAGGTGAAGCCGTTTCTTTTAATTGCGCCCTGCATGGGCTTATTCTGTTCATGGGTGTCGATCCGTAAGCTAATCACGCCTTTTTCTCTGCAAAGCTCTTCGGCGAAAAGAAACAGTTGATTAGCCAGGCCGCTTCCACGCTTGGCTTCATGGATGGCCATGCGGTGAATAACGGCATAAGGCACGTCGCCAAGTCCTTTTTCTTGGCTCAGCCACTGTCCCTGTATGATTTTTGTAAAGGCTTCTTCCACTTCGAAAAGAACCGACAGAACGCCATAAAGGCAGCCATCTTCCTCATATACATAGCAGCTTTCTTTTTGGATATCCTTCAGCAGCAAGGCTGGGGAGGGCTGGCCGTTCTGCCACTGATCTAGACCTTGGGCTTTTAAATAGGCTTTTCCTTGATCAATGATGATCATGATTGCATCTAGGTCTTCTTTTGTTGCTTTTCTGATTTTTTGTGTCACAGTATTCATTTATCCTTTCTTGTTTTTCAATGCATAGCTTTCTGTGAACGCGCTAGTAGTACAGCACGATTCAAATGACAGCGGTATTCACGCCCAAGCAACGGAAGGGACACCGCCCTACACTAGTGCTAGTCGCAAGCCGTTTCGGGCGGTATCCCTTTCGTTGCTTTCATCGGATCGCTTTGTGCGGTATATCTTCCGTGTTTTCAACGAATCACTTTGCACGGTATGCCCTCTGGTGCTTTCAACAGATCGCTTTGTTTGGTATGCCTTCCGTTGCTTTCATTGGATCGCTTTGTGCTTGTTGCTCATTCACAGGATTCAGGCTTGCTCGGTGAATAGTATAGCAAATTTTAGATTAGGAGACAATATTTAGCTTAACAGACAAAGAGGTGTGTAAAAAGTGCAAACCTTGCTCTATTGGCAACAGTGCTTGTAAGGAGCATAATTGTAAAGCCCTGTGCGTTATGATATACTTCAAGAAAAATAATTATGATGGAGGTTATGTAATGATGCTGGGTATGGAAGAATGAATCAAAACGAAGGCGAGCTGAGCGAGGAGCAAAGCAAAGAAAAAGTGGGAAGACTTCCTCACATGCATTCGCACAAAGGAAAAGCGCTTCCAAAAGGCCTTGGATGTGTTCAGGGTCATTGAGGTTTCAACAAGTTACGCAGGATTCAAACAATAAAAGTATGCAGAAAGAAAAAATAATCATAAAACACTGATAAGGAAAAACAATGAGCAAACTTAAAAATGAATATGAAATTAATGAAACAATTCTGGGTTATCCGCTGAGGCTCAAAACGCATGAGCACTGCTTTTCACCCAAGAGCATTGATAAAGGAACACGATTTATGCTCTCCCAGACCAAGCTAAGTGAAGGGCAAAAGGTACTGGATCTGGGCTGCGGATACGGAATCGTGGGGATCGTATGTGCTAAGATCGTAGGGCAGGAGAATGTATACATGACGGACATTGATCCCTTAGCCATACAACTTTCCAGTCATAACGCAGAAGCCAACGGGGTATCTGGCGTACGCATACTGGAAAGCGACGGTTTTACTACCCTCGGTGAAACCGGTTTTGACCTTATTCTGAGCAATCCGCCATATCATAGCGATTTCAAGGTTGCCAAGCTTTTCATCGAAAAGGGCTTCAATCGACTAAAGCTTGGCGGCCAAATGCTGATGGTCACTAAGCGAAAGGAATGGTACAAGCGGAAGTTTATAAGTATTTTTGGAGGCGTAATGATCTATGAAGAGGATGGGTACTTTGTTTTCAGCGTTGAAAAAAGAGGGATGGTGTATGCTGAAAAAAAGGCTCATTCTTAATTCCATCAATGCTTATATTCACACACAGTAAGTCCGCCCTCAATTCCAAAGCGAACAAAGTGGTAGTCATCTGTCCAAGCGTTACCGATTTCCTTAGAGTAAGCATAGGGGCCAACAGCAAAAAGCTCACCAGCATGATGATGATGAGGGCCTAGCATATTTCTGAGGCTTGTAACAAGCTCAAGCTCCAACAGATTTTCACCCGCCATAATATAGTCTGTAATGTCAGCAGCGTATGGCGCCCACATAAAGTCCTTGACCTTTTTTCCATTCAGGCTCAATTTTGTTAGTATTGCGTCCGGACGAGAAAATGACATAGAAAATCGCTTGTCCTCAATCGGTGTGTTTATGCAAAATGTTTTTGCAAGCCTTATGCTTCCGGCAAAAAACGCATAGCCATCTTGAGCAATGTTATCAAGTGAAACAAAGTTTTTCGCAGCCGAAACAACAAAGTTATTTTTCATGCAAAACGAACGATTATTGCCAAAGCTTACATCGCCATCATAGCATACAGCAAAATCACCTAAGAGATAAATACTCTCCACTTCGGTTTCAACAGTAACCCGATTTGACTCAGCCTCGTGAATGGCTAGGTCATTTTTTACGCGGTACACCTTTTCTGAGTTCGTGAAAAGCCGTTTTAAAACAACTTCGTTTTTTCCTGGTTTTATGAAAGCTGACACAGCTACTTTTTTAAAGCTCTTGTCAATGTACCAGCCACTGTCTTCCATGTTTACAAGTGAACCGTTTATTATGATTTCGGTCTTATCTCTTTCTTCTAGTAGCAAGTAAATCAGGGTTGAAGGGAGAGTGGCGCATGTGAAGCTGTACTTTATATAGACCGTACGGTTTTCAGCCTTTTGAATAAGCCTGTTTTGAATCTCTAAGTGATGCAGGGGTTCTGTGTATGTAAGTCCGTCATAGGACAAAGAAGCATAGTCAAGCGTAAGAATATTCGGGTCGCTAGATACAAGCTCAAACGTTCCAGAGAGATTCAGCTGATTCAAGGGCTTTTGCTCGGGCTTGGTTGCTCTTCCTTCTCTATCTTTATCCCCAACGAGCAATACATAGGACATAGCCGGTTCGAGATAAATGTCTTCTGTCAAAAACTCATCTTCTGAAATCGCGCCTGTAAGAAAGTCGTAAGCAAAAAGCTGCTTGTTATGCTTTGTCTTTAAGTTTATGGTATAAGCCTCATGGATGGATGTATTGACTATGTAGTGGTACTTTTTGCCTTCGAAAACCTTTGTTGTGGCATAAACATGTTGATTTCTGCCCTTTGGATTTTCGACAACAAGTTCTCTTTGCGCATTGAATGCATACTCAGCATTTGCTTGCTGGTCAAGTTCTATAATTCCTTCTAAGCAAATATCGGCTTCCTTCCCCTCAATCAGAGTAGGCAGAGAACCGACAGAGTAAACCTTTCCGCCTTGCGCAATGAAGGCCTTAAGCAAAGAGAGAGTTTTTGCATCAATCGTTATCATCGTAGGAAGCAGCACAGTAGAATAACTTATTTTTAAGCCTTTACATCAAAATCTAAATTGCGCAAAGTGCTATCAGGGTCTTTCTCGTCCGAAGCCAATAAGCTTTTCTCTGAACTCAGGAGGGTAAAGGTTTCCTCCAGTTTTTTGAAGGAAAAATTTTGAAGCTTGAAATTGGATTCAGAAAGCAGCTTCTGCAAATCTTCCATTTTAGAACGCACAAGTTGCACCACACGTTCATTTTCAAGACGAAACTGAAGGCTGACTGTATTCTCTGTCTTTTGAATATAGGTCTCAAAACGCCCAAGGTTTGCTGTGTCCATGGCTACAAGGGCGCTCATGGTCTTTGAGCCTTTGTTTTTGTTGCGCTTATCCCGAAAGACATACAGCTCTGCATTGGTAGGCTGCTGATTCATGAGAACCGGCATTTGCAGAAGGATTGCTGTTTTCACCTGTTCCATAAAGTTCAGACTTGCCTCAATCTTCTGGGTAAGGGGGTTCAATCGAGGGTCGCCCAGGTCTTTGAGGATGCGTATGCTGTCCCTGACTTCGTTTAATACCCTTTCCATTTCCCGCGGATTCTTTTGGTTTAAATCCACACCCAGCTCTTTAATCTGCTTAGTAAGCGCTTTGATGGAAAAGTCCTTGGCCTTGGACTCTTGCATGGTTGCTTTGAGCGCTTCCTTTTCTGCGTCTGAGACTGTTGACGGGTTTGCCGAAGGGCCTATCGGATTTGGAGGTACGGGCTGATTCGCTTGTGTGCTTTGAGTGCCTTGAGCTGCTTGAGCGCCCTGGGTGGAGGATGGGGATTGGGTTGTTGCATTTGTAATTTGCTGCGCTTGGGTTGACTGGGCAAGGGCTTGGCTTGTTTGAGAAGTCTGTTCAAGGCTGCTTTGCCCCAAGGGCATTGCTTGAGAGGCTTTTCCTTCCTGTAGGCCTTGCGCTGTGGTTTGGCTAGCTTGGTCAAGGGCTTGGAAGGTGGGTTGTGTCTGCGTCTGTGCCTGTATCTGCGAATTCTGTGCTTGCGTGGTGTTGTAAGTCCCAGGGTTTGTCTGTCCGCTGCTGTTTATTGCTTGCTGTGTCTCTGGGCTGAGTACGCCTTGGGTTGAAGCTTGTGCTGATGTGGTTGCTTGAGCGGATTGTGTGGATAAGGTACTTTGATCCTGAGTGGTCTGCGTGGATTGGCTCGCTTGGTTCATTGGGTTACTTTGATTTAGCTGGGATGTTTGGCTTCCTTGCAGGGCTTGATTTTGAGTACTTAACTGGGCTTCCAATTCATCAGAGGAAAGAAGTAGCAACTCAGCTCCTGGGTTCTGTGTTCCCGATTGCGCTTGAGTCTGTGCTAGACTTTGTGCTTGAGAAAGCGGTAGCCCATCACGAGAGGAACTGTTCGAGCCACCATAAGCAGACTCTAAATAAGCCGTCAGAACCTTAAGCTGCTCTGAAAGCTTAAAAGAACCATTGGCCAGTTCATTCAAGATCTGTGCATTGCCCGAATTGATTTTGAGATCATTTTTAAGCAAAAAGATTGCTTTTTCGATTTCATCCGGCCCTAAAAGTTTTAAAGCTTGGTTTAACTTTGTGATGGTTTCCTTATTAACAGGCAAGTCATTCTCCACCAGGGCTTTAACCAGTTGTAGATTTTCCTCTGTAACCTTAAAGCCTGCCCCTTGCAGCGCTTCCGTGAGGGAACTGTGGGAAGCAAAGGCACTAGCGCCGGAAAGAGCGGCGGCTTGGCTGGTTTGAGCAGTTTGAGCGCTTTGCGTGTTATGGGTAAGTTGTTGCACTTTAGAAGCTTGCACCGCTTGGCCGGGCTGCAAGGTCTGGGGCGCTTGGGCGATCGATGAGCTTTGCCCATAGGACTTGGCTTGCTGTTGGGTGTTCAGATTGATATCCATAAAAACCTCCGTTCTATACTGAAATCCTGCATTAAAATGAATAATATTTCTTTAAAAAATTTCCGCTGGATCAATACGTCCTTCCATGTCCGGCTTTTTTGAAAGAAGAGGATGGGGGGTGTGGGGGAAGGAGAGGAAAATTTTTTTCGCCGTTTGAAAAAAGTTTTTCTCTCCTTCCCCCACACGGTTTTAAAAATGCCCCAAATAATTATGCATAAACGCTTTTGCTGCCATTATAAGTAAATCAAAATCTTCTGTCAAACGCTTGCAAAACAGAGGCTCAACCAGTATAATGGGCGTCAAAAAAAAGCGAAAATTAGGAGGGCTTATGAGATTTCGTTTCAAAAAAAGGTACATCATTGCCATCTTGCTGTTGGTGCAATTGCTGCTGCCGGTCCGGGTCTTTGCCGTTGATCTGGGTAGCGCTGCCCAAGCGCCAAGGTTTGACGAGGTACTGATTAAAAATTTAAAACAGGCTTTAGTTGATGGGTACAATCACTTTCAGGACTCCATTGATATTTCCAGATTCGGCGTTGCCTGGGATGAACTGAGGGAAGCCTACTCACAGGTTGTGGTGGAATACCCGGAACTATTCTTCATTGCAAAAGACAAGCAGTTCGGGTATACAGCTGACTCTGAACGAGGGATCATTGCCTCTGTTCAACCCTTTTACATATGGCCTGCTGAGGAGATTCCCCAGCACCAAGCCGCCTATGAAGCTGCCGTTCAAAAAGCCATGACCGTCATCAATGAGGATATGACCATAATAGAAAAAGCTCTCGCGCTTCATGATTATGTTGTTACTACCTCTGAGTACGACTATGATACATACATAACAAGCGTGGTTCCCTCCACAGGATACACTGCTTACGGAATTTTTTTGGACAAAAAAGCGGTGTGCGAGGGTTATGCTCTGGCTATTTTAGAGCTTTATCGCCGGGCAGGGATTGAGTGTATTGTGATTGGAAGCGATTCTATGAACCACGCCTGGAACTTAATTCAGGTGGATGGTAACTGGTATCATGTGGATTCCACCTGGGACGACCTTCCTCCGGATAAAAAGGGCCGAGCCAACCATACCTATTTTATGCTCAGCGATGAGACCATTTCTGCCATCTCCCCCCCACACTATAACTGGGATGCAGACGCCCCGAAAGCGACAGACAAAAGCTATGAACAAGGCTTTTGGAACGGCGTTGTTTCCGAAATGATTTACAGGGACGGCTATTGGTACTATACAGAGTCTAGCGGCGTAAAGGAGCATCAAATCAGCCGTTACAGCTTTGCTACTGGTCAAAAAGAAATCATCAAACAGATGAATATTGAATGGAGCGAAATTTGGGCGCCCGGCATCCATGTAGGGGTCACTCCCCTTTTGACCTCATATAAAGACAGGCTGTATTACAATACGAATGACAGCATCAAGTCCGTTGCCCTGGACGGCAGTGATGAGACCAACTTTATTACCATAGAGCCATCGGATGAAGGTTGGATCTACGGATTGTATGTTATGGACAATTATATCGTCTACGAAGTTTCCAGAAAGCCGGACTCCCCAGTGGTTCATGCCAAGTACAGGTTTTTGGAACCTCCGCAGTCCTTACCCAATGATACCATCATCATCAGCGACACCGCCTTTGACCAAACATATCTTGCTACGAAAAACCCCAAAGATCTTCTGACCTTTTTTATGGAGGCCGACAGCACCTTTTTCTACAAGAACCAAGATGGGGTATACGAAGATAAATTTGGACAAATCATACCGGATGAAGAAGTCCTTGAAGTGGTTGGTGTCCTCAACAATGAAAGCGGACTGACCTACCATGACCGCTTTGGAAATGTCACAATTATTCCACAGGGTGGAAAATAAGTACCTAGGAGACAGTATGAAAGTATTTTTAAATGAAATATCAGGGATAGACGATGCTATTACTTCTATGTTTATGAGCAAGCGAACATGGAACCGAGAAATGGAGCAAAACATACGAGAAACCTGCAAGGCTGTACTGGAAAGAAACGGAGCCTTAAAGAGCCTGGAGAGCCTCAAAAGTGAAGGCTGTATTAACGAACTAGATCGCTTTACGGACTGGTTGGATACCTTAATTAAATGGGGCCGGAAGCACATTACCCTGCTGCGCTTTGTTGACATGTCCGTCACTGTTGAGGGAATGCATCGAGCCGGACAGGACGATTGGGACTCCCATGCTAAGCGCTTTAACAACCGTATTCTGCGTAGCAGCACCCGACTGGCAGAGTTTGGGTACGAACGGTCAAATTGGTATCAAGATAAAATTTTACCTACCGACCTGGCGCTCAAGCACCTGAACCTGAACATTCCGGAAACCATGGAGGTGGACGGGGTGCGTTATGTCAAATCCGTCAACGGTTATATCCGCGAAGATCTCAAGGACAGCTCTGACGTCAAAAGGGGGCTGTACATGCTCAGCATTCCCAGCAATTTCATCTTCAAGGTGGATTTAACGGAATGGGCCCATGTCTACAAAGAACGTAACAAGGACAGCAGGGCAAACCCAGAGGTAAAGCAATGCTGTGAAAGCATTGCCGACCAGTTGGAAGCTTTTCATAAGCAGTTTAATCGAGAGTTGTTTTCAAAGATTAAGAATTAGGCAACAAAAAAAAGAATCAGGTTTTTACAACCTGATTCTTTTTTTTGTTGCACGATTTTCTCCCTTACACATATTCCGCAAAAATTGTTAAATTTTTCTAAATATGATATTGGCAATTAGTACGATTTATGATAGAGTATAAAAGATTGAAAACTTCTGCTGTAATTTTCCAGTGGGAGAAGAGCTCTTTTTCATGTATCAAATACATAGGAGTGCATAGAATATCTAGGTGTTTTTATTATACTGAGTTTAAGAGACTGAGTATACGATCTTTCCTTGGGGGTTATGGATGATATCTTTACAGTTTGTTTCCGACACAGGTAAGAGGCTAATCATGGGCATTGCTGCTGTCTTTTTGTTTTCCTCTGCCATCGCCTTATTTTTAACTGCTGAGCCGCTATTTTATATCAAAGGCTTGGCACTGGGCTCAATTTTTTCTTCCTTTAAAGTGATTCTGTTGGAACGAGTCATTAACAAATCGGTTACCCTGGCCGCTTCCAAGGCTCAACTTTATACGGTTCTCCACTTCATTCTCCGTTATGTGCTGACCGGCTTTATGCTGGCTGCCGCAGCTCT
>CAZSXS010000100.1:0-10619 GCA_964611385.1 uncultured Defluviitaleaceae bacterium
GACGACTGATATATCTTGGCTATCGCAACGAAAAGATTGGGCAGGTCTTGCGTCTTTAGTATGCGGCTTAATGTGGGCTTTGATGGTACTTTCTCTATACCAAAGTTCTGTTGAAAGAATTCGACTTTATTTTGTGAGTATATAAAAATATCCTCTAATTCATCCAGTCCACTTAATACCGCACACATTATGATTATCAAAATGTCGCTTAATTTGTGTTCTATATAACTTGGATGCCGTACATCTTCGATTACCCCAAATCTTAGTCTGATATTATCCATTTTCATCACCTGTCGTGTTTTTTTGCATTATATCATACTTTGGTAATTTATGGTAAGTTTATGAAATGAACGGTTATGACGACAGGGCAAACGCATACGAAATATTTTTGATGACAGAGCTTGTTTTTTGACTGTAAATTCGCCTGTGTGGACGAATAGAAATTAATAAATGTCATTTTCTTCTGTTTTTTGGAAAACAAAACGTCTACAGAATCCTTTTTCTTGTCAAGAAATTTTCGTATGCGTTTGCCCTGTTATGACGATATCACCTATTGACAAAGGATAAATTCTATGCTATACTCTCTTAGGTTTTCAGGTGGTGGTTTTGTATAAGCTGACAACTGAGAATAAATTTATTTAACATTTGCTGATATAGCTCAGTAGGTAGAGCGCATCCTTGGTAAGGATGAGGTTCACGGGTTCGATTCCCGTTATCAGCTTAATTTTTACCTCTAAAACGACCTAAAATTATTTGCGTTGTTATCAAGATTGCCATCAAGTGACAACAATTGGTTTAAGAATATTTTCTGTCATCTGCAAATGACAGCCACAATTAAATGTACTTATTAAAAAAACCGTCCAATATTTGGGCGGTTTTTTTGCGTGTCACTGTTCACTGCGTGATTGTACAGATTGATAGTTTTGCTTATTTCTTACAGCTATAGCACCATACTCATCAGAAAGGTTGTTTCTCACCTATTCGTTGGATAAAGTGTTTTCAACCCACAAAATATCATTGTAATTATTGTTGGCTTTCCGACTGCGGTCTTGTACACAAAATCAGCCGTATAAACGCACCATCTATCCCACTGCGTGCTTATGAGGATTTGAAAGCCTTTAAGTTGTTTCTTGTTGATGTCGGACTACTTGGTTGTATGGCTGCACTTTCGGCACGCACGTTGCTTGATGGTAATGCGCTGTTTACAGAGTTCAAGGGTGCGCTCACCGAGCAATATGTTGCACAGCAGCTGGTCACGATTCCTGAACTGAACCTATATTACTACACCAACGAACGTGGAAGCTGTGAGATTGACTTTGTTATATCGGACAGCGAGCGTGTAATTCCCGTGGAAGTAAAAGCTGAGGTGAACCTAAAAGCAAAAAGCCTTAAAACCTATATTGAAAAATATAATCCACCTCTTTCTGTGCGAAGCTCTATGGCTGGTTACAAAAAAGAAGAGCGGCTCGTTAATTTACTGCTCTACGCTATTTCAGAAATTACTTAGAATATATTGCTGGGCAAAACAGACAAATTTATGACGGGCTGTGTGTATTTAAAAAATTGCTGTCAACCTACTCACTTAAGCATATGCTTATACTCAGTCTTTAAAACATTTTCCAAGCCACCTTCATTCGATCTTGATAAATTCTATTGTTTTAAGTGATGGCTTTGCAAAGCTTAATGCTACTGAGTATAACAAAGAAAGAAGGCTGTCCAAGCCTTCTTTTTTCTTGCCAATTTCTACTTGAAATGGTAGAATGTCAACCAGATTAAAGCGAAGCTGCTCCTGTATGTCGTTCCTGGCCCATGACCTTTCAGGCTTGCCCTAGTATTTTAAAATGGACTCCTTCGCAAAAATGCAAAAGCAACGTTTTTTAAGTAGAGTTACAGAAGAATTTCGATATACCAACGCTAAGCAATCTGATTTCGAAATTTTTAAGGAGGCTCTATGTTAAATAATGCCAGTATTTGCATCACGGGAGGCACCGGCTCCTTCGGTAACAAATTTATTGAAATGATCTTTAAGTATTATGAACCGGCGAAGGTGATCATTTATTCAAGAGATGAATACAAGCAATTTTTGCTGAAAAATAAATACAGCAAGCTTTTGACCCCCTCTCAGATGAATCGGTTACGGTTTTTTATTGGGGATGTTCGGGATCGGGAGCGGCTTTATCGAGCTTTTTCGGGGGTGGATGTGGTGGTTCATGCCGCCGCCATGAAGCAGGTGCCTGCCTGTGAGTATAACCCCTTTGAGGCCACAAAGACGAACATATTCGGGGCGCAGAATGTCATTGACGCCGCCATTGATCGGCAGGTCAAAAAAGTGGTTGCCCTGTCCACAGACAAAGCGGTGAATCCGATCAATCTGTACGGTGGCACAAAGCTGGTTTCCGATAAGCTTTTTGTTTCTGCAAATGCCTATTCGGGTGAAAATGGGACAATTTTTTCCCTTGTGCGCTATGGAAATGTAGTTGGAAGCCGGGGTTCTGTTATTCCTTATTTTAAGGAGTTGCTGGAAAAGGGCGAGGCTCTGACCATCACTGATTTACGAATGACTCGCTTTTGGATTACCTTGGAAGAAGGGGTTTTTCTGGTTTTTAAGGCCCTCTCCGAATCCAAGGGCGGGGAAACCTACATTGCAAAAATTCCTTCCTTTAAAGTTACCGACTTGGCAAAAGCGATGATCTTTCGTGGGAACGAGGAAGCCAAGACCTTCACTCCAGGAAATCCAGGGGGAAAATCGGGTGAAAAACTGGGAGAAAACTCGGAAGGCGAAGATATCAGCAAATACGTAAAGCTTGTGGGCATCCGGGAGGGTGAAAAGTTACACGAAATCATGATAACCCCAGATGACTCGCATAATACGTATGAATACGACAAACACTTTGTGATCTATCCTAACTATAAATGGTTTAAAAAGTCCAGTGCGGAGGGGAAAAGGGTCAAGGAAGGCTTTGAATACAGTTCTGCCACCAACCCCGACTGGCTCTCAGTACAGGATATCCGAAGGCTTATAAAAAACGGAGTGTACTAAAATAAACGGTAAGTCCAAAAACAAAAATACACGGAGGACAAAATGAACAGGCAAAACGAAAGCAACGAAATCAAACCCATCGGTTTAAATGAATTAAGGGAAAAGTTCTTGACTTTTTTCGAACAGAAAGAGCACTTGAGAATGAAAAGCTTTTCCCTGATTCCTCAAAATGACAAGAGCTTATTGCTGATTAATTCGGGTATGGCACCCTTGAAACCTTATTTTACAGGCCAGGAAACTCCGCCTAGAAAACGGGTGAGTACTTGCCAAAAGTGTATTCGTACCAATGATATTGAAAATGTAGGCATCACTCTGCGCCATGGTACTTTTTTTGAAATGTTGGGTAATTTCTCCTTTGGTGATTATTTCAAAGAAGAAATCATCCCCTGGGCTTGGGAGTTTCTGACAGAAGTTCTGGAAATTCCGGCCTCCAGGCTGTATCCTTCGGTTTATGAGGACGACGACGAGGCCTTTGATATCTGGCATGAAAAGGTGGGCATCCCAAAAGAGCGGATTTTCAGAATGGGGAAGGACGACAACTTTTGGGAGGTCGGCCTAGGCCCCTGCGGTCCCTGCTCAGAAATCTACTTTGACAAGGGTGAAAAATACGGCTGCGGCAAGGAAGGTTGCACCGTGGGCTGCGACTGTGACCGTTTTATGGAGGTTTGGAACCTGGTCTTCACCCAGTTTAATAAGGAAGAGGATGGCTCCTATTCTAGGTTGAAAAATCCCAATATTGATACCGGCATGGGTCTGGAGCGGATTGCTGCGGTTATGCAGAGCGTAGATTCCCTTTTTGATGTGGATACCATTCGTCAGATCATTCAGCATGTTTGTGACATTGCCAAAGTAAAATACAACGAAAGCAACAGCAGTGTTTCCACGAACCGCAAGGATGTATCTATACGCGTCATTACCGACCATATTCGCGCCGTTACCTTTATGGCCTCTGATGGAATTTTGCCATCCAATGAGGGCAAGGGTTATATTTTAAGGCGGCTTTTACGCAGGGCTTCCAGACACGGACGCTTACTTGGTATACGGGAGCCTTTCTTAAAAGCTCTGGCTCAAACGGTCATTGACATTTCCAAACAAGCCTATCCTGAGCTTGCCGAGAAAAACGACTATGTGCTGAAGGTCATTTCCATAGAAGAGGAACGCTTCCATGAAACCCTTGACGCTGGAACGGATTACTTGAAGGGCTATATCAGCGAGCTTAAGGAAAAGAAGGAAAGCGTATTGGGTGGAAAGCAAGCCTTTAAGCTCTATGATACCTACGGCTTCCCACCAGAACTGATGCAGGAAATGCTAGCTGAGGAAGGCTTGACCATGGACGAAGCTGGATTCAAGGCTGAGATGGAAGAGCAGCGCAGCAAGGGTCGGGCGGCTAGAGAAGAAAACACCTACATGGGTGCGGATGAAACTGTTTTCAATCGGCTTCCACAAGACATGAGTACCGAATTTGCAGGCTATAATCAGACGCAGTGTGAAACCAAAATCCTCGCCATTATCAAAGATAATGAGATCGTTCAAGAAGCCAAGGCTGGTGATAGAGTTACCCTTATTCTCTCTAAAACGACTCTTTATGCGGAAAGCGGCGGTCAAAAGGGTGATTCCGGCAGTATTACAAGCAAGTCGGGAAAGGTTTTGGTAGACGATTGTATCAAGGCAGGCTCCAACAAGTTGGCGCATATCGGCCTTGTGGAAAGCGGAACCATTACAACGGAAGACAAGAACGGAGAAAACCAAGCTGTAGCAGAAACAAACAACAAGCAAAGACTCTCCACTTGTCGTAATCATACGGCAACCCACTTGCTTCAAAAGGCATTGCGCCAGGTGTTGGGGGATCATGTGCATCAGGCAGGTTCCCTGGTAAGCGCTGAGCGTTTGCGCTTTGACTTCACCCACTTTGCCGCGATGACTTATGAGGAAATCCAAAAAGTCGAACGGGAAGTCAATGAAAAAATTCTGGAAGGCTTAGCTGTAGACACTAAGGAATGCGGGATAGAGGAAGCACGAAAATCGGGAGCAACCGCCCTTTTTGGTGAAAAGTACGGCGACCTGGTGCGGGTGGTACGGGTTGAAGAGTACAGCGCCGAGCTCTGTGGGGGAACCCATGTCAAAAATACCGCCCAGATTGGTAGCTTTAAGCTTCTGCAAGAAACCGGGGTATCCGCAGGGGTACGGAGAATCGAAGCCTGTACGGGTTATGCGGCCTTGGAATACTATCAAAACAATGAAAGCCTGATTGAACAAGTCTGTGACACTGTGAAGTCCACCCCGGAAAACCTGCTTCAAAAGCTGAAAACCCTAACAGCTGACAACAAGGCGCTTCGCAATGAACTGGACAAGGTAAAGGCCAAGTCTGCTGGCTCTGCAATTGATGAAATCATCCAAAAAGCGGAAACCGTCAACGATATAACCCTGATTGTGGCTCAAATCGACGGCCTGGATATGAATGCCTTACGCCAAGCTGGGGATCGGTGCCGGGACAAGCTTCAATCGGGTGTAGCCGTGTTATTCAGTGCCTTTGAGGACAAGGTGAATATCGTCAGCCTAGTGACGGAGGATTGTGTTAAGCTGGGCTTGAATGCCGGAAAGATTATTAAGGAAGCAGCAGAGATCACCGGCGGTGGTGGTGGCGGTCGTCCCAACATGGCTCAAGCCGGAGGGAAGGATAAGACAAAGATTCCACAAGCCATAGCCCGTGTGAAAGAAATCGTAGGAGGTATTAAATGATGGAATTAAAAGCAGTATTGGTGTCATCCTTAGAAAAAGTTTTTCCAGATCAGGAGCCGAAGCCTTTAAAAAACAGGCTTTCTGGCCTACTGAATGAGCGTGTTTCCTTTCAGCTTGCCTACAAGGCAGTGGAATACGGATACCCAAATTCCTGCTGTGTAAGGGTCGCTTCTGCGTACAAGGACTGTTTTACTATCCGACGTGTGGGCTTGATCCCCTCCCTGTATCCGGCTACCACCAATAAGGATGAAAACTATATTAAAACCACCCCCGGCCTCTATCCAGACGTACTGTTTGACACAATTGACGGGCGGACAAGGATACTGCCGGACGGACACTGGCTGTCGCTGTGGATTGATTTTGAGCCTGAGCGCTTGGAATTGAGCTTGCAGGGGAAACCCGCCCCCAGTGAAATTGCAGCCAACTTTGAATTTTATACCGAAAATAATGAGTTGCTGACCACTGTGGAAGTAAACATCGAATTGATTCCGGCTAAGCTTCCGGCGCAAAAACTGATTCACACTGAATGGTTTCATGGGGATTGCCTGGCAGATTATTATGAGGTACCCGTATTCTCCGAAAGACATTGGGAAATCCTGGGCAACTTCATTGAGGCGGCAGCCAAGGCAACGGTCAACATGATCCTGACTCCCTTGTTCACCCCGCCTTTGGATACAGCGGTGGGTGGGGACAGAACCACGATTCAGCTTGTAGATGTGATTCAATATGTAGACAGGGCTGAGTCAATCACCGGAAAGCGCTACGAGTTTGGCTTTGACAAGCTGAGAAGATGGGTGGCACTTTGCAAGAGCAAAGGCATGATTTATTTTGAAATGTCACATCTTTTTTCACAATGGGGCGCTCGCTACGCACCAAAAATCATGGCTAAACCCATAGACCAAAAGACGCTAGTAGCAGCTGGCGGTTATGAGAACTTTAGACCCTTTGGGGAACAGAGCGAAGGCAATGTTGGCTGGGAAGCAGAGGGTTTACGCAAGATTTTCGGCTGGGAGACAGCAGCTTGCTCTGAGGAATACAAGGACTTCCTGGATGCATTTTTACCTGCGCTTGTACAGGAGCTTAAAGCGCTTGGCATTGCAGAAAACACCTACTTCCATGTATCTGACGAGCCGAGTGAGGAGCATTTGGAAAGCTATGGGGCAGCAAAGGCTTTATTGGAGAAGCACATTCAAGGTTTCAAGCTGATAGACGCCCTCAGCAGCTTTGAATTTTACAAGCACGATTTAGTAGAAAAGCCCATCCCCTGTTTAACCCACATACACCCCTTCCTGGAAGCCAAGGTACCGGGCTTATGGACCTACTACTGCGTCAGTCAGGGCGTAAAGGTGAGCAATCGTTTTGTATCAATGCCATCGGCCAGAAACCGGATTTTGGGTGTTCAACTTTACAAGTTTAACATAGAAGGGTTTTTACAATGGGGATTCAATTTTTACAACTCCCAATACTCTCTTGAGCACATCAACCCCTTTTTCGTCACTGACGCGGACTGCGCCTTCCCCACGGGCGACTCCTTTTTGGTGTATCCCGGGCGAGGCGGGAGGCCTTTGGACTCCATACGTCTGATGGTTTTTGCGCAAGGGCAATTTGATCTTCGAGCTTTAGCGCTTTTAGAAAGCCTAACCAGTCGGGAATTTGTTTTAGGGTTAGCAGAAGAAAGCGGCTCCATTGAATTTGACAGTTATCCCACGGACGAGGGGTATTTATTAGGTTTGAGAGAGCGTGTGAACGAAGAAATTAAAAAGAGGGTTTAGAGTAAGGAAAAGACCATGGGGGAGAACTATGTGAAAAATTTATCTTTTCGTGCGATTGATACCACGCACCACGGTTTTAGAAATATTTCGAATTCTAAGGAGGATCTATAATGTCTACGATTAAGATTAATGAAATTAATATTCCTGTATTTGGTAAGTGTCTTCATTTGTGTAATAACTTTGTTGAGTTGTATGTGACGCTTGATTTTGGCCCGCGGATTATTCATTTTTCTGGGCTGGGAAAGCCGAATATGATGTATCAGGATACGGAGAAAAAGACCCTAGGCGAAAAGTATGACTGCTTTGAGGGCGACCATATCATTCTGTATGGTGGGCATCGCCTTTGGATCAGCCCTGAGATTGTGCCAAGATGTTATTATCCGGACAATAAGCCGGTGAGCTACAACCTGATTGAGGGTGGTGCGGAATTCATTGCACCGATTGAAGTTGCCAACAATATTCAAAAAATCATAACCATCGAATTACATGAAAGCGCTCCTTCTGTTACGCTTAATCATACGATTAAAAACTGTGGCAACTGGGATATTGAGCTTGCACCTTGGTGCATCACAATGCTAGACAAGGGTGGCAAGGAAGTAATGCCCATGCCGAATCGAAAGACCGGTTATTTGTGCAACCGCAATTTCTCTTACTGGGATTACTCCGAGATGAACGACAGCCGTGTTTATTATGGAAAGGATTACATGACACTGACCCAGGATGAAAGCAAGCCCAATCCTTATAAGCTGGGATACAACAATGAGGCAGGGTGGGCCGCTTACTTCAACAAGGGACAAGTTTTCATCAAGTATTTTGAAGCACAGCTCAATGGGTTCTATCCTGACAATGGTTGCTGCTTTGAGTCCTATACAAACAACGTCATGCTGGAATGTGAAAGCTTGGGAGAGATCACCCTTCTTCAACCGGGTGAAGAAATTACCCATGTGGAAGAATGGGAACTCTATGCTGAGGATTCCGTTCCAGAAAACAATGATGCTAGCATTCATGACATTGTTAGCAAGTATATTAAGTAAGAAGCATTGTTCAGTCTGTTAGGTATTTACCAAGCCGCAATCATACATTTGGATCAATTCTTGCTTTATAGGCGGCTATTCAAAATTTTGGTCCTCCATGTCCGGCTTTTTTGAAAGAAGAGGATAGGGGGTGGTGGAGTGAACCAACTCGTTGGTTCAGGAGAGGAAAACTTTTTTCGCCGTTTGAAAAAAGTTTTCTGGCCAACTTGTTTGGCCAACTCCTTGTCACCCCACGATTTTATAAAAATGAGGAGGCGGGGCTATGCATCTGATTCTATTGGTTGAGAAAGGTTCCATTGGAGAAGAAATGGGACTTGAAAAGGGCGACCGCTTAATCACAATCAACGGGGAGAACATTAGGGATGTTTTTGACTACAGGTACCTGTGTCATGAGGAATTTTTGAGGCTTATTGTCCAAAAGAAGGACGGCGAGGAATGGGAGCTTGAAATCGAAAAGGAATTTGACGAGGAGCTGGGTTTGGAATTTGAAAATCGCCTGATGTACGAACCAAAGGCTTGTAAAAACAAGTGTATCTTTTGCTTCATTGACCAGTTGCCAAAGAACATGCGAAGTACAGTCTACTTTAAGGACGACGACCTGCGCCTGTCCTTTTTGACGGGGAATTATGTAACCTTGACAAACTTAAAAAACAGCGACGGAACCAATGAGTTGGATCTGGTTTTGCAGTATCGTTTTTCGCCTATCAATATCTCTGTTCATACCCTAGACCCGGACTTGAGGCTTTTTATGCTGAAAAATCCCGAAGCCCGAAAGATTAAGGAGTACTTGGATATCCTGAATGAGAACGATATTCAGATGAACTTTCAAATCGTTCTTTGTAAGGGTGTAAACGATGGGATTTATCTGGAGCAAAGCATTGAAGGCCTTGCCGCTTATATGCCGAACGGAAATAGCTTGTCGGTGGTTCCGGTTGGGCTGAGCTGCCATAGGGAAGGACTGCATCCTCTTGAGCCTTTTACCAAGGAGGACGCTGCCGCCCTGATTGAACAAGTCAACAAGTGGCAGGAACATTTTTTAAAGACAAAGAATACCCGCTTTGTTTATGCCGCCGATGAGTTCTATGTAAAGGCTGGGCAGGCGGTTCCACCTTACGAAACCTATGAGAACTTCCCTCAGCTGGAAAATGGCGTGGGTATGATGGCTTTGTTCGGGCGGCAGGTTAAACAGGCCTTACGGAAATTGCGAAAAAAGCAGGAATCTGCTGCTTCAACCTTGGCCGCTGCCCCGACTCCAACTCCGCCCCAAAATCCAACTACAACCACAGCACAGATCCCAACGCCAGTCCCTACGAATAACACTACGATTAACAATACCAACAATCCACCCTGCTTGATCACCATCATCACCGGACAAGCAGCTTACGGCTTCATGCAAACCATTGCTAAAACCATCGAAGAACACTTCCCCGGCCTGCACCTTTCCGTGCTCACTGTTAAGAATGCATTCTTTGGTGAGGAAGTAACCGTCTCAGGCCTCTTGACAGGAAGAGACATCTTGCAAAGCCTAGCCAAGGAGCCTTTGCAAAGCAAACTTGTTCATAATGATTTTGTAGTCAACGACCTTGTTGCCAACGATCTTGCACACAATAATCTAGCATGCAATGATATAGCGCATAGTGTCCTGATTCCACAAAACGCCCTCAAAGCAGACGAAGACCTCTTTCTGGACGATATGACTGTGCAGGAACTGGAAAACGCCCTCAAGTCTAAAGTCTACATCGTCCCAGTCAATGGAAAAGACCTTGTGCGACTGATCCAAAAAATCATACTCAAGTCCCATCAATAACCACAATAATTCATCACTTTTCTGTATACTCAGCCACATTGAGCTTTGCAAAGCTGCCACCCAAAACAATAGAATTTAATCAGGTTGAATGATATCGGCTTGATAAATGTTTAAGAGACTGAGTACAATCTACCATTCCCGGCTTTTTTGAAAGATGAGGGAAGGGGGTGTGGGGGAAGGGAGAAGAAAACATTTTTAGCCGTTTTAAAAAAGTTTTCTTCTCCCTT
>CAZSXS010000101.1:0-10619 GCA_964611385.1 uncultured Defluviitaleaceae bacterium
GTTGTGTAAATGTAGTTATACTCAGTCTCTAAAACATTTTCTAAGCCGCCTTCATTCAGCATGATAAATTCTATTGTTTTGTGTGGCGGCTTTGCAAAGCTTAGCCGTACTGAGTATACTAAGCAATTGCTATATTTTTAGCGGGCACAAATTGCGCAAAGCGATCCGATGAAAGCCACGGAAGGGATACCGCCTGAAACGGCTTGCGGCCAGCACTAGTGTAGGGCGGTATCCCTTCTGTGGCTTGGACGTGGATTCCCTTGTTACTTGGCACGTGCTACGATACAAATGCCCGTTCGTAGTATAGCCAATCATTTTGAAAGAGCCACCAAGCTACCTGCAATTCTTGTTCAAAAGCATGAAGGCTGAAACCCGGTAGAACCTACCTTGTTTCAGCCTTCACAGTATACAATAAGGGGAAGAAATTTTGTTAAGAAGCCGGTTGCTCTTAACTATAAGGATAATATATCCAATTTTTAACTTTTTATACATCCTACTTTTTATTTTAATTTATTCTATGTACTTTCTTTTTCTCTTACCAGAGGTCTGCCAGGCTTATCTAATCGTTCTTATCAGCCGGTGGGATCAATGGGTAAGCTCCTTATTCATTTTCATCTGCTGGTTCAAGCAGTTGAAGTCCTGCAAGCTTGGCCATCTCAATAATTGAGGACCTAGACACCTTCTTGCCGTGATAATCAATCAAGTCTTCCATCTCTCCAGTAAAAATATCGCCGGAAAGAAACTTTTTCAAAATAATTTTATCCTCGTCAATAAAAATTTCTAATGAATCTTTTTTCTCATCAATATGTAAGTTACGCCGTAGCTCAGCGGGAAGAACAACCCTCCCAAGCTCATCCACCCTGCGTACAATTCCTGTTGCTTTCATGATAACCTCCATTTCCGGGCACAGGCCCAAACTCTTAATTTGCCAAGATGAGAAAATAATAACACATTTGCCAAAAAAAGTCAATCCATTAATATAAATGTAAAAAAAAGAAAATTCATACAATATTAGGTCATCATTTCAAACAAGGAAAAGCTTGTATGATTTGAAAGTGCTCTTTTACTAAAAAATCAACAAAACAGGTTATTTTTGAGGTGGTTGTCTGCATATATTTTAGACAAACCATATGGGGGGATTTTATGTGATTGATTATTTATGGGGCGGCATGATCCTGATCGGAATTTTGGTTGGAGCCATGACAGGGCGGCTGTCGGCAGTAACCAATACGGCCATTGAGTCGGCAAAGGATGCCATTGCTCTTTGCATTACCATGCTTGGGATTATTTCCATGTGGACGGGTCTTATGAAGATTGCTGAAAAATCCGGCCTTTTGGATGTGCTTTCCCAAAAGATGAGGCCGTTTTTAAATTTCTTGTTTCCAAGGTTAGCAAAGGACAATCCGGCTCTTGGCTATATTTCCACCAATGTGATCGCCAACATGCTTGGCTTGGGTTGGGCCGCCACACCGGCGGGCATCAAGGCTATGCAGGAGCTGCAAAAGGTGAATCCCAAAAAGGACACCGCCAGCAATGAAATGTGTACCTTCTTATTATTTAATCTATCCAGTCTTCAGATTATGTCGGTGAATATTATTGCGTACAGGGCCCAGTATCAGTCCAGTAACCCTTCTGAAATCATTGGTCCAGGGCTTCTGGCTACCTTGGTCACTACTCTGGTAGGGATTGTTCTTGCAAAAATTTTGGATTGGTGGCACAGATAGGGCACGGAGATTTTATAACTTTAAATTGGTGGTGAAAGAATTGAGAATTTTTATTTACATATCGGACATGATCATCCCTACCACCTTTGCCCTCATCATTGTTTATGGGATCTTGAATCATGTGAAGCTTTTTGACACCTTTATTGAGGGAACAAAGGACGGGTTTACGACTGTGCTGAACATTGCGCCCACCATCATCGGACTGATGGTGGCCGTAGGCATCATCCGTGCCTCTGGCACTCTGGATTTGTTGGGCAAGCTTATTACTCCCCTGACGGATGTTTTGGGCTTCCCGAAGGATGCTGTTCCCATTACCTTAATGCGCTTGGTTTCCTCCTCTGCCTCTACAGGCATCCTTTTGGATTTGTTTAAGGAGCATGGCCCGGACTCCTTCATCGGGCGCTTTGTTTCCATTATGATGAGCTGTACAGAAACGGTCTTTTACACCCTCAGCGTTTATTTTATGAGCGTAAAAATAACAAAAACACGATATACCATTCCCACAGCCTTGCTTGTAAATCTTGTGGGGGTAATCGTGTCGCTTTATATCACCGGATGGGTTTATGGTTAATTCGTGTCTTCTGTCCTGATTTCTTCCACTTCGACGGAGGGCTGAGAAAGGCGCAACAGCAATTCATCAAGCTCGTTAATTTTCTCAAAAACCCTTAAAATATCCTTTTCGTTATATTTATGTACGTACTTATTGATTAAGTCGTTATATTCCTTCTGAAAATCCTTTAAAGTGTCCTTTTGTTGAGAAACAGAAACCCGAATTTCCTTTACTTGTCTGACAGCTTTTTTCCGAATATCCTCCGCATTTAACTCTGCATTTTTAACAATATTCTCTGCTGCAACCTGCGCATTAACTAAAGCGTTTTTTATCGCCGAGTCCTTATCCCTGTAACTCTTTAAAACCGTTTCCAGGGCATCTACATAGGTATCTACTTCGGTAACATCATAGCCCTTTTTTACAACGTTAAACTTTCCGGCCATATAAACCTCCCCACCGCATAAGCGGATAATATTTTCCAGTTTTTTCAAATTATAGCATTCTTTGTGCGATTTGAAAAGATGTTTTTCTAATTTTTAACTGAAAAATCTCATAAGGCGAGGTTTGTAGATATCAATAGCCTTTTCTGGACAAAGCTCCTGGCAGCAGAAACAACGGATACACTTCGCCAGGCCAATGTCCGGTTTTTTATTTTTCATGGTGATAACGGTTGCAGGACAGTTTTTGGCGCAGATCCCGCAACCCACACAGTCTGAATGCCGCACGCTGGGTCTGGCCTTCACATGCTTGTTCACAAAGTTCTTGACGGGTAACGGTAGGTTTGTCAGTTTGGCCATCCGCGAGCTGTTGGCCAGTTTGAAATCCTTGACCACAAAGGCTTCCAGCTTCTCCCCTTTCAGCTGTATATCTTCCATGCCCTTGCTGATTAATCCCCGCTCAATGGAACGATCCAGAGTAGGAGCCTTACTTCTGTCCATATTAATCAGGGAGCAGGCCAGCTTATCCAAATGGTAGGGGCTTTCCGACGCGAGAACAACACCCACATTCCGGGGCTCACCACCAGAGGGGCCATTTCCTTCCATGCCGACTATGCCATCCATAAAAGACAGCACCGGCTTTGCGCACAGACAGATATCAATGAGGGCATCAGCAAAGTCGTCATACTCCGGCATATTCAAATGATACTCAGCCTTTAGAATGCCTGGGACAGTACCGAACATATTTTTCACGGCACCGGTAAAGCCCATCATTCCATGTGTTTTCAGCTTTGATACAGACACAACAACGTCCGCATCATTGATCATATCCGTGATGGTTACGGTCTTTAAAATCTTTCCTTCCGGATTTTCTCTCTTTGCAGACTTGGTGTTCCAATTCAAGGTTGCACCGGTTTCCGCTGCCACCTGCTCCATACCTGTAGCCTTATAAATGGGCTTCAACATCATCTCATTAAAAGGTCCGCCAGGGCTGTCCCCTATCATCACGCTGGCTCCATACTCCATCAATAGCTCTGCCAAGGCTTTTACAAAGGCCGGGTGGGTGGTGGCAGCTTCTTCCGGGCGCTTTTTCATCAGAAGGTTTATTTTTAAAAGCACCTTGGAGCCTTTCTTGATGTACTTCTCAAAACCTCCAAGGTTTTCTACGGAGCACTTTAAGGCCTCCTTCACCTTATCATAGGTATAATCGTTACATCTCGTTAAGGAAACTATCTTTTTCATCTCAAACCCCATCTCTTTACTTAAACCCCCTCTTTACAAATTTTCAAAAGCGCTTCCTTCTCGTTTGCCACTTCATCCTCAATCACCTGATCTAAGAGCTTGTGCAGCAGCAGTCCCAAATCCTTGCCTTCTTTGAAACCGGCCTGCATCAGATCCTCGCCTTTCACTGCCAAGTCCTTCAAGGAATAACAAAGGCCTGCGTCAATGATCTCGTTACAAAGGCTTTCCAGATGATCAATCTCTCTGATTTCAAACAAGTAATCCGGATGATGGGCATAAATATCCGCCCTTTTGACATGAAGTAGCTGGCGGAAGGTAGTTTCGCCCAGCTTATTAAGCCAACGTCGAACCCCCTTAAGGGTGGGGCTGATATCAGAATCATGAAACATCACCAGTTTTTCCACCTGATGAATGGTATGATTATCATACTTGAGCCGCCGCAGAATAGAAACAGCCATCTTCGCTCCCAGCTGTGCATGACCATAAAAATGACCCTTGGAAGAGCAAAGGGGCTTTCCCAGGTCATGCAAAAGCATCGTAAGGCGAATCACCAAATCCTTCGGCGTATTTTCCACGGCACTAAGGGTATGGGCCCAAACATCCAGATGATGAAAGCGACTATTTTGCTCAAAGTCGAAGATCGCTTCCAATTCGGGGATGAAGGTACAAAACACCTTTGCATACTTGCGGAGAATGGGAACCGCTCCATCGCCCAGCAAGAGCTTATTGAACTCACTGGAAATTCTTTCGGCAGAGATATGATTCAAAAGGCCGCTTTGCCGGAAGACGGACTCCTCGGTTTGCTGATCAATAGAGAAGCCCAGCACAGAAGCAAAGCGCAAAGCACGAATCACACGAAGTCCGTCTTCGCCAAAGCGTTGGGAGGGCTGACCCACGCATTTAATTTTACGATCCTGCAAGTCCTTCATACCTTCAAAGAAATCGATCAGGCCACTTTTTTCATTATAAGCAAAGGCATTGACGGTAAAATCCCTTCTACTCAAGTCTTCGTACAGGCTTTTGGTAAAAGAGACGCTTTCCGGCCTACGGCAATCCAAGTACTCCCCATCGATGCGAAAGGTAGTGACTTCAACAGGGATTTTTGTAATTCCTTGGTTCACAAGCACGGTGAGGGTACCATGTTTGAGGCCGGTTTCGACGATCCTTTCATTTTCAAAGCAAGCAGCGACCTCCGAAGGGAGGGCCGAGGTACAGACATCCCAATCCTTGGGCGTTTTACCCAGCAAGCGATCTCTGACGCAGCCCCCGACGGCATACGCCTCATGACCCTGGGACATCAAAATTTCAAGGACCTGTTCCACTTCTTTCGACAACTGAATAATCAAAACGGCCTCCTTAAAGATAAGACCTTGGGGGAGGGAAGGGAAAACTTTTTTCAAACGGCGAAAAAAGTTTTCCCTTCCGAACCAACTTGTTGGTTCACTCCCTTAACCCCCACCCATCCCTTTCAAAAAAGCCGGGAATGCGAGGCTGGGGGTCTTGGGTCTTTTGTTATTGGTCTTTTGTTAATAGGACTTCGCTCGTCTCGTATTCCTTCCCCCACGGTCTTGGTTTTATCTTTTGACCTTTATCTTTATGCCTGTATCAAATGTACCGCAAAAGGCCCGAAACTGTCCTTAAAGTAAATAAAACTTGGGTTTTCAACAGTCCCCCTCAGCGTGCTGTAGTCCATTTCAAATCCTAGCCGCTCGAAGTAGGCGATCGCACGACCGGCGTTGATGGTCCTGATGCCGATGTGACCGCAGTCCCCAAACCCCTTCGTGTTCATGATCTCTATTTCTTTGCCTGCAAAATAGGACGCGCTGGTCTCACGGAAGGCAAATCCGAAAAGCTTGGCGAACTTTTCTGCAAGTGCCTTGGCTTCGTCCTTGCCGCTTGTGTTGATGCCCATGTGGAAAAATTCAAAACCGTGCATCTTTTGAACCGCTGCGGCAGTCAAGCGGGTGATTTCTGCAAAGTTCTTGGCTTTGATTAAGTCCTCCTTGACCATCCAGCTCCCACCGCAGGCCACTACTTTGTCAAAACTTAGGTAGTCCTGTAAATTGGAGGGTTCGATGCCGCCGGTGGGCATGAACTTTAACATGGAGTAGGGCGCTGCCATGGCTTTTAAGGCTTTGATGCCGCCGTTGGCCTCTGCCGGGAAAAATTTAACAACCTCCAGATTGTAGGATAAAGCCGTCTCTATGTCAGTGGGGCTGCTGACACCGGGGTATACTGGTATGTTGTTCTTTAAACAGAATTCAACTACATTTTTGTTGAAGCCGGGTGTGATAATGTACTGCGCTCCGGCCTCCATTGCTTGCTTCGCTAAGTCTACCGTCAGGACTGTTCCTGCACCAACGCATACATCCTTTAAGGTCTCTGATACATTCTTGATGGCCTGCGCTGCCGCTGCCGTCCGAAAGGTGATCTCTGCTGTGTATACGCCGCCTTCCAAGAGTGCTTGACATAAAGGTACAGCATCCGCTGCATCTTCTAGCTTGATTACAGGTACAATCCCGCAGTTTTTAAGTAGTGTTGTAATGTTTGCCATATTCTTATCCTCCACAATTATAGTTCCTTTAGTTTTTTGAAGCTGTTTTGTATGGTCTCAAATTCTTCCCAGGGAATATTTTTGACCACATCCCCCCGGTGCCCATAATGCTCCACCGGCTTCCTGACCGAAAAATAAACACTGAATTTTGCCTTGGTCTTGTACCTTCTTTGATTCAAGTACTTTTCTTGAGGGTCTATGGAATCGACAAAGGCGTTGCAGTTGTTGATGATTTGCTTCTCGTATTCATCATCGTTGGCGATGGCATTTAATAGGAAGGTTTCCAGTGCGCCGGTTTCCTCAAAGGGTATGATCAGCAAAAGTAGCCTGAAGTGTATCGTCTTTCCGATGGCGTTGGGCATGGAGCAAGCAATCCATGTATCATTTTCAATGGACACTGTGTATGTAGCTCCTTTGTCTCTCAAACACGCTTCAATTTTTGAGGCAAATAGCTCTATGGTTTCGATTTCATCTTTATCACTGATGATAACCAGGTTGCTGTATAGCTCGTCGCTTTTTGTGGATAGACGGTTCACTTCGAGTATCGCATCCAAACAACCAATGATTTTCGAGCAGCCACCAGCCTCCCCAATGGTGAGTGATTTTCTGTCCTTTACCAACCTTTTACAAGCACTAAACTTGCCGATTCTTTTCAAGCTGTCTTTGTAATCCCACTTGTTGGCGGCTTCCATGAAATATTGAAGCAGTGCTAAGTCGGTTCCCCCTTCACAGATGATTACGCTGTTCAACTACCTCAACTCCATTCCAAGCTCGTCTTTTGCTTCCAAGGCCTTGCGGCCGTCCAGATTTCTGGCCACCGTCAGCTCATTGCTTTTGTATAGGGTGATCACCCGCACGTCGTCCAGATATTCTTCATTGTTGTGCAGAATTTTTTCCAGAGCCTCCAGGCTGTGGGTTGCGATGAAAAGTTGGTTGTTCTGCCGTTTACAGGATTCGATGATGATTTGAAACATCTTATCCATCACTGAGGTGTGGATGGCCGTTTCAAACTCGTCGATTAAGACCAGACCATTCTTGATTTGAATGATCTCCGAAAGCATGTATACGGCCTTTCTCATGCCGTCTCCGTAAGAGCTTAAGGGCAGAGCCTTCCGATTGCTTCGGGAGCTGATCATGTATACGATATCTCCATCCTCGGAAAAGGCATTGATGTTGATGATGTTTGGATCAAACATTTTGAGCATATCAAGAAGAAGCATTTGGTTCTCTGTATCCTTGAGGGTTTCATTGATGGTCTTGTTGTAGTATTTGTGCTCATGAGGCAAGATCAAGCGGGTGCGTAAAATTGGACTGTAACTAGCGTCTTCTTCTAGCTTTTCGCGATATCGGTCAAATAGGTATAGTCGTTCTTTCTTTGTGATCTTGTCCTTGTCTTTGCTCAGTTCCCATTCCAGTTCATGCTTTTTGGCCTGGATCAGTAGGGTGTTCTTTTCCCTGTCCGACAGGCTTGCATAATCTTCGCGAAACTCCTCATACAGCCCTTCGTCTAAAAGTCGGATCTCCTTCAGCTTGAGATTTTCCTCATAGTAACGGTCTTTGCAGCTGATTTTCAAGAAGCTCTCGTTCAATTGGAGGCCGTAACCAATGTAACGGCTTTCATTGTTGACATTAAAAATAGAATCCACACAGCGATAATTCAGGCCGCCGATGATATCCTCTCTCCTGGCTTCCACATGGGCACAAGCTTTTAATGACAAAGGATATTCTAAGATACTCAACAGTTCCAATACGCTTGTTTTTCCGCAGTTGTTGTCTCCAAGTAAAATATTAATCTCGGCCAGGTCCTTGATCGCCAGGTCTTGAATGCCTCTGTAGGAATCAATCCTGATTTCGGAAATATGCTTTGCCATGTAAACGCTTCTTTCTATGCAATATTTTTAACTTCCTGCCCTCTTTTTAACTTCTTGCCCGCAGAACGGCTCTTTGCCAGGCTTTATAGGCGCTTTCCCGTTCATCAGCGCTGATTTTTGGGGAAAAGGCCCGATCCAGTTCCCAGGTCTGCCGGATTTCCTCCATATCTTTGTATACCGTTGACAAGCCAGCCAAGGCAGCGGCTCCCAAAGCGGTGATTTCTGTTTTCTTAGGGCGCTCGACCACAAGGCCTAAGATGTCCGACTGAAACTGCATGATAAAATCGCTCTTGCAGACACCCCCATCAGCTTTCAGGCTGTTGATTGAAAAACCACTGGCTCCATTTCCGTCCTTCATAAGTTGCTCATTCATCCCCTGATTCATACATTCCAAAACATCCCGGCTTTGAAAAGCAATGGCTTCCATCACTGCCCGAACGATATGCTCTTTGCCGGAGGAGAGGCTCATACCGGAGATCAGTCCTCTGGCATACATATCCCAGTAAGGCGCACCCAAACCGGACAAGGCCGGAACAAAGTGAACCCCCTCTGTACTCTTGGTGTTGTGGCAGATTTCATTGATTTCCTCCACGGTGTCAACCAGGCGCAGCTTGTTGATGAGCCATTCGATAGCAGCCCCTGCATTGAAAACACTGCCCTCCAGCGCGTAGGTGGGCTTACCGTTAATATGCCATGCAATGGTTGTTAGTATGTTGCTATCGGTAATGATGGGCTTATCTCCAATGTTCTTCAAAATAAAGCACCCAGTACCGTAGGTGTTCTTGGCATCTCCCTCTCGAAAGCACATTTGGCCAAAAAGCGCCGCATGTTGGTCACCGGCAATGCCCGTAACAGGAATACTGGCACCCAACTCGCCTTCCTTCGTGTAAGCCACCAGACCGGAAGAGGGCACAACTCTAGGCAAGATTTCCACAGGAATCTGCATGAAATCCAAAAGATCTTTATCCCATTCCAGGGTTTTGATGTTAAACAGCATGGTTCTGGAAGCGTTGGTGTAGTCAGTCACAAATTCCCCAGTCAAACGAAAGAGGAGGTAACTGTCCATCGTACCCACATAAAGTCGCCCTTGTTGCAAAAGCACCCTGGCCTTTTCCACCTCTCTCAGGATCCACATAATCTTCGTGGCACTGAAATAGGCATCAATGACCAAGCCGGTTTTTTCCCGGATGATAGGAGCAAAGCCTGCATTTTTCAGTTCCTCACAAATGCCCGCACTTCTACGGCATTGCCACACGACAGCATCGCAAACCGGTTCGCCCGTATCCTTGTCCCAGGCCACCAAGGTTTCGCGCTGGTTGGTAATGCCGATGGCGCTGATATCAGACGGCTTAAGCCCCGCCAGTTCAATGGCCTTGCGACCAGCTTCAATCACATTAAAATAAATTTCCTTTGCATTGTGAGAAACCCAACCGGGCTGGGGATAAATTTGCTCATGGGATCTGTAGTTTTGTGCTAGTGGCTTCCCTTGCTTGTCGAACACAATTGCTCGGCTGCCCGTGGTTCCTTGGTCAAATGAAAGAATGTACATGCGAACCTCCCCTATAAATGATACTCAACCGCCCACCCTTTCCCCTTACTTTTATGGCCTTCGTCACTCATTTTAATTCTCATCTTCTAAAAAACGTTTACTTTCTTTTTCATAGTCTCTTGTTAGGTTATATTTGTGCTTTTGAACATAGGCCTGGGAGAGTTCTTCAGGGGAGATACCGTAACGCAGCAACGCATCATTAAAATACATCAGCACATCACATAATTCTTCAACGAAATGCTCCCGAACCGAAGGGTCGTTGCTGATAGCGTTCTCTGTCTTTTTCTTAATGATGTCCAAAACCTCACCAAGCTCACAGATCATCCAAAGAAAACTGTTCCTGGCTTGAATGGGCTCCAAAGGCGACCACGCATCCTTATACTTTTCCCAAAGCTTCAATTGCATTGCCTGCATTTCTGAAAACTGCAAATCACGTTCACTCAAAATTGTTCCTCCCTTTCTGATAAAACCGTAGGGGGAAGGAGAAGAAAACTTTTTTCAAACGGCGAAAAAAGTTTTCTTCTCCTTCCCCCCACACCCCCCATCCTCATCTTTCAAAAAAGCCGAACATTGAGGGCGGTATCAATCCCACGGGAATTTTGAAGGACACCAAAAAAATTCGGACATGGGGTTGGAGTATCTATATATTCGGCAAAGAGTTTCTCAAATTCTCCGTTCGCTCATGAACAGGA
>CAZSXS010000102.1:0-10334 GCA_964611385.1 uncultured Defluviitaleaceae bacterium
GAACATAATCAGCCTGCTTCTTTTGGATTTTTTTTACGATTTCAGTTTGACATCCCATAGCATCGGTCGTAATGATATTTCCTTTTATATTTAAGTTATCCAATAACTCCGGTATGGCTGTGATCTCATTGGATTTTTCTTCTACTCGTACCTCTCCCAGACAAAATCCTTTTTCATCCACAGCACTTACTATGTGATTAGCTTTTTGCTTATCGGTTCCGTTTCCACGTTGCGTTTTTCCATCAATCCCAAGAACTTTTTTTATCTTTTCTCCCATATTACCTGTCATCACTTCATTCCATCGTTTTCTGAATTCTTGTAAATATTCTGCTGATACTATCCCAAATACTCGCTGAATCGTATCATGTGACGGTATTCCATTGGGTAATTCTAAGTATTTGCATAAAAATTTTGCATTGATTACTGCAAAACAATGTATTCCTACCCAATCGTCTGCATTTGCCAATGATGCAAAAAATACTATAGCTATTATATCCTTCATTAGGTGCTTTACTTTCTTGTGCTGCCTTTTATCCTCTACAACTTCTAACCATTGCATTATGTTATTCATTTTATCATCCCCTTTACGATGATTTTACCATGTTTTTTTTATTTTTCAATTCATGCGTTTGTCGTGAGTAGGAAATGACCACCCCTTGACAAGAGGGTCGACTTTTCATTATGATAACAATATTCATTTCAAGCTTTGAAGATGAATACACAGTAAGCCAAAGGAGGTTCGCTTGAACATTTTACATTTGAAATATGCCTTGGAGGTGGAAAAAACGCGATCCATCAATAAGGCAGCAGAAGCCCTCTTTATGGGGCAGCCGAATTTGAGCCGAGCCATCAAAGACTTGGAGGAAGCCATCGGCATTACGATTTTTCAAAGAAGCTCTAAGGGCATGGTTCCAACGCCCAACGGTGAGGAGTTTTTAAATCAGGCCCGGACGATCCTGGAGCAACTGGAACAGTTCGAGGCCATGTACAGTAAAAATTATTCCGGCAAGCTCAGCTTTAAGATATCGGTTCCCAGAGCCAGCTACATTGCCCAGGCCTTTACTGAATTTGTAAAGCTGTATGCCGACTCGGTGATCGAATTTCATTTCCGGGAAACCAATTCTTTCAGAACCATCAAAAACATTTTGGAAAACAACTACAACTTAGGCATTATTCGTTTTCAATCTGCCAATGAAAAATATTATACCACGCTCTTGAAGGAAAAGGGGCTTGCCGCTCGAATGATTTGGGAGTTTGAGCATTTGATCCTACTTTCACGGGAGCATCCCTTGGCCAAGAAGGAAGAGCTTGAGGCCTCCGACCTGTCGGATTCCATCGAAATTGCCCATGGCGATCCCTACATCCCCTATGTCCCCCAAGCAGAGGTCAACAAGGAAGCATTTGGCGAACAGACCAAACGGCGCATACTGGTGTATGAGCGAGCCAGTCAGTTTGAACTTTTGAGCAGCATTCAGACGAGCTACATGTGGGTATCCTCCATCCCAAAGCATCTGCTGACTCGATATGGTTTGGTACTCAAAAAATGCAGCGGAAAGCGGGAACTTTATAAGGACCTGCTTTTATACAAGAAAAATTATAAGCTGACAGAGCTTGAAGAAAGTTTTATTCAAAAGATCCATCAGATTCGGGAAGCAGTAGCAAATGATTAATCCTTGCTGAATTGCGTATACTGTTACACATCAAATGCCAACAAAAAGGAGAAGAATTATGAAAAAAAGCATTAAGATTGCTATTCTGATACCAATTCTTGCAGCATTGATCCTTGGCTTTACTGCCCAAATCGTTGCTGTCTCTACTCTGTCCTCCAACACAACTCGTTCCCTCTCTACCCAACTGATAGAGCAAACAGTGACAAGCTATGCAAACCAATTTTCCGCATTGAATGAAACAAGTTATGGTGCTCTCACTACAATCGTAGCAGTTGTAAAAGAGCGCATGGGGCTTAAAGATGAAAGAGATACTCTGATTAACATTTTCAAGCATGCTGTTGAATCAACTGACAGCATCTTTGGCCTATGGACCTGTTGGGAACCCAATGCTTTTGACGGCGACGATGCAAGCTACATAAATGCTCCTTTACACGATGCTACGGGCCGTTTTGTTCCTTATGTGTACCAGGGTGGTTCCGAAGCCTTAGAAGATTATACAGACCCTGTAGCCGGCGACTATTATCTGGGTGCATTAAACTCTGGTAAGACCTACACCACAGAACCTTTCTACTATGAGGTCGGTGGCAAAAAAACGCTGCTGTATTCTATAGCGGTTCCGATCCTCGTAAACGGTAAGGCCGTTGGCGTGGTAGGCGCAGATATTAATCTGGAAATCCTAAACAGCATCATGAATCAGGCTACGTTTATTCAAGAAGGCTATATCACCGTACTGAGCCCCAAAGGCACGATTGCTACAAATCCAAAAAGAGAAATTATTCTGGATCCCTACAATACGCATTGGCTTGGAGCCTTTTCCAAGGAGTTTGACAACATTGTAAAAAACGGAGGCGGTTTTAACCGTGTTTCTTACTCTGATGTTTTAAAGGATACTATAGTATTGCATGCAACCGGAATCAAAATAGGTAATTTTGATCAAAACTGGATTGTCTGTGGAATTGTACCCCAAGACTTGGTTGAGGAGCCGACTACAACCCTTAAATTCTTGATCATTCTCATTGCTGTTGTACTGGTCATTTTGGTTGCTGCCACTGTAATAGTCGTAGTCGGCAAAAAGCTAAGACCGCTAAAGGAGCTTGAACTGGTGGCAAAAAGAATGACTCAGGGAGACCTTGCAGTCAGCATCCAAAGCAACAGCAACGATGAGCTTGGTATGCTGACCCAATCGTTTGCGGCTCTTCGGGACATTATTTTCCTACTTGTGAACAAGATAAACTTGATGGACAGTGAATTGGCAAAGGGAGATATCGAAGCAAAAATACCAGAAGAAGAATTTAACGGCGAATTTCGTACTGTGGCTAAGGCCATTAACAATGCTGTAGGTAGTCTGGTTAGAGATACTCTTTCGATCATGGATGGCTTCAGCCAATTCGGCAAGGGGGACTTTAGCGCTAAGCTTCCTCAATATCCAGGCAAAAAAACAATTGCAAACCAATATTTTGACGAACTCAAAGGCAATCTCTCCTCCGTTAGCAATGAAATCAATGACTTGATCGCTGCGGCTATTGATGGCCGACTTGACAAGCGGAGTAATGCAGACAATTATAAGGGCGACTGGAACCGGCTTATTCAAGGCTTTAACAACCTGCTGCAAGCTGTTAGCACCCCAATTCATGAAGCGAATGAAGTACTGGCTCAGCTTTCCAAGGGTAATTTTTCTATAAGCATCAATAAAAATTATAAGGGTAGCTTTGCTGAAATGTCCAATTCTTTTGAAGCTATGGTAACAACCGTAGGTTCCTATATCAATGAAATTACGCAAGCCCTCAGCACGCTTGCAGAAGGGGACTTGAGAGTAAGTTTGCAGCGGGAATATGTTGGGCAGTTCAATTTAATCAAGGAGTCTGTAAACCATATTGCGCATACCCTGCAATTGACTATGGGAGACATTAAAACATCGGCCAATAACGTGTTCAATGGTGCCCAGCAGATCTCCGAATCTGCTATGAATCTGGCCACCGGCGCAACCACGCAAGCAAGTTCCATTGAAGAGCTGAATGCTTTTATAATCAACATTAACGAAAAAACCGCCAAAACGGCCGAAGATGCACAGTCCGCCAACGAGCATTCCAAGCAATCGATGGCCAGTGCAAAAGAAGGAAACAGCGAAATGGAACAAATGCTTGCGTCCATGCAGGCCATAAAAGAGGCTTCAAACAATATATCCAGAATTATCAAGGTGATCGACGAGATCGCATTCCAAACCAACCTGCTTGCAATTAACGCTGCGATAGAGGCGGCTCGTGCCGGAGAACAGGGTAAGGGCTTTGCTGTTGTTGCCCAAGAGGTGCGTGCGCTTGCCAGCAGAAGCCTGGAATCGGCTAAAGAAACATCCATTGTCATTGAAGATAGTATCAGTGTAATAAACGACGGCATGAGAACGGCACAGCTAACTGCAAGCTCGCTGCAACAGATTGCTTCTGATATAAAGCTAGTTTCGGATCGTATTGACAGTATCTTTGCGGCTACAAGAGAGCAAACGGAAGGCATATCCCAAATTATGACCGGAATCAATCAGATTTCTCTGGTTGTTCAGAATAACGCTTCAACCTCTGAGGAATCTGCGGCGACAGCTGAGGAGCTTAATTGTCAGGCTGAGATCCTTGCAAAAATGGTATCCAAGTTCACAGTATAAGAAAACCAAGTGACCTTTAAACAAGTACAGAGCACTGATTCCTACCTTAAAAGCTCAGAGTAGGCCTTAAAGGCAGAGGGCAGCATGAGGTCCCGAAACAGCGTCTCTCTCGTTACCCAAGTCAACCCTGTTCCTTGCATTCCTTGGCAAGTAATCGTGTATCCCTGCATCTCCCATACCATATGGGTAAAAATGTGCTTCTGATCAATGGATTTTTCGATTCCAGCCACGGCAATGCCCCAGTCCTCTACAAGGGCCTTGGCTTCTTGGATATCCAGATGTCCTTCAAGGTTAGGAAATTCCCATAGTCCCCTTAATAGTCCCTTATCCTCTCGTCGCCGCAGCGCCACCTTGTCTTCCCAGCAGAGTAGAAAAACCGTTCTTTGTTCGGTTTTTTTACTTTGCTTTTTTGATTTATACGGAAACTGTGCCTGGCTCTGGTGCAGCCTGGCCTTACAAAGGGAAGAAAGAGGGCAAGCCTCGCACCGGGGCGTATCGGGAACGCAGACTAAGGCCCCCAGCTCCATCAAGGCTTGCGTAAAGTCGCCGCTGCCGATCAAGGGGTAAATCTGCCGTAAGGCCTCTGTCATTTGCTGCTTTGTGGCAGCAGCGGCAATGTCTGAGGGGTTTTCCGTCAGCCGGGAAAGCACACGCAGGACGTTTCCGTCCACGGCGGGTTCGGGCTGGCCGAAGGCTATGGAGGAAATGGCACCAGCAGTATAGGTACCGATTCCCGGCAAAGCAAGGATGTCTGCATAGTCTTCTGGGAAGCTACCCTGATGCTTTTCCATCACCACTTGAGCTGCCTTTTGAAGATTTCGAACTCGGCTGTAATAGCCCAATCCTTCCCAGAGCTTTAAAAGCGTTTCCTCTGGGACCTTGGCGAGGCTTTCCAGGTCAGGCAAGCGTTCCATAAAGCGATTGTAATAAGGAATGACCGTATCCACCCTTGTCTGCTGTAGCATGATTTCCGACACCCACACCCGATAAGGCTCTGTATTCTCTCGCCATGGCAAGTGTCTGGCGCTTTTTTTATACCAAGTCAGCAGAGGAGGGACTATTGCACAAAGAGAATAGTCGTCCATATTTTGTGCAAGGTTTTTCATCCGCTTGATCATTTTTTGATAAATGGGGATCATATAGCTTTCCTTGCAAAAGGTAGACAAATCTTGAATGGGTATCCATTTCACGTCCAGATTTTCCTTTGGGTTATGATAAAAGCTTTGATTCTCAGGTGCTATAAACCCGTAGGCTGCAGACAAATGCTGATGGGCTTTTATGGTTTTACCATTTTTGACATGCTCCACCACGGGGAGGATATCCACGGATAGGATATGCTTACTCAAAGGAAAGGCATACAGCAGATTGGTTTCCTCCATAGCTTCCCTGGCAGCCAACAAGAGTAAATCCTTCTCCCCGTCTGTATGCCCACCTGTCCAACAGTAGGAATTATAAATCTTATGATAAACCATTAAGGTCTTGTCCATGGCTGGATTTAAAAGGAAGGCTGAGGCGGTTAAATGGATGTTCTCATTCTCCCGGGTCAAAAGGTTGTCGCCGTATTGTCTCACATAGGCGAGTATCTTTTCTTGCATGGCTGTTTCTTTTTTAGTTTCAGGACGAAAGTCCGTAAGCTGTTCTTTGTAATTCATGCTGTCTCCTTAATTCATGCTGAATTTTTTTTGCACCTTGTGTCTACTGTGCTGTCTATAGGTTGCGGTTGCGCTGTCTTGATTTTTGAGGCGGACTCAGTATAATAGATATGGATCATTCAAACAATACTCCAAGGAGGATGAAATGAACTGGAACAGTACCAATGTAAGAATGTCCATCTCTGGAGGACTCGTCGTCTTGTCCCTTGTCTTAAGTATCCTCTTTCCCTCTCTGCCACGCAGAATCCGAGTGGGAGCTATGCTTGCGTCCTTTATGGGCGACATGATGCTGACAAATTTCCATCCCTTTACCAATTGGGTGGGAGCTTACAACTTTGAAAAGGGTATCGTTCTTTTTGCCTCTGCTCATGTTTTGTACTGTATATCCTTTGCCCTGCTGATAAAAAAAGAAGGCATACATCCCCTAAATGTAAGCCTTCACCAATTCGGCTTGCCCCTTGGGCTTACCCTATCCATTCTGGGAGTAGCCATTGTATTCTTTGCACGCCGCAACAGCCCCTTGCCTGCCCCCATGCTGCTTTTCCTTGGCTTATTGTATTGCTTGATTATTGGTACTATGTGCTCCCTTGCCTGCATTTATTCCTTTTCAAAGGGATTTTGGCCAAAGCTTGCTGCCTTTGGCGCAGTCAGTTTCCTCTTGTCTGATATGGTTATTGGGATGACTGCCATGGGAGGTATCAAAATTCAAAATAGCACTAGCCTGATCTGGATTTATTATCCTATTGGGCAATTGCTGTTACTATTGTCTTGATCCATTATACTCAGTCTCTAGACCATTTTCTAAGCCGCCTTCATTCAACCTTAATCAATTTTATTGTTTTGTGCGGCAGTTTTGCAAAGTATAACGGCACTAAGTATAGAAGAAACCACTATGTAAAGAGTTCTGAGACTTCATTCACTTTTTATACGTACTTATAGCGCAACCATACAAATTAATTAGGAGTGTTTTATGAAAAAGAAAATTATAGCCTTGGCCTTGTGTTCGTTTTTTGTATTTCTTTCTGCTTGCAATACTCAAAACAATGTCCAAGCAGAAGCCGCAACAACCAAAGGGAATAACAAAAGAGAAATTGTCCTTATGAATGACAACACCAACGAGGAACGCAATCGTCTATTGAAGGAGGATATTGAGTATTTTGCCCAAACCTTGCCAAAAAGTCATAAGAACCCATTTTCGAAGCTCTCCAAAGAAGAGTTTACGAAAAGAACCAATGAGCTGGCAGAAAAGGTTGATGAGCTTAAAAACCTGGAAGTGTTTACTTCCTTGGGAGCAATCGTCGCTGCCATTGGAGATGCCCATACATCAATCAATTATTGGGATGGTTATAAGTACCCACTGCGCTTCTGGATCTTTGGTGAGGATCTATACATTATTAATGTGGATAAGAGCCTTGAAAGCCTACTGAATACTAAGGTGATGAAAATCAATGGTATGGACAGTAAGGTTGTTATGGAGAAGCTAACTCAATTGATCCCTTATGAAAATGAAAGTTGGGTCAAAAGTATGCTGCCTGACTTCATTTCTTCTCCTGTGTATCTGTACGGCTTGGGGCTAATATCGGATGAAAGTGCCACAGTATTTACCGTTGAAAAAGAGGGGGAGATCTTGGATGTAGAGGTTCCTACCCTTTCCTATGGTCAAAACCCTAATTACAGCAAGCCTTACCAAAAAAGCGGGGTCATTGGTGACTTTGACAAGTACTATGATTATCACTATCTGCCGGAAGACAAAACCTTATACTTTGAATACAACGCCTGTGCTGATATGCAAGATCTGTCCTTTAAAGATTTTAATGAAGCTATGTTTAAGGAGATGAACAGCTCGGAGATCGAAAAAATTATCATTGATTTGCGTAGCAACAGTGGGGGTAATTCCGAAATCCTTAATCCCTTTACCAAGAATCTGAAGAGCTATGTAAAAGAAAATCCTGATGTTCAGGTCTATACCCTGGTTGGCCGCAGTACCTTTTCTTCAGGTATGTTTGCTATCTACCGAATTAAGGAAGCCGTTCCAAAGGCCATCTCTGTAGGTGAGCCTACAGGTGGCTCCATCGATGGGTACGGTGAAATCAAAAACTTTTCGCTCCCTAATTCACAGATACCCATTACCTATAGCACAAAATACTTTGAATTTAGTAAGAGTTTTAGCTATAAAAATGAAGGGACAAACACCTTTATCCCTGATGTATTGCTTGAGTCAAGCATGGAGGATTATCTGAACGACCGTGATGTGTGTTTGGAGTATGTGTTAGAACAATAACGAAATGAGGCATTCAGTTGAAGAATCAAACAAAACTTAAAGGAAAAGTTGGAGTGGATGTTGGGGGAACCTTTGTCAAACTGGGTTTGGTCAGCCGATCCAAACTGGTAAGCTCTGACAGTTTCGAAAATTGCTTTTTTGGCAACCCCTCAGCTCTATGCGAAAGAATCGCTGCTGCAGTGAATCTGTATCAAGAAAGCCATGAGCTAAGTCTCATTGGTCTTTCCGTGCCTGGGGAGGTAGCAGATGGGGTGGTTTATTCAGCCGGCAACCTGGGCATTGACCGATTTGACTTTCAAAAGGTTTTATCAAGTATGACCGACTGTATGGTCAAGTGTGAGAACGATGCAAACGCTGCTTTAATCGGTGAGATCAAACACGGTGCCTTAAAGGGATACAAGCACGCTTTAATGATTGTGCTGGGTACAGGCGTGGGAGGTGCCCTTTACTTAAATGGCCGCTTATACAAGGGCACCTGCGCTGCTGGTGAGTTAGGTCATGCCGTTTTAATTCGTGATGGACTGCCCTGTGTTTGCGGAAGGAAAGGCTGCTTTGAGCAATACGCTTCTGCTTCTGCTCTTCTTAGGCAGGTCAAAGCGCATAAAAATATAACAAACTCCTTACTGCAAGCGTTATGTAAGGGGGATTTGGATGCCATTGACGGGCGACTGTTTTTTGAAGCGGTAAGCTTGGGCGACAAGGTTGCTTTAGAGCTCTTAGACACATTTACAGATTATATTGTGATGGGGCTTTGCGATTTTTTGAACATATTGGATACTGAGGCGGTTGTTATTGGCGGTGGGATTAGCCAAGTGGGCGATCTTCTAATGAATCCCATTGCAGAGAAACTGTCAAGGGCCAGATTTGGGGCAAAGGTTTTTGCCAGCCAGTTGGGTAATTTAGCAGGGGTTTATGGAGGTGCTAGCTTATGAAAATTATAAACGGAACGATTATCATCAACGGGCAGTATGAAAAGCATGAGCTTTGTATTCATGAGGATCGTATTTCTGCCTTTTCTACAGACTCGGAAACGTTGGATGCTTCTGGGTTATTTCTAGTGCCCGGCTTTGTAGACATACACACCCACGGATTCAGAGGCTACAGCTCCGAGGGTAATCCCCCCGACTTGCTTGAACTGTTAAAAGCCTACGCCTCAAGAGGCGTGTTATGGGCATGTCCTACTATAGGCCCAAGAAGCTTTGAGGAATATTTGCAAACGATTGAAAGCTACAAAAAAATACTGCCTGCTGCCGAGGCTTGGGGGGCGCACTTTTGTGGTTTACACCTTGAGGGACCTTACTTAAATCAGAAGCGCTGCGGAGCCATTGACCCCAACAAAATTCGTGAAATTGACATTAAAGCCCTAGAAGATTTTCTGGTTGAGGCTCAGGGTTATGTCAAAATAATGACAATCGCTCCAGAACTTGCAAATGGACTGGAGGCCATTAACTTATTGAAAAAGTACAACGTAATCCCCTCCATCGGCCATAGTGATGCAAGCTTTGAGGAAACGGAAAAAGCCATATCAGATGGTATCAGTCATAGCACCCACACCTTTAATGCCATGCCCCCACTCCACCATCGAAAGCCTATGATGTTGGACAGTCTGCTGACCAATGCCGGAGTATACTGCGAAATGATAGCGGACTCAGTGCACCTTTCAGACTTAGCGAAGGAGCTATTGATTTACAAAAAGGGTACTGACAAGGTTATGGCTGTTTCCGATGGCGGTGAAAGCTGCGGCTTTGAATATGAGGACGGTTTTGAAATTGAAGAGGGTTACTTGATTAAGAATAACGCTGTGTTCTCAAAAGCAGGAACCCTGTGCGGAAGCTGCATTGATTTAAGCCGTTCGGCTGTGATGCTGTCTGCTAAGTATCCACCCGAGAAGATCACCCGACTATTTTCGGAGAATGCCGCCCGTTCCATGGGCATTGACATCTCCCTTACATTGGGAAACAAAGCAAGCTTTCTCCTGGTGGATGAGCAGTACAGTATCAAATATATTTTTAAAAACGGTAAACAAATTTAAAAAGGAATGCTGCAAAACTTTACGGTTTGGCAGCATTCCTTTTTTG
>CAZSXS010000103.1:0-10325 GCA_964611385.1 uncultured Defluviitaleaceae bacterium
GAGAAGAAAACTTTTTTCAAACGGCGAAAAAAGTTTTCTTCTCCTTCCCCCCACCCCCCCATCCTCATCTTTCAAAAAAGCCGGACATGGGGGTTGTATAGAGCACACGGGAATCTTGATAGATTAGATTTTTTGAAAAGCGTAGGATAACCAACTTGTAGGTTCAGCTTATTCCCTCCTTTCATCTCTTTTATCTCTTTCATCTCTTTCAACTCTTTCAACTCTTTCAACTCTTATTTTTTTAAAAAGCTGGACAGGAGTCAAGAAAATTGTTGCTCAGAGTTTCCGAAATAGTCTGAATAATTTTGATTTTTTTGTTGCATTCTGAAAAATTATAGTGTACTATTCACACAACCAATAGTTAAGACCTTAGGGCTAGGAAAAATTTTTTTGAGAAGCTGATCCCAATCAATCCTAATTCCCCCATATCCGGCTTTTTTGAAAGGAGGAGGAAGGGGGGTTGGGGGAGGGAGGAAAACTTTTTTCGCCGTTTGAAAAAAGTTTTCCTCCTCCCTCCCCCAAGGTCTCTAACGACAACTTAATTGCGCGTGACGCAGAATGGAGGAACCTATGAAAAAAGTAAGATTGCTTGCTGTGCTGATCCTTGCTTTGGTCTTTATGAATCAGGTTGTTTTTGCTTCAGAGGTGGCGGAGGCTAATGCCTCGCAGTTTGGTGTTTTGACGCTCTTGCCCCCTCTCGTTGCTATTGCACTGGCTTTTATTACCAAAAATGTCATCCTGTCCTTGTTCATCGGCGCCCTTACCGGCGGCTTTTTGCTCAGTATCCTGAATAAAAATGTCTTCTCCGCTCTGATTGCTGCTTTTTTGGACTTCGTGCAAAGAGCCTTGTCCTCGCTCTCTGATTCCTGGAATGCGGGTATCATCCTCCAGGTTCTTTTGATCGGGGGCGTGATTAACCTGGTCGCCAAGATGGGCGGCGCTAAGGCCATTGCCGAAGCCCTGGTCAAAAGAGCTAAAACCCCTCGCAGCGCACAGCTGATTACCTGGATGCTGGGTATCTTGGTTTTCTTCGACGACTATGCCAATTCTTTAATTGTCGGTCCTATGATGCGCCCTGTCTTTGATAAAATGAAAATTTCCAGAGAGCGTCTTGCCTTCATCGTGGACGCCACTGCCGCTCCCATTGCCGGTATTGCCATCATCTCCACTTGGATTGGTCTTGAAGTTGGCCTTATTCGAGATGGATTCTTGTCGGTCGGGCAGGAGGTGGACGCTTTCGGTGTCTTTCTTTCTACCATTCCTTTCCGTTTCTATAACATACTGATGCTTTTCTGTGTCTTTATCACAGCTTACTTATTAAAAGATCTCGGCCCAATGAAAAAAGCCCAAGACCTTGCCCTTCAAGGGAAAAGCAAAGTTGAGCTTCAGGTTATTGATGCAGCCTCGGACTTGGAGCCGAAGGCGGGTGTTCGATTGAGTGTATGGAATGCCATTATTCCTATCGGTACCTTGATCGTTGCCGCTCTTCTGAGTTTTTATTTCAGCGGCTATGATGCCATCATGGGCGGAGAAGATATCCTGCTCATTGATCTTGTTTCCAAATCCCCCTTATCTTTTGAGGCCCTTCGGGAGTGTATCGGTGCCTCCGACGCTTCTGTTGCCTTGTTCCAATCGGCCCTCTTTGCCGGTATCGTTGCTATCGCCATGTCTTTGGTTCAAAGAATATTCACCATTAAAGAAGCCATCAATGTCTGGTTGGACGGTTTGAAGGCCCTATTAGTAACCTGTGTTATTTTGATCCTGGCCTGGTCCCTGAGTTCTGTCATCAAAGAGCTAGGCACCGCCGTTTTCTTAAAGAACTATCTAAAAGACAGCATTGCTCCCTTCTTACTGCCATCCCTAATTTTTATTTTCGGCTCCTTTATCTCCTTTGCAACAGGAACTTCTTACGGAACCATGGGTATACTGATGCCTTTGGCCATTCCTTTAGCCCATTCGGTCAATCCGGAAATGAGCTTTGTTGTAGTCTGCACCAGCGCGGTACTGACCGGCGCCATCTTCGGTGACCACTGCTCGCCTATTTCTGACACCACCATTCTCTCCTCCATGGGTGCAGGCTGTGAACACATTTCACATGTCAACACGCAAATGCCCTATGCCCTCCTGATTGCAGGTGCGACTCTGCTTCTGGGCTACATCCCTGCCGGACTTGGGGTGCCTGTTTGGATTATTTTGCCCGTGGTCATGGTTGTGATTGGGCTGTTTATTCATTTCTTTGGTAAGACGCCTGCGGGGGAGTCGCTAAGTAATATATCAGCCTTTATACGCAGCCTCTAAACCATTTTCCAAGTCACCTTCATTCAAGCTTGATCAATTCTATTGTTTTGTGTGGTGGCTTTGCAAAGCTAAGCGGTACATTTGATTACGGCTACAGTTGAACTGATTGTTTTACTCGCTGTTTATTTAAATATTGATTATTCGTTTAGCCAAGTTGAAAATGAAAGTCATAGACTCATTCGTTTAGTTATATTATGTTTGTACAAACAGGCATTTGTTTATAGTTTTGTTATTTGCTGTATGGAGGTGGTGTTGTAATCACTTCGTGTTTGGTAGAGCATGTTAAATAGGGTCCTTTCGTAGTTTAATCATACTTTCTTATGAATTGAAATGTCAAAATAACATTGATGATTTTATAGAATTGGCTAACGATTATTCTATTAAGTTAAAAAAAGAAGGGCTTATTTTAGGCTATCACAATCATAGTAATGAGTTTTTGCCAAACGAAGATGGTTCTATAAGCTTTAATCAAATCATAGAAAAGACAAATCTTACTTTGGAAATAGACACTTTTTGGGCATTTGTTGCAGGACAGAATCCTGTTGAATTGATTGAACAACATAAAGATAGAATTTCTTTTATCCACTTGAAAGATGGTGTGAGTACAGGAGAAGAGTTTCCTTTAGGGATGGGAACTGCTCCAGCATTAGAAGTATACCAAAAATCTACTCAATTAGGTATTTTGATTATAGTAGAAAGCGAGACACAAAAACCGGACGGATTTACTGAAGCGAAAATTTGCATGGATTTTTTGAGGCAATTGAAATGATGTCAGTTTAGTTGCTAAATGTTAGCTATAAGGAGCTAATATTATGTTTTCTATCCATCATATTGGAATTGTTGTGCCTAACATTAGAATAGCAGCCACAGAATATATAAATATGTTTAATATTGACTGTGATTACAAAATTGAAGAAGTGCACTCATAAAATGTTAAAATACGTTTAGTGAGATCAATTAGTACTCAAAGAATCGCGGAATTCCGAATGCTTGGATTGAACAGTACAAATTAAACGTGTTATAGCCAAATTGGGTAAATGATTAAACATATGAAAAATAGTTTTTCCCATAAAATCAGCGGTTGTAGCATCACAAATTATAGGTATGCGGTTATACTTACAAACGAAACATTTGCTATCTGCAATTGCAATTTTATTCACAAAAAGGGATAAGTAGGGGAAGAATTCTTCCCTCCACTTATCCCTTTTCTTCAACCAAAATTGCCCGAAATCCAGCTGCTTGCCAGGCCTGATTGTCCGGGGCCTCTGTTCTTTCCTTCGTAAGCGCTGCGACCTTTCGGAAAAACATATACTCATAGCGGTCGAGACTGACCAGTTTGTTTTCCGGACGGGAGGCAGAGGTCACAAAAACGGAGGATGAATATGCTTTCTGTAAAGGCAGAAGCTCCGAAAGCTCCAACTTTCCGTTTAGGACTTGAATGTCCTCCTGATATTGAATTTTGATCAGTACACACCTTTTGAAGGCCGAAACATCCTCCTCGCTAAGAGTAGAAGTCAAAAGCACTAAGTTCCCCTTGGTTAGGCTTGGCTCTGGTAAAAGGCTTTTGTCGTTGCAAAAATACTTAAAGCCCAGGTTGGCTTCCCGTCCAAAGTACTTTTCCACCAAGCGGTAACATTCATTTTCATTGCTTCCATTATAAATGATCGTTTCAGTCACAAATAAACCTCCAAAAAGCCTATGGCAGCTTCAACAATCCCACTTTCTAAAATTAAAGCAAGAAGTTACTGTCCATGACTACTGTATTTTGGTAATCAATCCATTTCGATAAATTCTGTTTCTATAGTGTGCCTTGCTGCCATAGCAGAAACAAAAGCAGTATATGCAGGGGATAAGCTGCATAAAAGGCAACCTGAATCAACTTGTTACTAGGGCCTCGTTGACCATTATATAAAAAGACAAACAGCGGTGCCAACATTACAAGCCAAAAGGGTAGGGGCCTGGTTGGGGCGATCGTGAGACCGTAGCCCACAAGAATCAAACATTGGATATGCTTTGGATTGAATCTTGGATTTAGTAGGATTGCCCGCTGGGATAACGTATAGAGGGCATAGATCATTAGAACACCGATCACGTCGTAATCTGTTTTAAGCAGAATGCCGACTGCGCAGCAACTGATCAAACCAATCACAGAGTATTTCGGATAGTTTTTCTGGAAAAAAATAGCTAAAGCACCCAAAAACAAAGTAAAAAATACGTTTTGATAGTAGAAGTCTAAAACGCTTACTCCAGACAAAGATAGAAACGCCTTCGAGCTGTCAAACTTGAAATACGCATTAGAAAAGAGCAAATCAAAGGGAATTTCCGAAACAAAGGCAAAGAGCAAAAGCCGACTTAAATACCTTTGCATGTTTTTTGTCTTGGTGCAGCCTTCGGCAATGAGAAAGGCATAAATGGGAAAAGCAATTCTTCCCAGGCCTCGCAACAGATTCGCATCCCCCGTTACAGCCCCAAAATGATCAATGATCATGCAAGTAAGCGCTATGACCTTTAATACAAAACTAGACATACTATCTCCCCTTTTGATTTCAGATTCCCTTCCTTTTATTTACGTCCGCTAGTACCAAGAATGATAATGACGTCAAACTTTGAGGGCATATTATTGTCCAACTCTATGCTATAGTTCTCAAAATAGTCCGTAAAAGCTTCTGCATGAGCTTCATCTCTCGCCACAATTCGGTTTTCCTTTTTCTGCGTACCAGAATAATTTCCGACTTCATCCACCTTAAAACCGTCAGCCTTTAATACATTGGAAAACTTCGTAGCCGCTCCGTCACCACCACTGCCATTCAAAACTTGAATCCGTAACGATTTTACATCCGTAACCGTAGCACTTGGCTTGGTGCTAGCCGCGGCAGAACTACTGGGTTTAGGACTGGTAGAAGAACCAGCTGAACTACTAGGCTTAGGACTGGCTGAGGTACTAGCAGAACTGTTTGGCTTAGGGCTAGTCGAGGAACCAGCTGAACTGTTAGGCTTAGAACTAGCTGAGGAACCAGCCGAACTGCTTGGCTTAGGACTAGCTGAGGTACCAGTCGAACTGCTAGGCTTGGGGCTGGCTGAGGTACCGACTGAAGCGCTTGGCTTAGGACTGGCCGTAGTACTAGCTGAGCTGCTAGGCTTAGGGCTTGTATTATCGGTTTCAGACGAAGCGTTTTCTTCATCCTCTTCCGTTTCAGGCTCGACTCCGATCCCGTAAAACACCTTATCGGATAATGCCTTGACTTCTGCTGTATCAAGATAATAGTAAGAAGCATCATCCCCATTAGCAAGGGTTTCTGTTTTGGCATGGCCAGGAAGAGTGTAGGTTTCAATACTGTCCACGCTCAATTTATTAATGAAACCCATGTATTTGGGCACGTCTGTGATACCGAAATCTGTCTTTACATAGCTGATCATGATGGAAACAAGTTCAAGGGCATTCTTCATCAGCGTATCTTTATTCAGAACCTGCTGAAACATAGCCTTCATAAAGGCCTGCTGAACCTCAATACGTTGGAGATCCCCTCTGGCGTAAGTGCCGCGAAAGCGAACCAAGCCTTCAGCCTGTTTGCCGTCTAGGACTTGCTTGCCGCCCGGAATAGCGATAACCAGTTTTTGTAATGGATCTTTGTAGTACAAGCCGCCCTTGGGCACTTCAAATTCAACTCCGTCAACGGCATCCACGATTTTCCGAAAAGCCTGAATATTGATTTCTACATAATAATCCATCTTTATATTCAGTATTGCCTCTAGTTCAGCTTTTAAGTATTTCAAGCCGTCTTTTTTGGCCAAGGCTCGAAGTGCGTTGATTTTTGACACAGAAGGCATCTTTTTGCCTGCGGCGACTTCTTCCTTTGCCCAATCATGATTAAAAGTTACCTTTGTATCTCTCGGAATAGAGATCAAAGAAACCTTGCCTGTTTGACTGTCAAAACAACCAACAAACAATGTGTCTGTGTTGTATTCTTCCTGATCCAGGCCCACAACCATAAAATTCGTTCGCAAGGGAACCTTCGGTGCAGTGGGAGTTGGAGAAGGCTTTTCAGTTGGTGGTGTTGCAGTGCCGATAATGTTGTTGTTATAAATATTCTCTATATCATCTCCGATTGATTCTATGGAAAGTGTTCCACCAGCCATGGTGTAGGCGAAAACCGCTGCCCCCAGCAACACCACGAAGGAACCTACGATGATTCCTACCATCAGTAAGAACTTAGAAATTAAACTTTTCTTCATGTCTGACTTCCTCCAAAATAATATCCTCCCACGTCGCATTTTTTTCAAAAATTATACAGCAGTTTACTACAATTGAAGAAATAGTGCAAGGAAAAAATGAAAAACGATCTTGTACTCTTCTTGCTTTCTTTCGTTCGAAAAAAGGCATTACATTAAGAAAAAGCCTATTGCATTTTTCCTCCGTCCCGTGCATAATGAAACAAAAAAATAATTAAGGTGGAGGGTCCTTATGATTAAGAAAAAGCCATTTAAAAGCGTCAAATCAAAAATTACTGGAAGAACCTTGGTAACCACTATGATCAGTATGATCATGATTATTGTCTTAATCCAAGTTTCATTAGGCATCATGGTTAATGCTCATACCCGAAGAGAGCTTACAGAAATGGGCTACCATTATTCAGACAGCATGAGAGAAAGAATTGATTCCACCATCGCCTACCTTTACCAGTTGGAAGGGACGCTTTTTTCCATCCAAGACCTTTTGGTGGAAGGCGTGAGTGATCGGGAACTTCTTGGGCAGATACTTGCTACTTCCAATCATGCCAATCTGATTGACGGGGTTTACCTGATGATTGAACCTAATGCTTTTGATGGCCGGGATGCAGAATACATCAAATTAATTCCCTTTGGCTCAGAGACCGGACGCCTTAATGTATTGGCCAATCCCACCAATATCCCAGGTGAGCCCATGGAGTTTTATTATGGAAATGAATTCACGGATGGTGAATACGAGGAGGATTACTACCGGAAAGCCTTTGACTCGGGAACTTTACATATAACCCCACCATACCTATATGGGAATAATATCGAAACGGACTTTATTTTTTCTATTGCGATGCCTATGAAAAATGCAGATGGAACGATCATTGGGGTTTTAGGTGCGGATATTTATCTGAATGAGCTTTTCGATAGCTTAAAACCAGAATTTGTTTTTAAAGATACTGGTTATGACGGCTATGTAACCTTTGTCAGCGATGAGGACATTGTGATATACAGCCCCATTTATGAGGATATCGGTAAGCAAATCAACGAAACCTATGTGAGCACAAAAAAGCTTAACGGCATTGCATATACGGACACCATTTCACTGACCAATGGGAAAAAAGCGAAATCACTTACAGTACCGGTTGACTTTTCAATCTACGATAAAAGCTATAGCTTTTCTGTCGTGGTACCCCTCTCTGATATTCATCGGCTCAGCAACATGCTCATGTGGAGTCTATTTATTATTCTCTTCCTAGGTTTATTTTTTATCCTCCACTTCACCTACAAAGCCACTGAAAAAACGATCAAACCCCTATCTGATTTGCTGACTGTCTCTGAGAGGGTCAAAAAAGGTGATTTTAACTTCCAACTACCACCCTCCACAAATGATGAGATCGGACTTTTGTTGGACAATTTCCGCTCTATGATCCAGACCTTCAATTTCTTATTGAACGATATTTTTGAACTTTCAAGTCAGCATGATCAAGGCTTGCTTGATTTTTGCATTGATACTTCCAAATACGAAGGAACCTATGAGAGCGTAGCCAACAGTACGCAGAAGATGGCCTCCGACTACTCTGGGATCCTAATGGAAATCATTGAAATCTTTAAGCGCTTCGCTGAAGGCGATTTTAGTATCCTTATTAAGAAATATCCGGGTCAAAAGGCACAGATTACTCAGTGTGGCGAGATGCTAAAGAACAACCTGATTTTAATTAACAATGAGATTAACAACCTGGCAGAATCCGCCTCTCTGGGTCAACTTTCGAAGCGTGCTGACATCGGCAGCTTTCAGGGAGATTGGGCTTATCTGATGCAGTCCTTAAACAAATTGATGGACAACGTAGCCCAGCCCCTAAACGAGGCTGTTATGGTTCTTTCAGCCGTTTCCCAAGGACAATTTGATATAAAAATGAGCGGAGACTACAAGGGAGACTTTTTAACGATTAAAACTTCGCTGAACACGACGATTGCTGACGTTTCTTCCTATATTTTTGAGATTGATGAGATCCTGACTCAGCTGTCTCAAAATAATTTGAATTTAAGTGTTAAGCGCGAGTACATCGGGCAATATGCAACCATAAAAAATGCACTGAACATCATCATTGACAGCTTTAACCGGATCATGCATGAATTAGGAGCAGCAACGGCTCTGGTATCCGACGGACTGAATCACATATCCCAAAGCAGTTTACGCATTGCCGAGGGTTCGGCACAGCAGACTGGATCTATGGAAATTTTACATGACAGGACGCAAAAGGTAAACGAGGAGGCCCAGGTAGGATACAATAACGCCTCTGAGGGCAGTAGTCTTGCAGAGAAAACCAAGCTAAGCCTTGACGAGGGTCGCAAGCGTATGACGGAAATGTCTGTGGCCATGACGAGTTTAACTGAGGTATCTCAGAGCATTAACAAGATCATTAAGGTTATAGATGAGATTGCCTTCCAGACGAGTATATTAGCCTTCAATGCCTCCATAGAAGCGGCCAGAGCCGGAGAAAGAGGTCGTGGTTTTTCCGTTGTGGCAACAGAGGTAAAGAACTTGGCCGTTAAGAGCCAAGAAAACGCAACAGAAATCAGTACCTTAATTAGTGGGGCCATTGACAAGATTAAGGACGGCGCAAACACAGCCAGTGCCACTCAAGAGATACTGAACAGGATCATAGCGGATGTGGGCTCTCTATCTGCTCTAATGGACAACAACTTCGACTCAAGCCAAATGCAGGTGGAAGCGATTCAACTGCTCAACAAAGAAATGGCCAGCATCTCCAACGTTATTTCATCCAACTCCTCCGAGTCTCAGGAAGTAGCTGCCCGGGTAGAAGAGTTGGCTGGTCAAGCTGAGTTGCTCAAAGGGATGGCAGCGGCATTTCGTTTGAGGAAGTAAGATGCTGAGTATAGTCACCCCAAAAATAAATTGCATTGACTTTTTTGCCTTTATGACTTATTATAGAAACAATTGAATATTATGCTCAGTCACGTTCAACTTTGCAAAGCCGCCGCCCAAAACAATAGAGTTTAATCAGATCGAATGATGGCGGCTTTATAAATGTTTAAGAAACTGAGTATATTGATTATTGGTGCGCACAATTTTGTGCGATAATAGGGAATCTGGTGTAACTCCAGAACAGTCCTGCTGCCGTGATGACGTAGCTCTTTCAAGTGTTTGCATGATTTAAGCATACACAACCACTGAGAAATTCGGGAAGGTGAAATGAGCGTGAATGTCTGAGTCGAAAGACCTGCCAATATGATTTCATTAAACTTCACAGGATATGAGGTTTATGATTTGTCTTTGTGCTCATTTTTAGGGCTTTGCGCCCATTTTGTCTGCATTTTTGGTAAATTATAGCCTTAGTCTCTGTGACTAAGGCTTTTTTTGTTTAAATGATAGCAAGGAGGATAAAAAAATGAAGCATGAATACTGGCGTGGAAAGTCTTATTCGTTCATTTGCAATAGGGCTTGTGAATATTTTCCTTGTCACAGCACAGATGATGAGGATAATTTTAATTGTCTTTTTTGTTTCTGCCCCTTATATGCACTTGGTCAGGAGTGTGGTGGTAATCCTTATTATATGGAAAGCGGGATTAAAAGTTGCAGTAACTGCACCTTCTCACATGAGAAAGGGAATTATGGCTTGATTATGGAAAAGTTGCGAAGTGTGGTTGAAAAAGTAAAAGGTGGGGTGTAGAGAATGAACGTACATATCCGGCTTATTAGCCACTATTGCTTTGATAAAACACTAACCTTATCTAGTGACGTACTCCCGCCGCTTAAAGAAGCGGGGGCTTCTCGTTCGAGCCGCCTA
>CAZSXS010000104.1:0-10228 GCA_964611385.1 uncultured Defluviitaleaceae bacterium
GGCTAAATTGGCGTTCTTGTCGGTGTTGTTGAAAAGATTTTAGACAGGCTCTAAGACAGTTCCAGATAAGAAATAATTTTTGCGCGTAATGCTAAAACCCACGGTGCATTTGTAAAAAACGGTTGACCGATGAATCAGGAATGTCATCGTAAAGATAGAAAACGCAGCGGCCAAGTAATCAATTTTCACTTTAATTCCAATAAATAGGAAAAGGAAATACATACCCATCAGAGATGGCAGTAAGCACATCACTGAAAACGTAAAATTGTATAAGTCGAATGTAAAGTTCCTGAAAAATCCATTTTTCACTTTCTCACCCCTCCGATTGCAACAGGTGCATAAACAGTTTTTGCAAGCTGGCTTGGGATATATCAAAATCATATTTTTGCAAATCGCGTTCAAAGCTTCTCAAATCATTTATTTCGATACAAACACTCTTGCTCCGCCCCAACGTTTCACTATGAACCACCTTATACCCCTTCTTGCAAAATTCGTCTATATCGCTGTCCTTACCGCTTATAATCCTGTGGTGAGCGAGCAGCTCATCCGTATTTTCATTTTTTACAATTGTGCCCTCATCAAGGATAATCACGTCATCAAACATAGTTGCCGCTTCGTCAATAATGTGTGTGGAAACAACAAAGCTGCGTTCTGTATTTGAAAATTCATCAACGAGCAATTTATAAAAGCGATCTCTCATAAACACATTCAGTCCGGCAACCGGCTCATCTAAGAAGGTCATTGGTGCCTTTGAGGCCAAAGCAATGATAATGGTCACAGCTGAGAGCATACCCTTTGAGAGCTTATTAAGCCGTTTCTTGACGTCCAAATTAAACTCCAAAACAAGCCTTGCCGCATAGTCCTTGTCCCAATACGGAAACATCAGTTCAGCGGTTTTAAGTAGCGTTTTAATTTTTCTGCTGTCAGCCCCGAATACAATCGTAGCATTAATTTCACGGGAAAAGCAGATCTCATTCAATGCTCTTTGGTTTTCCCAGATTTTTTCACCCTTATAGGTAACAATACCGCTCGTAGCAGGGTTTTGCGCAGACAAGATGCCTAGGAGCGTGGTTTTACCCGCACCGTTTTTACCGATTAGACCATAGATCTTATGCGGCTCAAGGGTTAGACTAATGCCCTTTAATACCTCTTTTTTACCGTAGGCTTTGGATAAATCTTTACAAACAAGTTCGCTCATACTTCCTCCTCCATAATAAGCTTTACTAGCTCCGATTTTTCAATCCCCATAACCTTTGCTTCATGTAACAGCGGTTTTATAAAGGTATTCGAAAATTCAAACCGCCGTTTGGCAAGAATCTTTTGTTTTGCTCCGCTTGCCACAAACATACCCACCCCTCTCTTTTTGTATAAAATGCCTTCAGCCATTAACGTTGACAAGCTTTTCGCCGCCGTATTCGGGTTAATATTATGAACCCGTGCAAGCTCATGGGTGGAAAGCGACTGCTCATCTTCCTGCAAGATATCCCTTAATATTTCATTTTCTATCATGCGTGCGACCTGCAAAAAGATTGATTTATCGTTTGAAAAGTCCATAGCTATAGAGTCACCTCCAGTCTTATTAGTTACCTATCTATCTATGTAACTAATTATACAGTATAGATTTGATCTGTCAATAAGGAAAAAGAAAAAATAGGGGACATCCGCTTAGCTTTCAAAGGAAACAATTCATTTGTATAAGGAAAAAGCCCCTTTTCTTCATCATGCTGTGTTTCCTCTTAGATAATGTTACCCCATCCAGAAAAAACAGGTTGACAAAGTGCAAAGTCTATGTTACAGTCAATACATACCGAACGTATGTATGTGAAACGAGGTGAAAAGATTGTCAAGAAATAAATACCCCGAGCTTACAGTTAACCGGATACTGGAAACAGCAATGCAGTTGTTCCTAAAAAAAGGTTATGAACAGACCACTATTCAAGATATCATTGAAGCCTTGGGGGATTTAAGTAAGGGAGCCATTTATCATCATTTCAAGTCAAAGCCGGAAATCTTTGATGCTGTTATGAACAGAAACGCTCAGGAGACCATAGACAGGTATATTCAAATCAGAGACAGCAAGAACCTGTGTGGACTGGAGAAGATTAAGCAATTCTACTTTCATTCCCTGGATAATATGGCAAATAACCTGTCGTATTTAATGGTTCCTAATTTCATCAAGCATCCTAAACTCCTGGCGGCGCAGATTGAATCCTCTATTTATGTGATTGCTCCCGAATTTATTGAAGTTGTTGTTCGTGAGGGTATTTTAGATGGTAGTATTCAAACTGAGTTCCCAAAGGAGTTATCCGAGGTTCTTCTGCTGATTTCAAATATTTGGCTTAATCCAGTGGTCTTTACCATGACTCAGGAAGAAATGGCGAACAAGTGTCTGTTCTTTAAGCATATGACGGAGGCCTTAGGTGTTCCTCTGGTTGATGACGAACTACTTAAGAAAATTGAGAAACTTTTCTCATTCCCCAAGCTACAGTAAGCTATTTATGTATACTATCTGGTTGCTTTACTCAGGCACTGTCAGCTTTGCAAAGCCCCAACCCAGAACAATGGAATTTACCCAGTTTAAGGATGCTAGCTTTGTAACTGTTTAAGAAACTGAGTATAAAATATCGTATGGAAGCAGTGTGTACTGATCTGCCTTTAGGGCAGATTCTTTTTTCGGTATTTTACATACCAAACGCCGGTATAATTTTTTAAGCATATGGAGGCATTCAATGAGTAACAAATTATTTCACAAGGATTTTACTTTGGTTGTGATTGGGCAGATTATTTCTTTGTTTGGCAATGGGATTGTCCGCTTTGCCCTGCCCCTTTATCTCCTGAATCAAACGGGTTCAGCCACTTTATACGGCTTGGTTATGGCTTTATCCTTTTTACCTATGATTATTCTGACCCCCATCGGCGGCATCCTGGCGGATCGGGTCAACAAGCGAAATGTTATGGTTATTCTGGACTTTTTAACAGCTGCCTTAATGCTGGCCCTGTTCCTGCTCTTGGGGAAGGTCGATTTGGTCTTGCTGCTGATTCTTACGCTGATGGTGCTTTTTGCAATCCAGGGTGCGTATCAGCCTACAGTTCAGGCCAGCATCCCCCTTCTAGCCAGCAGCGAAAACCTGCTCACCGCCAACGCCGTTATTAACCAGGTGAATGCATTGGCTGGACTCTTGGCGCCCATCCTGGGCGGCATCGTCTTTGGACTTTGGGGGCTGACACGGATTATTCTTGTTGGCGGCATTTGCTTCTTTTTATCAGCCGTCATGGAACTGTTTATCGTTCTTCCCTATACCAAAAGCCAAGAAAAGCAAGGCATACTAGAGATCGTTCGACAAGATTTTCAAGACAGCTTTCGGTTTATGAGAAAGGATAAGCCGGTTATATTTAAGACCATCGGTATTATTTGTGGCTTTAACTTGTTTTTAAGCTCCATGTTGATTGTCTCCATGCCTGTACTGATTACGCAAACCCTCGCCTTGTCTGATACGTTCTTTGGATTTTCCCAAGGCGCTTTTGCGGCAGGTGGCTTATTCGGGGGGATTATCACTGGGATTTTTGCAAAAAAATTGAAGGTACAAAATACATACCTTCTACTTGTTATCATTTCCCTCTTGATTCTGCCCATTGCTGTTGTTTTGCTGCTGGGCTTACCACCTTTTACTTGCTATTTGGTCATCTGTGTCAGCAGCTTTTTTATGATGAGTGTGTCAACCATGGTGACCATTCAGCTACTGACCTTTATTCAGGGCGAAACCCCAAGTCACTTGACCGGCAAGGTCATCTCCTGTGCGATGGCTCTTGCTATGTGCTCTCAGCCTTTAGGGCAAAGCTTGTATGGCCTTTTGTTTGATGCGTTCAAATCAACGCCCTATCTTATCCTCTTCGCAGCTGCCTTACTTTCGGGTTTGATTTCCTTACTGTCGAAAAGGGTTTTTAGGGATATGCAGATGATGAACAACAGTGAAGTAACAGTACAAAATGAGTAGCTTTTTCTTGTCACAACCTATCCTGTACGACTGTCTAATAAAGTGAAGTGAAAAATAAAGGAGAAGATTTTATGAACAATAACAACTTTGAATTAGTGGATAAAGCCGTAGGATGTTTCAAAATACCCTCCCCGATCACGCATTGTAAATTACACATTATTGCTAAACGAAATGCTTAAACAATTTTCGTGGTAAAATCCTCAATATTCCAAACATCCGTTACCAGTCCTTGGTAAAACTCTGCCTCATGACATACCAGCAAAACGGTTCCGTTGAACTCCTGGATGGCCTTTTTCAAAGCCTCCTTGGCATAAATATCCAGATGATTAGTGGGCTCGTCCAACACAAGAAGATTCATCCCTTTCAGCATGAGCTTGCAAAGCCGGGCCTTGGCGTTTTCACCACCAGAGAGTACGCGCATCTGGCTTGTAATTTGCTCTGTGGTTAGACCGCATTTTGCCAAGGCACTACGTACCTCTCCATTGGTCATACTGGGATATTCATTCCAAATTTCTTCAAGCGCTGTGTTTTTCGAATCAGCGGCCTCTTGTTCAAAATAGGCAATCTCCACATAAGGATCTAAGACTAGCTCCCCGGTGATGGAGGGAATAATGCCAAGAAGGGTTTTTAACAAGGTTGTTTTCCCCAAGCCATTGACGCCCTTAATAGCAACCTTTTGGCCTCTTTCCAATATAAAGGACATCGGTCTGGTCAGGGGCTCATCGTATCCAAGTATCAGTTCATTTGCATTGATCAGTATTTTTCCTGGCGTGCGGGCAGTCTGGAAAGAAAAGCTTGGTTTAATCTTTTCGTGGGAAAGCTCAATGATATCCATTTTATCAAGCTTTTTCTGACGGCTCTTTGCCAAATTGGCGGTGGCTACCCGTGCCTTATTTCTGGCGATAAAATCCTCCAGCTTATCAATTTCCTTTTGTTGCTTTTCGTAGGCTTGCTCAAGCTGGCGTTTTTTTAGCTGATACATCTCCAAAAACTGCTCATAGCTTCCACTATAGCGGGTTAAGGTTGCATTTTCCGTATGATAAATCACATTCACCACGGCACTCAGGAAGGAAGTATCATGAGAGACTAGAATAAAAGCGTTCTCATAATTCTGTAAGTATCCTTTGAGCCACTCAATATGATTTTCATCCAAAAAGTTCGTTGGCTCGTCTAAGATCAGTATCATGGGGTTTTCAAGCAAGAGCTTTGCCAATAGCACCTTGGCACGCTGCCCACCGCTCAATTCTGAGACATCCCGATCAAGACCGATTTCGTTCAGTCCCAGACCACTTGCACACTCAGCGATTTTCACGTCCAGCGTGTAAAACCCCGCATGTTCCAAAAGTCCCTGTATCTCTCCCGCATCCGAAAGCAGCGCATCCATTTCATCCTCACCGGCTTCCCCCATCCGGTCATAGATCGCAAGCATCTCTTGTTCCAATTCAAACATGTGCAAAAAGGCATCTTTCAACACCATATAGATCGTCTTTCCCGCACTCAGGCTCGAATATTGATCTAAGTACCCGGTTGTAATGCGGTTGCACCATTCAACGGTGCCCGAATCTGGCATCAGCTTCCCGGTTATAATATTTAAAAAAGTGGTTTTCCCCTCACCATTGGCACCAATTAGCCCAATGTGCTCCCCCTTCAACAACCGAAAGGAAGCATTCTCCAAAATCTGCCTGGAACCAAAACCATGACTTACATCTTTCACTGTCAATATACTCATAATTTCTCCTTAAAATCTTTTTCTTAGAATCTTTTCCTTAGAAAGTTGATATTTGTGTTTTGCTTTTGAGATTATATTCGACTTTGCGCTCTTAGGCAAGTCCAAGGATTTGATCTGCAAGTTGAACAAGTAAAAAATGGAACACGACAAAAACCAGCGGTGCATAAGGATCTCAGTTGAGGCATGTGCACCGCTACTTTCGTTAGGCTTTTGTAATCGAATTTTTGGTAAAATCGTGTTATAATAATAGTATGCCTAAAGCCCCCAACAGAATTACCCAAGAAAGCGTATAGCACCCACTTGAATAACGATAAGGAGAACCCATGAAAACAACCGTAAATCAAACATTAGAATTCGACATCATTTTAGAAAAATTATCCAACTTTGCGGTATCCCAAAGAGCGAAGGAAAAGCTTTTACTACTGAGTCCCTTTTTAAAAGAAGCACTATGCAAAACAAAAATGGCTGAGACCTCAGAGGCCAAAAAAATCCTGGAAAGCCTCGGAACCCCACCCCTGGCCTCTATGAAGGAACTGGACAGCATTTTGGAGCTGACTGAAAGAGGGGCCATGCTTGTGCCCGAGCAGTTAAGGGCCGTTTCCGAATTTCTGTCTGCCTGCCGACGGATGAAAGGTTATTTGAAAAAGGCAGTAATCTATGACCTGTCCCTTGCTTCCTATGGTGATTCCTTCATTATATTAGATCCGCTTTACGAAGAAATTGAACGCTCCATCCGTAATGACTCTGTGGATGATACCGCCTCTCCCACCTTGCGTGACCTGCGCCGGAAGTTAGAAAATACGGCCTCTGCCATCAAAGAGAAGCTGGAAGGCCTGCTCCGTAGCAAAAAGGAATGGTTTGCGGACGGCTATGTGGTTACCCGCAACGGACGGCTGGTTCTGCCGGTTAAAAAGGAGTACAAAAGCCAGGTACCTGGTACCGTCATCGAATACTCCAATACAGGTAGTACCTGTTTTATTGAGCCCAGCGCTGTTCGAAAGCTTCAGGAGGAGAGGGCCAATCTGCAAATTGAAGAAGACAACGAGGTCAGAAGAATCCTCTATACCCTGACGGCTCTGGTAGGGGAATCCATCACCGAGCTTAAGATCAATATGGACTGTATGGAAATTTTGGATTTTGCCTTTGCCAAGGCGAAGCTGTCCATGGAAATGAAGGGAATAGAAGTCCCCCTCAGTACCAACAGAACGCTGAAAATCGTTCAGGGGCGGCACCCGCTCTTAAAGCAGGACTGCGTGCCTCTTGATTTTGAATTTGGCGGCAGTGCCGGTATCGTGATCACTGGCCCCAACACCGGGGGCAAAACCGTGGTGTTAAAGACCGTGGGCTTACTGTCCCTCATGGCTCAAAGTGGGCTTCATGTACCCGTATCAGAGGGCAGTGTATTTTGTATGCATGACCACATACGCTGTGATATTGGGGACGGACAAAGCATTACAGAAAACCTTTCCACCTTTTCCTCCCATATCACAAACATCATTGAAATCTTGAAAAATGTGACCCCCGAAAGCCTCGTCCTCCTTGACGAGCTAGGCTCCGGCACAGACCCGGCAGAGGGCATGGGGCTTGCGGTCTCCATCTTGGAGGAACTGCGGGAAAGGGGCTGTCTTTTTCTGGCCACCACGCATTACCCCGAAATCAAGGAATACGCCAAAAACACCCAAGGACTGAGCAATGCCCGCATGACCTTTGACAGAGAAAGCCTCAAACCCCTGTACCGCCTGGAAATTGGCGAGGCTGGAGAAAGCTGCGCTCTATATATTGCAAAGAGGCTGGGTTTTCCAGAGCATTTGTTGAGTCTGGCTTATCAAGAGGCTTATGGAAAAAGAAGAAATGGGCATAAAACACAAAGAGAAGAAGGACAAGAAGGAGAAGAAAGACAAGAATTCCTAAGCTCCCAGCCCGACAGTCCGCGTGCGACTCCTGTATTCATCAGCAAAATCCAAAGAGAAGAAGCCCAAAAGGCTCCCTCTCGCAGTGCCCAGTTTAACATTGGGGACAGTGTAAAGGTGTATCCGCAAAAAGTAGTCGGCATTATATACAAACGTGCCAACGAAAAAGGAGAGCTGGGCGTACAAATTCAAAAGAAGAAGCAACTGATCAATCACAAGCGCATCAAGCTGATAAGCCCGGCAGAAGAGCTGTACCCGGATGATTATGATTTTTCAATCATTTTTGATTCCGTAGAGCAACGAAAAGCCCGTCATCAAATGGATCGGAAGCATAACCCGGAGTTGCTCATCCACTATGAGGAAGAATAAACCAGAAACTTTCATTTTTATTGACACTAAATAGCCATTGCCTTATAATTCAAGCTCAACAAGGAAATCCAAAAACCACAGCAAACATCAAACCAGAAAGGAAGAAAAGTATGATTAGAACGCGCTATGCCCCAAGCCCAACCGGCTTTATGCATTTGGGGAACCTACGAACAGCCTTGTATGAGTTTTTAATCGCCAAACATGAGGGCGGGAAATTCATTTTAAGAATAGAGGATACCGACCAGGAACGCTTTGTGGAAGGCGCAATAGATGTGATTTATGAAACCTTGCGAAATGCGGGCTTGGTTCATGATGAAGGGCCGGATATCGGCGGCGACTATGGGCCTTATGTACAAAGCCAGCGTAAAGACAGCTATCTGGACTACGCCAAGCTTTTGGTCGAGAAAAAGGCCGCATACTACTGTTTTTGCGAAAAAGGCGAAAAACCAGCCTCCCAAGCAAGCAGCGAAGAACAAGCTGACGGGCCCACAGAGGTCTTTGCCAAGTACGACCGGCGCTGCCTGCATTTAAGCGAGGAAGAGATCCAAGAGAAGTTAAAAAGCGGAGCAAAGTATGTCATACGCCAATTGATCCCAGAGGGAGAAACGACCTTTACGGATGAGGTTTATGGGCCAATCACCGTCAGCAACGAGGAAATCGAGGATCAGATTCTGATTAAGTCCGACGGCTTTCCCACCTACAACTTTGCCAATGTAATCGACGACCACCTGATGGCCATTACGCACATTGTCCGCGGCTGCGAGTATCTTTCCTCCACGCCAAAGTACAACCTTTTATACAAATCCTTCGGCTGGGATATTCCCACCTATATACACCTGCCCACCGTCACCGACGAAAGCGGCCACAAGCTATCCAAAAGGCACGGCGCCCCCTCCTTTATGCAACTCATCGATCAGGGTTTTCTGCCGACAGCTATGGTAAACTATATTGCGCTTCTGGGCTTTTGCCCTTCCACCAACCAAGAGATTTTTACCCTGGAAGAGTTGATCAAAGAATTCGAGATCAAAAACATCAGCAAGTCGCCTTCCTGCTTCGATATGACCAAGCTGAAATGGTTTAATGCCGAGCATATCAAGCGGCTTACGCCGGAGTGTTTCTTTGAACTGGTAAAGCCTTACCTTCTGGAAGCAGTGGGCGAAGGCTTTGATTTAAAAACCATTGCCACCTGGGTGCAAACCCGCGTTGAATTTGTCCATGAGGCTCCTGCACTGGTGGACTTCCTCAAAGCCTTACCGGACTACAGCACAGAGCTATATGTACACAAAAAAATGAAGACCACCGAGGAAATAGCCTTAAGCAGTCTTCAGGCGGTACTACCCGTTCTGGAGGCAACGGAATGGACAGAAGAAAGCATTCACAACGCCGTTCTAGGTCTGGTCGAGAAGTTGGGTCTGAAAAACGGTCAGGTGCTTTGGCCCATACGGACAGCGCTTTCCGGAAAACCCACCTCTCCCTGTGGTGCGACAGAGTTAGGCCTAGTACTTGGGCGAGATGAAAGCATACGCCGGATCAAGATTGGAATTGAAAAGTTGAAAGCTTAAATATCGTAGGGATGGAAGGGGATATTTTTTCAAACGTTGAGAAAATTTTTCCCTTCCATCCTTTTTTCTAATTTACCCCTCAATTGACTCGAAAATAGTATTGACAATTTTTAAATTAGGTAATACAATACCTATATAAGTAACATATTATGTATATGAGGAGACAAGTATGTTTGACTTTGAAAAGATGGATAAGCGTCAGGTTATTTTTGGCTACATATTCTTATTGTCAAACCGATTGCAAACGGTGATGGATCAAGGAATTACTGAACTGACATCAAAGCAGTGGTTTTTGATGACTATGCTAGGTATGTTTGATGAACCACCAACCCTAAAGCAACTGGCATCAGCTTGCGACAGCTCACACCAAAATATAAAGCAACTGGTGTTGAAGCTAGAAGCAAAGGGGTTTGTGTACATTGAAACAGCTCCTGCTGATCGTCGTGCTATGCAAATTATTGCCACTCCAAAATGGGATCAGTGGAATGAGGAAAACAGCCCAATTGCAAACCAATTTCTTGATCAAATGTTTGGAGGTTTAACTGCACAAGAAATTGAGGCTATGAGTGCGGCGCAAATGAATATTTATAATACCCTTGGAGAAATGAAGGAGGAAACAATATGAAAGCACAGATCTTGTATGCGTCCATGTCCGGCCACAGT
>CAZSXS010000105.1:0-9912 GCA_964611385.1 uncultured Defluviitaleaceae bacterium
TTTTATACGACGATGCGGCTTAATTTCTGTACCGATCTTTTAACTCACAAGTTATTATAATTATTAAAGAAAAATCATTCAATGGATTTGTAATTGACTTTGGTTTAAAAAATCAACTTGCAAGAAACAGTACAGTGCACGCTGTAAAAAAGTTACTATTGTCAGAACAGAAACCATCAGATTTTTATAGTATAGTAACTTGTTCAGTATGAAATCATTCTAAAACAGGCGAATAGAACAAGTTCTTAACCAATATTTCCAGAGATAAAAGAAGTGCGCAGGGAACACTATATATTCGGCAAAGAGTTTCTCAAATTCTCCGTTCGCTCATGAATAGGAAACTTGCCTCTGCAAGTTTCCATTCGCTCCGGACAATTTGGAAACTCTACTGCCGAATATATAAGAATACTCAGTCACTAATGAAGAGGAAAATATTTTAGAGACTGAGTTAGGGAGGTTCTATAATGAAAGAGCACAAAAAAACCAATAACGTACAAGAAAAATTGCAAGATGCTATCAGAAACACGCCCTCAGGTGACCAAAATCAAGAGCATAACAGCCGGAAGGAAGGCCTGGGTCCAAATACAAAGCGCTAAGGAAGCGTAAGCTGCCCAATATGGGCGACTACAAAGGAGGCAAATATGAGTAACGAAAATAAAATGAAAAGTACGAAGAACAACAAAAGGGACGATGGGAAATATCATTCAAAGCATGTAAAGCATAGCCCTCAGGCCGAGAGTGCCAGGGCAGTATTTGGCTTGAAGGATCCCCACGATGAAAAAGGGAATGAATGAGCAGGCCGAGCGCTTTGTCGAAATCAACACCCATCTGCAAAACGACCCATGCCCGTCTTTGTATTTCAATCAAATTTATGACGAGGCCTGGTTTCAGGAGTATCCCTTCGATGGCCTTTATAAGCTGAAGGTCACGGAGCAGTCGCCCAAATATCACCCGGAAGGAAATGTATGGATCCATACTATGCTGGTGATAGACGAAGCTGCAAACATTAAAAAACGAAGCAAATCACCAGAGGTTTTCATGTGGGCGGCGCTGTTGCATGATATTGGAAAAGCTCCGGCAACGAGAGTCCACAAGGGAAAGATTACCGCCTATGACCATGATAAGATCGGGGCAAAGCTTGCCAAGGACTTTTTATCTTGTCTAACTGAGGACGAAGCCTTCATCAAAGACGTGGCCAAGCTTGTCCGATGGCATCTCCAGATCCTCTTTGTTGTCAACAGCTTACAATTCAGCGATATCATAACAATGAGCAAACAGGTAGACATTGAGGAAATCGCTCTCCTGGGTCTGTGTGACCGGATCGGCCGGAAAAATGCAGACAGGGCTTCTGAGGAAAAAAACATCGAATTATTTTTGAAGCGTTGCAGGGATAAGGTTTCATAGAAAGAATAAACGACAAAAAGCGCTATTGGACGTTGTTTGATGTCCAATAGCCTTTTTTATTGACATTATACTAGATTCTGATATGCTAGCAGAGAAAGAGAATCATGAGGCTTCAAAAAGGAGGCCTCAGTATGGAGGTTATTAAAAATGTATGATATTACCTGCGTTGGAATCCTTGTGGCAGATGTGATCGCAAAGCCGGTAGAAGGATTGCCGGAGCGAGGCTTGCTAAGTTTGGTGGACACGCTGGAGCTTTATTCAGGGGGCAATGCTATGACGGCTTCCATCAATTGTGCCAAATTGGGACTGAAAACGGCAGTCATTGGAAAAATCGGCATGGATTCCTTCGGCGGCTTTTTAACGAAGGTGTTAAATGAAAATCAAGTCAACTGCCAGGGCTTAAAAGTAGATGCTCAAGTCCAGACTTCGGCTTCTGTTGCCTTGATCGGCAAGGATGGAGAAAGGAGCTTCTTGCACTGTACGGGTGCTAATGCAGTCTTTTCGATAGAGGATATGGACTGGGAGCTTGTAAAAAATTCGAAAATGGTCTTTGTAACAGGAACCTTTTTACTGGATCGCTTTGATGGCCAACAAACCCGGGATTTTTTGCGAACTTGCAAAGAGCTGGGGAAAATTACAGCGCTGGATGTGTGCTGGGACAGTCGAGGACGATGGGGAACTTTGCTGGAGGAGGTTTATCCCTATATAGACCTTTTTCTGCCAAGCATTGAGGAGGCTGAAAAGCTTTCTGGTGAAAGTGAAGTTGCCAAAATGGCAGAGGTGTTTTTTCTCAAGGGTGTAAAGCAAGTGGTAATTAAGTGTGGAAAAGATGGCTGCTATGCCTGTGAGAAGCCGGACGAACCCGGACGCTTCTCCCTGGCATACCAAAATATAAAGGTGGTAGACACCACAGGGGCAGGGGATAGCTTCTGCTCAGGATTTTTGGCCGCCTATGCGCGTGGTCAGAACTTTTTTGACTGTGCCCGCTTTGCCAATGCTGTAGGGGCCCACTGTGTGATGGCTGGGGGAGCGACCAGTGGGATCAAGAGCTATGAAGAAATCATTCAATTTATGGAAAAGCACAACTAAAGGAACATGTACAAGCTTAAAAGTGCAGCCCAATTCAAGAGAAAGTCCGTGTAGGAAAAATCATTGTTAAATTATGGAGGTTAAATATGTTAGTAACTTTAAAGGAAATCTTACAAGATGCTTCAAATAAAAAATACGCCGTGGGATCATTTAATATCCTCAATCTGGAGATGGCTCGGGGAATCATTGAGGCGGCTGAGTTAGAAAACTCCCCGCTAATTCTGAGTCTGGCAGAGGTGCATTTGCCTATCATTCCTTTTGAATATGCAACGATCATCATGCAAAAAATTGCCCGTGATGCAAAGGTCCCGGTATGCTTACATTTTGACCACGGCACCGATTTCCATCAAATTACCTATGCTTTGAAAGCTGGATTCACGTCAGTTATGTATGATGGCAGTGTGCTGCCCTACGAAGAGAACATCCAAAAAACAAGAGAAGTGCTGAAAGCAGCTCAAATCTTTGGCGCAAGTGTGGAGGCCGAGCTTGGCCATGTAGGCGGTGCTGAGGGACAGGAAAAGGCAGAGGATACCAGCCATGAGGAATATACGAAGGTGGATCAGGTTACAGATTTCATCAGTCGAACGGAAATTGATGCTTTGGCGGTAGCTGTGGGTACTGCCCATGGTAAGTACGTAAAGCCGCCTGTGTTGGACATCGGGCGTTTGGCTGAAATCAATCAAGTATCAGCAAAGCCCCTAGTCTTGCATGGGGGTAGCGGTCTGTCTGATGAGGATTTTCGAACTGTGGTGCAGAACGGAATCCGGAAAATCAACATCTGTACGGAGTTGTGCCTAGCAGCACATCAAACTTTTTCGGATTGTCATGATGAGAAAAAATCCTTTGAGCTTAGCATTGTAGCTGCAAAGAATGCTGTACGGGAAGCCACAAGAAAAAGAATGAGGCTGTTTGGGAGTGCACAGAAGGCCTAAAGAATTTCAGGTGCCATATAATTTTAAATTATATCTTCCATAATAAATATCAATTTTACTTATCCAATTTCTTGGTCTATAATTCATACATAAATCCGACACAATAAATGGTTGCGTAGTAAAATTTGAAGGAGGATAACAATGAGATATTTCGGCACACAAATCAGAGGGCTTCGCTTGCCCATCATCAGCCGCGGGGACGACCTGGCTGAGATTGTTTCAGAACAGTTAGCAGAGGCCGTAAAAGCAGAAAATTTAAAACTTTCCGAAAATGATATTATCGGTGTTACGGAGGCAGTGGTTGCCAAGTCACAGGGTAACTTTGCTACGATGGATGAAATTGGAGCTGATATTCGCAAAAAATTCCCTGTTCCAATGACAGACGGAACTATAGGCTTGGTCTTCCCCATCTTATCCAGAAACCGCTTTGTCAATATTCTAAAAGGCATTGCCCGAGGTGCAGAAAAGGTCTATGTGCTATTACAGTATCCTTCCGATGAGGTTGGAAACCCCATCATGGATCTGGAAACCATTGATGAGCTTTCACCTTTACTCACAGACTTGCCTATTTTAGGCTCAGAATTTAAAAGACTGACCAAAAATTTTCTGCATCCCTTTACGGGCATGGATTACATTTCACTGTACGAAAGTCTGAGTCCGAACATAACTGTATATGTATCCAATGACCCCAGAGATATATTGAAGCTGACCAAAAATGTACTGGTAGGTGAGATACACGCTAGAAACCGCACAAAGGCCCGGTTGATTAAGGCGGGAGCGGAGCGGATCTACACCCTTTCGGATATACTGTGCGAACCTGTGGGTGACAGTGGCTTCAATCCGGACTACGGTGTGCTGGGTTCAAACCTTGCAACCGATGAAACCTTAAAGCTGTTCCCAAGAAATTGCAACGAGTTTGTACAAACCCTTCGTGCCAAGATCAAGGCTAAAACCGGCACAGCGCTTGAAGTTATGATCTACGGCGACGGGGCCTTTAAGGATCCAGCCTGCGGCATTTGGGAGTTGGCTGACCCGGTTGTTTCCCCGGCATACACGGAAAGGCTTGGGGGGCGCCCAGATGAAATCAAAATCAAGTATGTTTCCGAAAATGTATTCGGGGATCTCTCCAGTGAAGAAAAGACCAAGGCAGTGACGCAGCTCATAAAGGACAAGAGTGTAAACGGCAACAACTACAACGAAGGAACAACGCCTAGAAAATACTCCGATCTCCTGGGCAGCCTGTGCGACTTGACCAGCGGAAGTGGCGACAAGGGCACTCCTGTTGTTTTGATACAGGGGTACTTTGATGATTACAGCAAGGAGTAAAGAATAAGGTAAAAACCGTAGGGAGAGGAAAACTTGCGGGCAATAAAAAACTCCAAGCTCAGCTATGATAAAGCTGAGCTTGGAGTTTTTTATTGCCTAGGGTTGTAGTCTAAGCTGTTATTCGATTGATTGAGCCTAATATCTCACTACGACCAGTGTAAGTGGAACACCCTTTTCGGGTATTTCGGGCAGTGACAGCTTGCCCTCGTTTGCTGCGAACAGCAAGGTGAAAATTCCGAAAACCCATAGATCCACATAAACATGCCAATCCATACTACTCTCAGAAACCTTGGAGAAATCATTTTTGTGCAGCTTCATGAATTTTTTACTCAGTATTTCCATTTGTGGTGTTATCTTTTCAAGAAGCGGCTTGAATATTTCGGTCTGCAATGTCCTAAGCTGTTCAGGGGTAAATATCACAAAGTTAGGCTTGTAGATAGCACCACTTTTTTCGATCAAAGCACTCTCAACTGCCATGGCCAGCTTTTCTTTTTCTTCGGCTGTCAATCCATCAGTCGAAAAATTCGTTTCAAGCGTCTTACAATAAACCTTGTGTAAAAGCGCACGAGTTTCACTATTCGCCGATACAATTTCCGGATGGTACTCTGAGCTTGAGAAATGATAGGTACCAAGCCAATAATAACTACCATATTCCTTTCCTGTTTCCCAAACATCAGAACAAATGCCGTAAAAGTCATTCCACCCAATAGGCTCAAAATGTGAAAAACCGCTTTTCACACCATCAGAACGATCAGCTGCGGTGACACGGTATTTACCGCCGTCAGGACGTATTTCAGACTTATCACTTTTAAGCCTTAACAGTAGTTCGCTGGCATGACTACAATAACCTGTAAACAGCATGATGATCGACCAGTACAATTTATCAGCGGGAAAATCCGCACCATAGAAACCGATACTACGGATTTTATCTTCCTGCCTCCATAGTTCAGAAATAATTACGTCGATATAGTTGGTTTTTGAAGTTGTATAAATTTCAAGTCGATTGTTAAAATATTTTTGATTCAGAATCAAAAACGTTGTGTAGTAACGCTTGCCGTTCAACGACAAAAACTCATGCTCCACAAGCCAGTCAAGGTCGTGTTCCAAGAATGGTTTGGGAATTCCGGTGACTTCGGCAAGCTCATCAATCGTTTTACCCTCTGAATGGCAAAGCAGACACAAGTTCTGGCGTATCAGGCTGTCGCTGACTTTAGCTGTATCGGGATAAGCGGGTGCTACACCTGAATAACCGATTGACAATTTCCCCGGGCAGTATTGTGTTGATTTTTCATCTTTCATACTCATATCCTCCCTTATTTGTTTTCGAGCGTCAAACAAGTGCCATGTGACAGCAGATTCAGTAGTACCAAGCCGAATCGCAAGCTCACGCACAGAAAGACCGTCAAGATAATGGAGGATCATCATTTCACGTTGTAATCGGCTTAAATCAGCCAGCCCCCGCCGCATACGAGCAAGCTCGGCTTGTAAGGCTTCATTTTCGGTATAATCATTAACAAAGTCTTTACCATCCGGAAATGACTCCGACAATTCGCTTGTGCTGTGCTTAATAAGTTTTCTTAGGCGGTTACACCATACATACCGTGCTACCTTCCAAACAAAATGCTCTGGCTTTTCGATGTGTTCGTGCCTTTCGACAGCAAGGAAAACCTGTAGAAAAACCTCCTGTGCCAAATCTTCGCCATCAGCACGATTGCCGGCTTTCTTAACAGCCCAGTTCAAAATTTTTTCGGAATAATCGTTTGTAATCTGTGCATATAGCGATTGCTTATCCATTATCTCAGCCCCTCTCGTTTTTCCCTCTTAATCTTATAGTAACGGAGAATTGAAAAAACTTAGGAATTTCCGCAAAATATTTAGACAAAAAATAATGGCATATGTTTGGGTAATAATTCATTTCCTAGTTAGTCAAAAATTGCACTGTATATTTTGCCTCCTCGAATGGAATCATAACATTCGAATTAATTTTTTATTAATTCTTTTATTTTAAACATTTTTGTTTCTATCATTCCTATTTTTTATCATTTTGATGTTAACAAAAACATTTGGAAGGAGGTTCAATATGAGGACAAGACCATTAGATTGGACGGCGCTCACCCTTGTGATCATTGGTGCCGTTAACTGGGGACTTATCGGCTTTTTCAAGTTTGACTTAGTTGCTGCTATCTTCGGCGGGCAGCTGGCTTGGATGAGCAGAATCATATATGCTTTAGTCGGGTTATGCGGATTATATTGCCTGAGCCTTTATGGCAGGATTGCTGATGATGAGGTAAGCACGGAAGTGCATTGAGTAAGCTAAAGAAAACATGAAAAAACCGCCTTTAAACTGATACAGTTTGGGGGCGGTTTTTTACCTTTAGATTGTTATTCTCCAATCCACTTCTTCTTGGCCTATGGATTTCAGAATCATATTCGCTTGGGAAAAATGGCGGCAGCCGAAAAACCCTCTGGAAGCCGATAGAGGGCTCGGGTGTGGAGCTTCTAGTATGTAGTGCCTTTTGTTGATCAAGCGCTTTTTATCCCGGGCATTCTTGCCCCAAAGCAAGAAGACGATCGGTTGTTCTCGGTTGCTTAAGGTCAGGATAATCCGGTCGGTAAACTCTTGCCAGCCAATGTTTGAATGTGAGTTCGCCTGTCCTGCCCGGACGGTTAGAGTCGCATTCAACAAAAGAACACCTTGCCTGGCCCATTTCTCCAAATATCCGCTGGAAGGCATTTTGATCCCCAAATCCGATTGCAGTTCCTTATAAATATTATACAAGGAGGGCGGTATCCGAACGCCTTCCCGCACGGAAAAAGCCAAGCCATGGGCTTGGTTCTCCTCGTGATAAGGATCTTGCCCCAAAATTACCACCTTGACATTCTCATAAGGCGTATATTTCAGAGCATTAAAAATTTCATCCATCTTGGGATACACTATGGTACTTTGATACTCATCCTTTAAAAAGGCTCTCAGTTTCAGATAGTATTCCTTTGTAAATTCATCTTGCAACAGCTCATCCCAGCTGTTCTCAAATTTTGCACTCATCATTGCCTCCATTTTATTTTGTATCCATTTGTGTTCATTACTTTCCTATAAATTTCTTAATTCGCACGATTTCATCTCTCAAGCTGGCAGCTCGTTCAAACTGTAAGTCAGCCGCGGCCTGCTTCATTTCCTTTTCCAGTTTTTTGATGGTGGTATTCAGTTCGTCGTTGCTCATGGATTCCGGATCCTTGTCCAGACCCAACTTGGTTTTTTCCGAGACGGAAATAGTGGCATGAATGATATCATGCACTTTTTTGATAATGGTCTTTGGCGTGATATTGTGGGCTTGATTATATTTTTCCTGAATACTCCGGCGGCGGTTGGTCTCGGAGATGGCTCTTTGCATGGAATCTGTATAGCGGTCAGCATACATAATAACCCGGCCCTTGTCATTTCTTGCAGCACGGCCAACGGTTTGAATCAAGCTAGTTTCCGAACGCAAAAAGCCTTCCTTATCCGCATCCAAGATGGCAACCAACGAAACCTCTGGGATATCCAAGCCTTCCCGTAGAAGGTTGATCCCCACCAGCACATCGAATACATCCAGGCGCAAGTCCCGGACGATCTCCAATCTTTCCAAGGTATTAATATCCGAATGCAGGTAGCGAACGCGTATATCATTATCCCTTAGATACTTGGTCAAGTCTTCTGCCATCTTCTTTGTCAGCGTAGTGACCAGAACCTTGCATTTTTGCTCTATGGTGGCTTTGATTTCTCCCATCAAGTCATCAATTTGCCCCCGGACAGGTCTTACGGAAATTTCCGGGTCCAAAAGGCCGGTAGGCCGGATAATCTGCTCAGCGATGCACTGGGAATGCTCGGCTTCAAACTTTGAGGGTGTAGCGGAGACAAAGAGCATTTGATTGATTTTGCTTTCGAACTCTACAAATTTAAGGGGCCGGTTATCCATAGCGGAGGGCAGGCGAAAACCGAACTCCACCAGGGTTGTTTTCCGGGAGCGATCGCCTTCATACATGCCACGGATTTGTGGAATGGTTACATGGGACTCGTCCACAATGATGAGAAAATCATCTGGGAAGAAATCCAGTAGCGTATGAGGCGTACTACCTGGGGCACGCTGAGAAAGGTGTCTTGAATAATTTTCGATGCCAGAGCAGAAGCCGATTTCTTGCAGCATTTCCATATCATAATGGGTACGCTGCAAAAGCCTCTGAGCTTCCAAAAGCTTTTCCTGGGCTTTTAATTCTTGGATACGTTCATCCAACTCCTGACGGATGGTTGTGACAGCAATCTCCATTTTTTCCCTTGAGGTAACATAGTGCGAAGCAGGGAAGATAGTGACATGCTTCCGCAGGCCCAGAATCTCACCGGTTAGGACATTGACTTCCATAATCCGTTCAATCTCGTCTCCAAAGAACTCAACCCGCAAGGCGATTTCAGAGGAATAGGCAGGAAAGATCTCCACCACGTCCCCGCGGACACGGAAGGTACCACGGGTAAAGTTAATATCATTACGGTTATATTGGATTTCCACAAGGCGGCGCAGGACATCGTCTCTATCCTTATTCATGCCCTCACGCAGGGACAGCATCATACTTTTATAATCGTCCGGGTCACCCAAGCCATAGATACAGGAAACGCTGGCGACGATAATGACATCTCTACGTTCAAAGAGGGAAGAAGTAGCGGAGTGACGCAGCTTATCGATTTCGTCATTAATGGAGGAATCCTTTTCGATATAGGTATCGGTGGAGGGGACATAAGCTTCGGGCTGGTAATAATCATAGTAGCTGACAAAGTACTCAACAGCGTTTTCAGGGAAAAACTCCTTAAACTCATTATAGAGCTGGGCAGCCAGGGTTTTATTATGGGCGACGACCAGGGTAGGGCGATTGAGGCGCTCAATGATATTGGCCATAGTAAAGGTTTTACCGGAGCCGGTGACGCCCAGCAGCGTCTGAAACCTCTTATTCGACAAAAAGCCTTCCGCAAGAAGGCTTATGGCTTCCGGCTGGTCGCCAGTAGGTTTATACTCAGATTTTATCTTAAAATCCATTTTTGATTCCTTTCTAAAGAGGTAAGGATAAAAGAAAAAGAGCAAAAGCAAGATCGTGGGGACAAGGAGTTGGCCAACTTGTTTGGCCAACTCCTTGT
>CAZSXS010000106.1:0-9778 GCA_964611385.1 uncultured Defluviitaleaceae bacterium
TCCCTTCCTTCCCCCACACCCCCTTCCATCCCTTTTCAAAAAGCCGGACATGGGGGTTAAGGCACTGGTGGGTTTCATTCTTCTTTTTTCTTTTATCTTTTATCTTTTATCTTTTATCTTTTATCTTTTATCTTTTATCTTTTTCTTGCTTTTTATTTGTTGTAATTCTTGACTATTTCCTTAACCATTCCCTTGGCCGCTTCCTTGTTTTTTTCGAAATCTTTGATTACTAGCTCTATGATCTCGGCGATCTTTTCGCAGTCGCTTTCTTTGAGTCCCTTGGTCGTGATCGCAGGCGTCCCTAACCGTATGCCGCTGGTGATGAAGGGGCTTTGGGTGTCAAAGGGAACGGCGTTTTTGTTGCAGGTGATCCCGATCTTGTCTAAAGCCTTTTCGGCTTCCTTGCCTGTAATGTTCATGTTGCGTAGATCAACGAGCATCAGATGGTTGTCTGTTCCGCCGGATACGAGATTGAAGCCCCTAGCAACCAGGGATTCGGATAAGGCCTTGGCATTGTTGATGACTTGCTTTGAGTATTCTGTGAAGCTGGGCTCTAAGGCTTCCTTGAAGGATACCGCCTTGGCGGCGATTACATGCATTAGAGGCCCGCCCTGGATTCCTGGGAATACGGCCTTGTCTATGGCTTTGGCGTATTCTTCCTTGCAGAGGATTAACCCGCCCCGAGGCCCGCGAAGGGTCTTGTGCGTGGTCGAAGTTACAAAGTCTGCGTAGGGGACTGGATTCTGATGCAAACCTGCCGCTATTAGACCCGCTATGTGCGCCATGTCTACCATTAAGAGTGCTGATACTTCCTTGGCAATCTCTGAGAACTTTTGAAAATCAATTGCACGAGGATAGGCGCTGGCTCCGGCTACAATAAGCTTGGGCTTTGTTTCAAGCGCTAGCTTCCGTAAGGCTTCGTAGTCAATGTAACCGTCTTCGGTTACGCCGTAGGGCACGATGTTGAAATAGGTGCCGGAAAAATTAACTGGGCTGCCGTGGGTTAAATGCCCGCCGTGAGCTAAGTTCATACCCAGTATGGTGTCGCCGGGCTTGAGCATTGCAAAATAAACAGCCATGTTGGCTTGAGCACCGGAGTGAGGCTGTACATTGGCGTGATCAGCCCCGAATAGCTTCTTGGCCCGCTCGATGGCTAAGTTTTCCGCTATGTCTACCTTTTCGCAGCCTCCGTAGTAGCGTTTCCCAGGATAGCCTTCTGCATACTTGTTTGTTAAGGGTGAACCCATTGCGGCCATGACTGCCTTGGATACAAAGTTTTCGGATGCGATCAGTTCAATTTTTCTATCTTGACGGGATATTTCGTCCTGTATGGCGGAGGCTAGCTCCAAATCTACCTTTACGATTTCTTCAAAATCAAACATTTTATTCTCCTTTTCAGTGTTCTACACTCAATCACCGTCAGCTTTGCAAAGCCGCCGCCCAAACAATAGAATTTAACCGGGCTGAATGACGGTGGCTTGGTAAATGTTAAGAGACTGAGTATATGTCGCTTACAGTTCAACCACTTTGCCCAGTTTGGCTGATTCGTAGATTCCGCACAGGATCTTTTGGATGTTGACCCCGTCTGCGGCAGTGGCGATCGGCTCCTTACCTTCCTTTATGCAGTCCAAGAAGTGTCTGATTTCATTGTCAAACATGTTTTCATTTGCTACGGTTGGCTTGTTGTCTGTCAGATATCCGGCATCTTCTCCGAAAATGGTAAAAGGTGCTAAGCTAACGCCGGCTTTGTCACCGTATAAGAGAGTGTTCATATCCGCCGTGCCGTTGATGGCCCAGCTTACGTCAAAATTAATGGTCTTGCCACCTTTGAAGGTTACAACACCCGCGGCGGAATCTTCCACATTAAAGACTAGATCATCGGTATCGAAGGCGCACCAGCGGGTAACACCCTTGGTTTGGTAATCGCCTAACTTGTAATGGGTCTGGGCTAAGACGGAAACAGGTTCGGGTCTGCCCATTAAGTACCAGCTAAGGTCGAGAATATGCACCCCGATATCAATGACAGGACCGCCGCCAGACTTTGTAGAGTCTGTAAACCAGCCCAGGGGTGTTCCACGGCGGCGCAGTAAGGTCGTCCGTGCATAGTATATATCCCCGAAGTTGCCTAATTCTCTCATCTCGTTGATCAGCTTGCTTTCCGATCTGAATCGGTTTACAAAGCCCATCATAAAGACCTTTTTGTTGGCGTTTGCCGCCTTTTGCATCTCTTCTGCTTCTGCAACTGTCATGGCCATCGGTTTTTCGCAAAGGACGTGTTTTCCGGCCTTACAGGCTTTAATTGCAGATTCAGCATGACCGTTGTTCCAAGTGCAAATGCTGACTGCGTCAATATCGTCTGAAAGCATGGCATCCAAGCTCTCGTAGGACTTCATATTGTATTTCTCTGCTACTTCCTTGCTTCTACCCTGATGAATATCATAAACACCTGCCAGAACAGCGTCTTCCATTTTCAAATAGGATGGAATATGAGCGTTTTGCGCTATATTACCAGATCCTATAATACCTATTTTTATTTTACCGTTTTTCATAAAGAGTATCCTCCAAACATTCAAAATTTAGCTAATTATATGTCATCTTGCAGTTGTTGTAAACAGCTTTTGAAATTCAGCCCAAAAACGTTGTTAATAAAACTAATATTTGGTATACTATAATCAGTTACAATGATTTGAAAGGGGTGTTGTTTTTTGGAAGAGATTACACTAAAGATTTATGGTACCAGAGGTTCCATGGCTTACGCATCCGGAAATAGTTCCAAGTACGGACAAAACACCTCCTGTATTTACCTTTCCTATGGAGCACAACATTTGATTATCGACTGTGGTACAGGTATGATTGATTTAGGAAAGCACTTTTTAAAGGAAAAGATTTTTTCTTCTGATATCTTGCTTTCCCATGTCCATTTTGATCATATTATGGGTATTCCGTTTTTTAAACCTTTCTATTCAGCAGAGTACAGCTTTCGTCTATTTAGCGCTTCCCGTATGAGTTTAAGCATTGAGGAGCAGCTTCTTTCTGTTTTTCAAAAACCCTTCTGGCCCATAGGGATAGCAGACTTTCGAGCAAAGTTACAATTTGAGGAATTACATAGTGAGGGCTTTACTTATAAAGGCTTTCCTTTAAACGACCTCGCTCAGGTTTTTTGCTTACCATCCACGCATCCGGATGCGTGCACATTGTTTAAGATCAAAATCGGAGATAAGTCGATTTGCTATATCTCTGACTATGAGCATGAGGAAGACCCTGAGCGGCTTGGTCGTTTTGTTGAGCATTGCGACCTGTGCTTGTATGATGCTCAGTACGATCAGGAAGAGTACAGCATGAAAAAAGGCTGGGGGCATTCTACCTGGCAAAAGGGCTTGGAACTCTATCAAAAATTTAACATTAAAAAATTATTGTTCTTTCATCATGACCCAGAATGCAGTGACTTCATCTTGGATCAAAGAGCGGCGCTTACTTCAGCATATGCAAACTGTCAGTGGGCAAAGGAAGGGGATACTTATTTCGTATGAAAGAAATAAACGGCTACGAGAATGTAGATATTGATAAGCTCCTGAATATCGGGATATCCTTTTCGGCGGAAAAAAAACCGTAATTAAGATACTGGAAAGGATCCTAGCAGAAACCATGGACATTACCAATGCCGATGCAGGAACCTTGTATCTTTGAGAAGGCGAGCTGCTTTACTTTAAGATCATGAGAAACAGATCCTTAAACACCTATGCGGGAGGAAACGGAGAAGAAATCAAATTGCCTCCGGTGCCTAAAAATGAAAAATCGGTCTGTTCTTACAGTGCGATTCATAAAGAGCGGATTAATATTCCTGATGTCTATTTCAGCAAAGAGTTTGACTTCACCGGCCCGAAAAATTATGACAAGATCACTGGCTACAGAACCCAGTCCATGATGGTGATCCCGCTTGAAGACAATTTCAATGAGGTGATCGGGGTTTTGCAACTCATCAACGCTCAGGACGCAGAGGGACGAGTCATTCCCTTTAATATGGCTTATGAGCGGATTGTCTATTCCTTGGCCTCACAAGCGGCCATAGCCCTGACCAATGTGCGCTACACAGAGGAAATTCGAGAGCTGTTTGAATCCTTTGTCCGAGTCATGTCTACTGCTATCGACGAACGTACGCCCTACAATGCTAATCACGCCAAGAACATGGCCTTTTATGCAGACGGTTTTGTGGATTATCTGAATAGTCTTTATGAAGCTGGGGAATTTGAGGAATGTTTTGATGCCAACAGGAAAGAGCAGTTCTTGATGAGTGTGTGGCTACACGACATAGGGAAGCTGGTGACTCCCCTGGAAGTTATGAACAAGGCCACGCGTTTAGGTGGGCGGCTTCCGGAGCTTTTAAGCCGTTTTGAAAAGATAGAGCTTCTGGGAAAGATCGACTTTCTGGAAGGTAGGATCTGTGAAGAAACTTTTCAAAAGTTGAAGGCGGATATCGGAAAGGCAAAGGAATTTTTAAGCAAGATTGATTCTGTGAGCTTTTTGGATGATGACTCTTTGGCTCGAGTTCAGGAAATTTCCACAAGGACATACATAGACCAAAATGAAGAAAAAAAATGGCTGTATCCCGAGGAAACAGAAATGCTTTGCATCCGAAGGAGAACCCTTTCTAATGAAGAGCGGGAGATCATGGAAAACCATGTTGTGATCACCAGCAAGCTTCTGAAGCAAATCAAGTTTAACAGGCAGTTTGAGGCTGTGCCTTTGTTTGCGGGGAGCCATCACGAGTGCATTGATGGTTCTGGTTACCCCAACAAGATCTCTGGTGATCAATTGCCTACGGAAACCAGAATGTTGGCTATTCATAGATGTATTTGATGCTCTGACAGCCCGAGATCGGCCTTATAAACCTGCCATGCCTATTGAAAAGGCTTTTTTTATACTCAAAGACATGGCTAAGTTCAAGAAACTGGACATAAGACTCATAGAGTTATTTGAAAAAAGTAAGGCTTGGGAAAAAGAGCGGAAGTAAAGGAGGATAAAAATGAAGATAGGATTTGAATATGGACATGGACTGATGGAAGCGGACTTACCAGAGAATACAGATGTGTTTATTCCGGGGGAAACGGTGCCCGATCCGCCTTATATTGAAGATGTAGTCGAAGAAACCAGAAAAGCAATTTTAAATCCGATCGGGATGCCCCCATTAGCCAAAGCGTTCAAAAAGGGCATAAGGTTGTCATTGTGTTTCCAGATAAGGTGAAGGGTGGAAATCAAGAAAGCTCTCATCGAAAAGTAGCCATTCCCCTTGTTTTGGAGGAATTGTATCAAGCAGACGTTGAGAAAAAAGATATTTTGCTGCTTTGCTCAAACGGCTTGCACCGAAAAATGACAAAAGATGAGCTGTATATGCTTTTAGGTAAAGAGCTGTTTCATGCGTTCTATTTTTCGAATCAGATCTTGAACCATGACAGTGAGGATTATGAAAACTTAGTCGATTTAGGTGTGAATGCCTATGGCGACCGAGTGATCATGAATAAATTCGTTTATGATGCTGACTTTGTTGTCTTGATCGGACATACCCAAGGGAACCCCTATGGCGGTTACTCTGGAGGTTATAAACATAGTGCAACAGGGATCACCCACTGGAAAAGCATTAAAGCCCATCATGTACCCCATGTTATGCACAGAGCAGATTTTACCCCTGTAAGTAAAACGAGCCTAATGCGGCAGAAATTTGACCAGATCAGCCAGTATATGGAAGAGAAGATGAACAAGAAATTCTTCTGTGTGGATGCAGCACTGGATACCTATTCCCGCCAGATAGCGGTCTTTGCAGGTTACGCAAAGGAAATGCAGCCCATTTCCTGGGAGGCAGCCGACAAGAGGACGATCATCCCTTGGGCAGAACAGAAATATGACATACTGGTTTTTGGAATGCCTCAGGCCTTTCACTACGGAAACGGTATGGGAACCAACCCCTTGCTGATGATGCAAGCCATTTCTGCCCAAATCATCCTACACAAGAATATATTGAACGACAATTGTGTTGTTGTTTGTTCCTCCTTATGCAACGGCTATTTTCATAATGAGGAATTCCCAGCATACAGGGAAATCTATGAGTGCTTTATGAAAGACTACAACAACACTTTGCCAGACGTAGAGAAGTACAGTGACTTTATCTCCACGAATGAGGAGTATATTCGAAAATATCGCTACAACTATGGTTATCATCCCTTCCATGGGTTTTCCATGATCAGTTGCGCACACATTGCAGAAATGCATTGCAGCGCCATTTACATCGTAGGCGCCTAGGAGCCAGGGATCGCAAGAGCAATGGGCATGAAAACAAGAGCCAACTTCGAAGAAGCCATTAAGGATGCCAAACAAAAATATGTAGGTGAGACTGCCAGGATTTTAGCTCTGCCAAAAACTTTTAAGCTAAGCGGTGTTCATTTAAGGATGAAGTAAATAAAACCTTGGGGGAGCATCAATCCCACGGATATTTTGAAAGACATGTAAAAAAAGAACCTGAATTTTCGGAATGAAAATTTAGGTTCTTTTTATGTTATATGATCAAACTTAAGGTAAAGCTACCGTTTTCTGCATCAAAGGAATAGATACCCTTGTGCCTTTTCACGATGGAAACAATACTTTTCACACCCAGCCCATGGCCTACTTCCGTAGTCTGCGGAAGCTTGTTATCAAATAGAATTTCTCCCATGTAAGGGTTTGAAATACGAATGCAGAGTTTTTCGCCTTGCATACAACATAGGAGCCTGATTTTTCTTTTTGTAGCCTCTTTGATTGGGTCAACAGCCTCAATGGCGTTGTCTAGTGCGTTGGACAAGATTGAGCAAATTTCCATGTCTGTCACTGTTATGCTGTTGGGGATAGAGGCTTGGATATCCAACAGGATGCCCTTTTCCTTGCTCTTGGCCTCGAAAGCGGAAAGGATCAGACTGACTGTGTCATTTTTGCAGTGACGAACGGGAATAATTTCGTCTATGCTTTTAATCACGCTGTTAATGTATTCCTGCGCCTTGATCTGATTTCCTTCTTTCATAAAGGTATCAATCAACAAAAAATGATGTCGAAGGTCGTGACGGTATATCTCTGCCTGTTCTCTGGCTTTTTTCAAACGATCAATATACTGCTTGGTTGAATCTAATTGAAGCAACATCATCGTATGTTCATTCTGCATCATTTGCTTTTCCACGGTGCTTTTGAAGATCGTAAGAACCAGATAATACGATACATACGCAATCAAAAATAGAAAAATCCGTACTGGAATCGTTGAAATGTTTGTGGATAGGGTAAAGTTGAATCTGCCGATGTAATAAGAAACAGAGACAGAAAGCAACGGAATCAAGCAAAAAATCCAGTACATTTTATCGTTATGCTTTAGCATGTAGTTAAAAGACTGCTTCAAGTACTTAAACACGATATAAATGGTAAATAAATATAAAAGAACCCGAATAAAAATCAAAGTTAGAGCATCTAGAGAAAAAAAGATTCTTAAGACAATAGGCACATAGAGAGAAAAAGGCGTTAATAAAATGGTTGTCAGAAGAACAAATAATAGCTTTACGCCTTTATAATTCGAAAGAATCATAAAAAGGAAAAACCCCGGAATCTGAGCAAAAAACATATAATATTGACTATAGGCTTCAGTACCTAAAAACAAAATCCCAAAAACATTGAATCCCAGTCCGAACGCAAAAACAAGTCCGCCGTATAGCTTTCTTTTATTTGAAATTTTTTTCCATTGAATATCCAGTAACAGAACCATGAGTATTGCACAAAAAATGATGAAGAGTATCCCATTGAGTACATCCAGCATCGCTGAAGCCCCCTCTAAATTTTATCAAACTCAGTCTCATTTAAACTTTGTAGCCACATTACTAAAATTAGGACCCTCTCATTGTTTATTCGTGGCTTGGTGAATAATTTAAAGACCGAGTATAGATATGCGATGATTATATCGCCTTATCCACACTTAAATAAAACTCTTTTTCAGGAACATATCCGTTTATTTCCGTTCTTTTTAGAAATCCCTCCACATCACTGCTCAAGCCGCAGATGGCTAGTTGAATCCCTTTTTCTTTGCAAGCCGCACAATATTCCAGCAAAGCCTGAGCCCCCGTCATATCAATGCCAAAAACACCGTTAAAGGAAAGAATAACCTTCTGATAAGTAAGGGTATCCTGTAAGGCGGAGGTAAAGGTTTCTGCGGTAGCAAAAAACAAAGGTCCGGATAAATAAGCAACGACCGTTTCCAGTCCCTGCTTTTTGGCTTTTTTCACAGGCTTTGAAAGTGTAACCTGAAACTTTGCAAGCCTGGCGACAAAAATAAAAAGAGAATAAACCACACCGATAATGATAGCAATGGTCAGATCAAACACCACGGTTGCAAGCATGGTTATCAGAAATTTTGAGATTGCTCCTTTAAATTTACGATGAAATATGTAATGGATGGACTCCCACTCGTTCATCCGATAGGCCGTAACCATCAGAACCCCAGCAAGAGCTGCCAAAGGAAGCTTGGACATAACATCACCCAGCAAAAACATGCAGAGCAGCAATCCGATCGAATGAATGACACCCGTTAATCGGGTCTGGCAGCCCGATTTAATGGAAACGCTGGTGCGAGCGATGGCAGCAGTAGAGGGCACCCCTCCGAAAAAGGGGATAATGATGTTGCCTACCCCCTGGGCAATCAATTCCTGGTCGGCATTAAAGCGGTCATTTTTCATTCTGGAACCGCTGGCACCGCAGAGCAAGCTTTCGATCATACCCAAGGTGGCGATTGTAAAGGCCGGTGAAATCAGATTGATGATTTGGTCAAAGTTGAGGTTTGCAAAGGATAAACGGGACTCCGGAAGCAAAGTCTTTGGAATATCCCCCACAACGGCCACTTGGAAATTCATAAGCTTACTGAAAATGCCTACAATAATAATGGCCACTAAGGAAGAAGGAACCTTTGTATTTAGTTTTTTGGGGTAGAGCAGCATGATTATGATGACCAATACGCCGACCAGAAGGGCTTGAAGGTTAGGAGAAAAACCCAAATGTCCGTAACTGAACAATTTTTCCAGTGCGGTCTCGCCCTCGGAAACAGTTCCAAAGAGGTTGTCAATTTGACCCAAGGCAATGATGATAGCGATCCCAGAGGTAAAACCACTGATTACAGGAGCGGGAATAAAGCTAATCAGCTTCCCAAATTTAAAAATACCAGAAACCAACAACAAAATTCCGGCCATTAGGCAAGCAATAAAAACACCTTGAAGCCCATAGCGGGATACAATGGTAATCAAAACAGCCGTCATAGCGCCCGTGGGGCCAGAAATCTGATAAGAGGCTCCCGAAAGCAGGCTGATGATCAAGCCTGACAAGATGGCCGTAATCAGACCTGCCGCAGCGTCTGCACCGCAGCCTACGCCAAAAGCCAAGGCCAGGGGTAGCGCAACAGCCGTAACCGTCAACCCCGCCATCAAGTCCTTCGAAAAGCGTCCGGGGTTGTAGCCTTTAAACTCATTTTTCAAATCCTGAACAAATCTACGGATCAAAGTCACCATACCTTTCTGATTCTTATTCTGAGTGCTTACTACAAATGAACGTGACTGAAGATGGATGTATACTCAGTCTCTAAGCTAAACGATACTGAGTATAAGTAAGCTTTGAAATTTCAAATCAATATTAGCACAAAAAAATATTGATAACAAGAACTTTATCCCCCCACAGTTTTAACCTAAGTTGCCAAGAAGTCCCCCGCCTCTATAGGCGGCGGGATGAATTG
>CAZSXS010000107.1:0-9727 GCA_964611385.1 uncultured Defluviitaleaceae bacterium
CCCCCCCCCCCCCCCCCCCCCCCCCCCCCCCCCCCCCCCCCCCCCCCCCCAAGGTTTTTCTCTTTATTTATTGTTCTGTTCTCTGTATAACTCCGTTGCTTCTTTGGCCAGTACTTCGCCGCCAGAGGATAGCCACTTGGCACGGAAGTCGTCCAGGTCTTTTTCAAGATTGAGTTCGCCTGTTATGAATTTGATGAAGTTTTCATTCTGGAATGCGGTGATGTCAGGATACTTGGCTGAGGAGGGTAGCCCGCCTAAGAAGTAGGGCATTTGGATGTTGGTGTCGGTTAGGAAGTTTTCCTTAAGCTTAAGTTCCTCTGCTGAGTAGTCAAACTTTGCCATCGGTATGCTCTTCGCTTGCCCAAAGAGACCATAGAAGGTTCCTATGCCGTACTTTGTTCCTTGCTGTATCATGTCGCCTACCTTGCTGTCGCGTACGGGGATTCCGTTTTTCATGGTGTAGGTGTCGCCCTCTTTGCCAAATGCGGTGGCTAAGTAAGTCTCTTCATCGCTGTGTAAGGCTTCGAAAATTTCAAGAATTTTGTTCATCTTCTCTTGATCTTTTTCTACTTGTATGCCCATGCCCACGATGCTGTTGTTTACACCACCGGACATAACGGCTGAATCACGATAGTAGCCGTCCTTTGGCGTCAAGTGTCCGAATTCAAGGTTTACCCCCGCATTGTCTGCCGCAATCCTGTAACCGCCTGTTCCTGGTAACCAGTGATAGAAGTTTCCGTTTTCAAGAACCCCTGTGCGTTTGTTGGCAAATTTCTGGGTCAGCTGTGCATTGTCGTCTGTAATGGACTCTGGATCAATGATGCCGTCCTTGTAAAGCTGTTGTATCAGTTGGGTGGCTTCCTTCCAGGCCTTCGTATTGAAGGACATGGTCAGGGCGGTGTCGTCCTCGTCGCTGGGTGCCCAGTTCATCGTTGGCACGCCGTATGCCCAATAGATGTTCATCATGGTCTGTACTAAGGAGTCCTTGCCCCGGAAGCTGATGCCGTAGGTGTCCTTCTTGCCGTTCCCGTCTGGATCTGCATTTGCAAACTTGGTCAATACTTCCACATACTCGTCAAGCGTCTTCGGTACACTTAAACCTAGCTTGGTCAGCCAGTCTTTGTTGTAGACTGGGGATTGAGGCACGGCTCCGTTCTCCCAGTACAGCGGTACGCCATAGTTCTTGCCGTTGACTTGGGAGTTAAACCAAAGCCGAGGTTCCAGCTGGCTGACCGATTTGGCATAAACGGGCATTTTCTCTTCGATTTTACTTTTTGGTACCTCTGCCAAAACGCCTTGCTTTTGATAGGTGGCTACGTCTCCTGGACCCCACATCCAAAAGATATCTGGTATCTCGCCGCTGGCCAGCTTAATGTTGAACTGATCATTCCAAAGGGTTCTGTCAATGAGCATATTGGAAATCTTTACATTAAATTTCTGCTCCAGATAGGTCTGTGGATACGTGTCATTGGTCTCCGGTCCATAGAAACTGAGCCACTTCAACTCAATGGCCTTTCCCGTGGAAGCTCCTGTCGAAGGGGCAGCACTGCTTGCATTCGACTCACAGCCAGTCAAAAGACTTCCAAATAAGGTTGCCGCCATGAGTAAAGATAAAATCTTCTTCGTTCTCGTTTTCATACTTTTCTCCCTCTCTTTTTAAATTCTATTTTCTCTTTACCCCTTAACAGACCCAACCATGATGCCTGTTACGAAATAGCGCTGTAAGAAGGGGTAAACAACCAGAATGGGGGCGATGGTTATGATCAGAATCGCCGCCTTCATGGAGTCTGGGGTTACTACTTGAATGGTGTCTGTTATCATGCTGTTGACCATGGAGTCGTTGTTCTCTATGATGAGCCGCCGTAGCATGATCTGTAATACTTGCTTCTTGGGGTCTTGTACGTAAATCATGGCCCGGAACCACTCATTCCAGTCGCCTACAACTGTCCATAGCGTGACCGTCGCTAAAATGGGTAATGCAATGGGGATCATGATTTTGAATAAGATGATGATGTCATTTGCTCCGTCTATCTTGGCTGATTCCTCTAGCTCATCGGATAGTTGTGTGAAGCTGTTCTTTAATATGATTAGCGAAAAGGTGTTGATTAAGCCTGGAATGATTAGGGCTGAGGTCTTGTTGATCATTCCTAAGCCCTTTACTAGCATGTAAGTGGGTACCAAACCGCCCCCGAAATACATGGTGAATGTAATCAGTAGAAGTAGCGCTGTGCGTAAAGGTAGATACTTTCTGGATAGCGCATAGGCCGCAGATACCATGATGAGCATGGAGAAAAAGGTGTATAGGGTGGTTTTGAATACCGTGTAAAAAAAGGAACGCCATATACTTGTGTTTTGGAGGGCTGTTTTGTAAGCCTCTGCGCTGAATTCCAAGGGGAATAGATGTAAGCCGGGCCGGAGAGCCTCCTTGGGGCTTGAAAATGAGATGGCTATTGAGTGAATAAAGGGATAAATCATAACGAAGCATAATAGGATCATAAAGATCATCAGTAGAACCTGAAAAATCTTTTCGCCCTTTGTAAGACTCTTGAAATTCATAAATCACCTCCTACATGTTTTTTAGAATAGTCCGTCTTGCCCCATCATTTTCACAGCCTTGTTGGTTAATAGCACACAGGCGAAGGCAAATATGTTTTTGAATAGACCTACGGCAGTGGAAAGGCCGTATTGTATGTTTACCATTCCGATGCGGTAGGTGTAGGTGTCTAGTACGTCAGCCACGCTGTATACATTGGGGCTGTACATGTTAATAATTTGGTCGAAGCCGGCATTCAGAATGCCGCCCATGCGAAGTACCAGCATGATCGAAATGGTGGGCAATAGGCTCGGTAGGGTGATAAAGAGTAACTGCTTGAAGCGGTTGGCTCCGTCTACTGTGGCGGCTTCGTAGAGAGAGGGGTCGATAGCGGTCAGAGCAGCCAGGTAAATAATGCAGCTCCAGCCAACCTCTTTCCAGATGGCCGTTGTAACCAGGGTGAACCGAAACCAGCTTCTGTCACCCATAAAATAAATGGGCTTGATACCAAAGAGGCCCAAAAACCAGTTTACGGCCCCAGTTGAAGGAGACAAAACCGTTAAAAATAAGGAGGTCAGCACCACCCATGACATAAAATGTGGCAGATAGGTAATGACCTGAACGGTTCGCTTAAATCGGGGAAAGCGAATTTCATTAAAAAGCAGGGCAAGAATAATGGGAGCGGGGAAGCCGAAAATAATCTGATATAAACTGATGATGATGGTGTTCGACATAATTTGCCCAAAGTTGTTGGCTCCAAAAAACATGGTTTTGAAATGCTCAAAGCCGATCCAGGGGCTGTTCCAGATGCCGTCTATCATGCGGTAATCCTTGAAAGCGAGTTGTAGGCCATACAAGGGCCCGTAACAGAAAAATGCATACCAGATCAGAGCTGGAAGTACAAGTAAGTATAAGTACCGACATTTGTAGTAGGGGCTTAGCTTAAAGGATTTTTGTTTGTTCTGCGTTTGAGTGCTGTGGTTGGAAACCTTCACCCTTTTCACCTCTTTACTCATATTCGTATCAATTCCCTTTGTTGTTCCTTGGTAAAATGGAAATGCTCTTCGAGTTCATAAGCTGTACGCGAAGAGCGTTTCTTTCCGTTGATCGTTGGGACTGTCAAAGATGACAGTTATAGTTATAACAAAAATATGCACGAAAGACCATGATATAAATTTGGATTTTTTGATAAAATTTATAATGGGGATATAAAAATTCTGTGGGGGTGCAAGCAGTTGACAGAAGCTTGTGGGGAAAGCTATTATGTGAAAAAAAGAAGGAGGCTCTATGAGAAGTATAAGGACAAAGTTTTTTATTTCCTTTTTGCTCTTGATCATCCTCCCCTGGCTCTGCGTGTCTAGCTTCGTCAGTTCCTTTTATTCCAGAAACCTGCGGGAACGGTATATTAATGATGCCTTAACCTTGCTGACGGATTCGCTGAATCTCTTTGAGACGAACGTGAAAATGACCGATGCCTTACTGCACACCTTTTTCGTATCGGAAACCTTCAGTCAGTTGATTCCTGAGGATGGCATAGTTTATGACTCCCAATACAGAAGACGCGTGGTGGAGATTGATAATTTTTTGGCAGAATCCATTTCCAAAAATGAATTTATTGATGGGGCATTGGTGTTTGCAAAGGATAAGGTTTTGACGGCTTACAAATTTCCTTACTGGGGCGAAATCATTCAGCATTCCAATTTCTTTGCCCAGTTGAACCAGTCCGGAGGGAATACGGTCTATTGCAATCGTATTGAACTCAACAATATTTACTTTCAACCCCAAAGTATGTTTTTAATGGGGAAGCCGATCAAAACCATCCTGAATTGGGGCGGTCGCCGGGAATTTACAGATGTAATTGGCTCTGTGGTTTTTATGCTAGATATGCAGAAGCTCTTGAACTCCTTCAAGCCTCAGCTCTCCGGGAAAAATATTCAGATCGTGCTTTTGTCGGGGACAGAGCTGGTTTATTCGGATATCGCTGCCGAAACCATAGCAAGCATACTACAAGCCAAGACAGAATTTGTAAGCAAGCACCCAAACAACCGGCTTTCCGGGCATTTTGTTCAAGAGATTGATGGCAAGAGTCATGTGATACTGTATGCCAGAAGCAGTCAGGATTATTATGTGTTTGGGAAGGTGGTTTCGGAGGACATTTACGGCTATGCCAACCAAATGACCTATATCATCTTGCTCGCGCAGGTTTTTTGCATCTTTGCGTTTTTTATTTTTACCACGATTTTAAATCGCTTTATTGGGAACCCCATTCGAAAACTGCAGCAGTGTATGGAGGATGTACCAAAGGGGCATTTGAATGTATCTGTACAGATGAATAGCAAAGATGAAATCGGGGCCATGTGTAACAGTTTTAATTATATGATAGGGCAACTGAACGAAATGATCACTCAAATTCATCAGGATCATGAGACTAAAACCAAGATGGAAATCAGTATGCTCCAGTATCAGATTAATCCTCACTTTATCTATAATATTCTGTCCTCCATTCGCCTAAAGGCCCTTATGAACAACGATGAAGAGGTGGCCTCCATGTTGACCAGGGTGTACAGGCTGTTCAGCAAAACCATTGGAAAGTCTGGGGAAAGCATAACTGTTGCTGAGGAAATCGAAAACATTCGAGACTTTATTTTTATTTATAACAACATCTTTTCAAATCACATCAATGTCAACATTAGCATTGATCCAGAGATTGAAGGCTACTATGTGCAGAATATGATCCTGCAACCCATCGTGGAAAATTGTTTTGTTCATGGCATAACTGGAGATAATAAGGATTTTTGCGTGATTATCAAGGGCTATTGCAAGGAGGAGAAGGTAGTCTTTACCGTCAGCGACGATGGCATAGGCATAGACCAGGAGCAGATAGAGCGGATTCTTTCGGAAAATAAGCCCGAAAAATACAACAAGGTTGGCATTAACAGCATACACAAGCGGCTCAAGCTCCTTTATGGGGAGGAATACGGAATCACGATCGACAGTAAGCCTGGTTGCTTTACAAAGGTGACTGTTTTGGTTCCGATGAACAGAGAGCCATAAGCAGGCAAAAAAGCTTTGCTGATCCGAAGGATCCACACAAGAAGGCCATCAATTCAAAACGAAAGAGGGTCAAGTTTATGCTGAAGGTCATCATCATTGATGATAACAACACCATCATACAAGGCTTGTTGACATTAATCAAATGGGAAGAAAACGACTTTGAGGTAAAAGGCACCTTTCGGAATGGAAAGGAGGCTATGGACTGGCTAGAGCAGGAAAAGGATGTGGACATCATCCTGACCGATATGAAAATGCCTGTCATGGATGGACTCAGCTTTATTGCGAACTTTCAGAAGCTTGGCATTCCAGCACATATCATCTGCTTAAGCAGCTATGACGAGTATTCCCTAGTACGCGGAGCGTTCGTGTTGGGCGTGCAGGATTACATTCTGAAGCCGGAGATGGAACCGGATAAGCTCCTCGCCCTTTTAAAAGAGATCCGCGAAAAACTGATGGAAACCAAATTTTCTAATCGTACTGCTGGAAATGGCTCAGGCCACCAAAGCGCGGATAACCGAAACTCGGACAACAGAAGTTTAGACAACCGAAGCTCGCACAACCGAAACTTAGACAACCAAAACTCAGACAACCGAATCATTCAAAGGGTATTAAAAATCATTGATGAGCGGCTTTCAACCAACCTGAGCCTAAAAGATCTCGCTCCCGAGGTCGGTTTGACCAGCGGATACTTGGGGCAGCTCTTTATGAAGTACCTCCACCTATCCTTTAACGACTACCTTAATAAAAAGCGGATTGAGAAGGCGGCCGAAATGCTGTCCTCCGGAAAGTACAAAATCTTTGAGATCGCTGAAACCTGCGGCTATAATAACGTGGAGCATTTCAGTCGAATTTTTAAAAAGGCCACAGGAAAATCACCAAAGAAATATTAAGAAGATCAAATCCATGTCTGGCTTTTTTGAAAAAGTTTTCCTTCTCCCAAGGTTTTAGAAATTGTGACTACTTTGCAATTTGTAGGGGAATAATAGAAGTGTTACAAAAACAATATAGAGAGGAAATAGATATGGCCGTAAATGTTTATCTCAACTATAATGGAAATTGTCGGGAAGTTGTAGAATTTTATGCTGGCGTTTTTGGCTGTGAGCAGCCTAAGTTCATGACCTATGGACAGGCACCTTCCAGTAAGGATTTCCCGCCTTTGACTGAGGAGCAAAAGAATCTTATTCTGTATACGGAGCTAGAGATTGCAGGCAGTAAGGTCATGTTCTCTGATACCATGCCGGGTATGCCCTTTGTCCAAGGGAATAATATTACCATCGCAATTGGTGCTTCTGAGGTGGATAAAATAAGAGGCTGGTTTGAAGGCTTAAAGAACGGTGGCACTATTATCATGGAGTTGCAAAAAACCTTTTGGAGTGATTGTTATGGAATGCTGGAGGATCAGTTTGGCATAACATGGCAGTTTAATCAGGGAGCTGCGCAGTAAGCTGCGTTGTATGCTGTGTTCAAACTGAGTCACGTTTAGCTTTGGAAAGCCGCCACCCAAAACAATAGACTTTAAGTGGGTTGAATGATGGCGACTTGGTAAATGTCTAAGAGGCTGCGTATAAGTACAATAAGGAAGGGACGGTCGCTTAGCCTATTGCGATCGCCTCTTCTTTTTTTACTGGTTGCTAACTCGTGGATTTGCCGTTATACTTATTTGATATAAGCACTTTTTCTTTGCGTAGATGTTGAAATGAAAAAGCCACCATAAACAGACTATCTTTCTGTTTGATATAAGGGTTAAAGTTTTTACAATCGTGTTTTTATATTGACTTTATGGAGAAAGTTTGACATAATTTAAGTAGAAAGATGGATGGAGATTTATTTAAAAAGGGGGTAGATGAAATTAACAAGGATAACTTAAGCGTAAAGCTAACTGATATAATCAGTAGCGATTCTCTTCAAAAAATTCAAGATTCATTCGCAAAGGCTACGGGGATGGCTGCCCTCACCGTAGATTTGCAAGGCCCGGTAACAAAGCTGAGCAATGCAACTGATTTTTGTATGAAGTATACGAGGACCTCTAAGCTTGGACAAGAGCGTTGCAACAAATGTGATTTGAAGGGCAGTGAAGAGTCCTGCAGAACAGGGCGACCATCTGTATATTATTGTCATGGTGGCCTTATGGATTTTTCTGCACCAATTTTTATCGGGAAAACGCAAATCGGGTCTTTTATTGGCGGGCAGGTTTTACCTGAGCCTCCAGATCTTGAAAAGTTTCGTAAAATTGCATTGGAGCTCAATATAAATCCAGATGAATATGTCGCAGCTGTAAAGAAAGTGAAGATCGTTCCAAAACAGGTAATTGACGCTGCTGCGGAGCTGCTTTATGACGTAGCCAACACATTATCTCAGGTAGGGTATCAGAGACTGCAATCTAAACTCATAAGCGAAAACGTCTTTGATATTTCAAAGAAAATTCATGACGAGATCTACTATCTTGAAGAAGGGATCAAAAATTTAATTTCAAGCAATGTTAAGCTGCAATCAGACTTCGAAAAACTGCAAGCAAATACAAAAAAATCACATAGTGAGGTTGAACAAACAGACGAGGTTGCCAAATATATCAGCTCAATCTCAACGCAAACCCGCCTTTTAGGGCTGAATGCATCGGTCGAAGCGGCTCATGCCAAGGAGTATGGCTTAGGCTTTGCTGTAATCGCACAGGAAGTGAGAACTTTGGGCGATTCGAGTACTCAGCAATCGGCTAAGATTAAAGAAATCCTTGGGAATATCAAAAGCTCAATAAAGGAAATAACTGAACAGTATGTTAGGACTAAGGAAAGTATAGATAGTTCTGATGAGATCATTGGTAAGCTAAAAGATAACATAGACAAAATTCGTGAATATGCTTGTTCTTTGGAAAAAATAAAATAAAGTGGTGTCGGTTATGGCAGAGAGGTCTACAAGCCGAACATGCTATCATTTTACATACTAAAGGAACCTATAGAACAGACATTCAAAGAAGTCCGTTCTATAGGTTCCTTTTTTGCAACTGCAATAATACAAAGAGATCTGTAGTTTTTACACTTTACAATAGAAGCAGAATTGCTACAATGGAAAAAAGCCAAGACGAAAAGGGGGATTGTCTGATGTTGAATGAAGTGTTTCGAATGGAAAAGCTAGTTGCTTTTTATGAAAGAATTTTTTACTTCCTACTCATTAACCTACTGTTTCTCCTGTTTAATCTGCCTATGCTATTGTTCTTTTTATTTGTTGGTATGAACAAAGTCATTGCGTATCTACCGCTGTTTCTTACTTGTATGATTCCGTTCTTTCCGGCGCTTTCTGCTGTGTATTATGCAATGCTCAAGGTTGTAAAGGGCACTGAAGTATCCCCCATTAAAGATTTCTGGAAAGGGTATCGTAGCGACTGGCTGCAAAAGCTGCGCTTAAGCTGTTTACACCTGCTTACTGTGTTTATATTGGTGAGCAACATTCAATTTTTTAGCAAAAGTATTGTAGTCTTACCCCTTGTCATTTTTTTCTGCGTGCTCTTGCTGGGAGCCTTTCTTATCATACCAAACCTTTACCTGCTTGCATCTCGCTATCAGATGGGCAATTTCGCCCTATTGAAAGCCGCCCTAATCTTAACCGTGACACGCCCTATTTATACGCTCGGTTCGGCTGTAGCCTTTCTGATCATTCTATTGCTGCTAGAGTTAGCCGCTGGGATTACGGTACTGTTTGTGGCCAGTGTATATGGATTTTTGGTTGTATTTATGAGCCGTCAACTGCTTGATTCTTTGGAGCAGAAGCAAGAACCAGCGATACAAGAATAACAGGAATGAATCACATCAAAAAAAGAGGAGCGAATGCTCCAATGTCATTAAGTTCTTAATGACATTGGAGCATTCGCTCCTCTTTTTTTGGCTCTTTCACATTATTCATGGGAGAAAACTCCCATTTCCTGTTCGTTTTTTAAAATATGGAGGAGGGGCCGTGGAGTGAACCAACTTGTTGGTTCACTCCACGGTTTAAGAAAACTCTTTTCGGCCTATCAAAATTTCCGTGAGCCTATATATCACTCCCATGCCCGGCTTTTGTGTAAGGTGGAGGGAGGGGGTGTGGGGGAGGGAGGGGGTAGACTTTTTTCTCCGTATGAAAAATGTTTTTCGCCTCCCTCCCCCACGGGTT
>CAZSXS010000108.1:0-9481 GCA_964611385.1 uncultured Defluviitaleaceae bacterium
CCCCCCCCCCCCCCCCCCCCCCCCCCCCCCCCCCCCCCCCCCCCCCCCCCACGGTCTTTCTCTTTCTCTTCCCCTTCGAAATTTTTCTGCCATTCCGAATGTAGTTATTGATTCGCAAAAAAGACTATGGTATAATGTGGCTGTTTTTGTAAACCAAAAATTTTGATAAAAAAACTATTATAATTAGGAGGAAACAAAATGAAACATGTCAAAACTTTAAACACCTTAAAGCTTCAAAATACCATCGTGAAGGGTGGCTGCGGAGAGTGCCAGACCTCCTGCCAGTCTGCTTGTAAAACCTCATGTACTGTGGCTAATCAAAGCTGCGAAAAGGTTAAGTAAATGATACACCAATTTAGCATGGGTGGGCTGTTTTTTGTGCTGGATGTCCATAGCGGTGCCATCCATGTTGTTGATAAGCTGGTTTACGATCTGATTGAAACCGGTGTGGTTCAAAAGGATACGCCCATTCCTAGGGATGAACTTTTTGCGCGCAGTGGATGTGGCGCCTCTCGTGAGGAGTTTGATGAAGCTTGCGAGGAAGTGGAGGAGCTTATCAATCAGGGGCTTTTGTTTTCACAGGATCTGTACGGCGATCTTGTGAAAACGATCAATAAGCCCGTGGTTAAGGCTCTTTGCCTTCATATTGCCCATGCCTGTAATTTAAGCTGTGCCTATTGCTTTGCTGGGGAGGGCCGCTACGGAAACGATAATAGCCTGATGAGCCTTGAAGTGGGCAAAAAGGCCGTTGATTTCTTGATTGAGCATTCCGGAAATAGGCGAAACCTGGAAATCGACTTTTTCGGCGGCGAACCTACCCTGAATTTTGAGGTCGTAAAGGGAATTGTGGACTATGGCCGTCAGCGAGAGAAGGAAACCAATAAAAATTTCCGCTTTACCCTCACCACCAATGGCTTGCTTCTGGATGAAGAAATGAAGGCCTATGTAAACAAGAATATGACCAATGTTGTCCTGAGCCTCGACGGCCGCAAGGAAGTCAATGATATCATGCGCCGGACGAAAAACGGAAAAAGCTGCTATGACGAAATTCTGCCACGCTTCTTGGATATGGCCGAGAGTCGGAATCAAACCAATTATTACGTTCGGGGGACCTTTACCAGGAAAAACCTGGACTTTTCCGAGGATGTCACCCATTTGGCGGATCTGGGCTTCACCCAGATCTCTGTTGAACCGGTGGTGGCCCCCCCGCAAGAGGACTATGCCCTGCGGGACGAGGACGCTGACATTTTGTACAAGGAATATGAGCGTCTGGCTGATCAAATGCTAGAGTACAGGGAGCAGCAAAAACCCTTTAACTTTTTCCATTTTAATGTAGACTTTACAGGAGGCTCCTGCGTTTCCAAGCGGGTTCGGGGCTGCGGTGCCGGTTCCGAATACCTGGCCGTTACGCCCGAAGGAGATCTTTACCCCTGTCACCAGTTTGTGGGGAACAAGGACTTTCGATTGGGTTCGGTTTTTGAGGGCTATACCTTGCGGGAGGAGTTTTTATCCTGCAACATATACACAAAGAATGAGTGTAAGAATTGCTGGGCAAAAATGTATTGTTCGGGCGGTTGTGCGGCCAACGCCTACAACCAAAACGGTGATATCAATTCCCCTTACGAGCTTGGATGCAAGCTTGCACGCAAAAGAATAGAATGCGCGATCTACTTATACGCAAAAAACACTAAGGAGGTTAATTCATGAAAGGCAAAAGCATGGGTACACTTTTGATACTCTTGGTTGCAGTCGTCTTGCTGGGGGTTTTATCTGTCTTCGGCGTCGGGCGAAAGGGAACCTTTTCCTATGAGAATATTCGCCAGGGGCTGGATTTAAAAGGCGGTGTCAGTATCACCTACGAAGCGGACAAGGAGACCCCCACTCCGGATGAAATGAGTTCTGCTATTTCTTTGATTCGTGATCGTCTTGACCGTAGAGGCTACACAGAAGCAGAGGTAGCAAAACAAAACGATAATCGCATCCGCGTGGATATCCCCGGTGTGCAAGACGCAGAAACCGCCATCAAGGAAATTGGCCAAACAGCACAGCTTTTCTTCACAGACGAGGCAGATAATGTACTTTTGACTGGTAAAGACGTGGTAAACGCTTCCAAGCAAATTCAAAACAGCCGCACAGGTACCGGAGCCGGTGATATCGTGGTTGCTCTTGAGTTTTCCGATGAAGGGAAAAAGCTCTTTGAGGAAGCTACCGGCAACAATATCGGTAAAAAAATTCTTATCAAACTGGATCAGGATACCATCAGCGATCCTAACGTAAACGAAAAGATCATCGGTGGTAACGCCGTGATTCAAGGCGGATTTACCGCTGAGTATGCTGAAGAGCTGGCTGCCTTGATTCGTGCCGGTTCCCTGCCCTTTGCCTTGAATGTAATCGAAATGAACAATGTAGGCGCAAGACTGGGTGCAGATGCCCTTTCCTCCAGCCTGATTGCCGGTGTAATCGGCGCTGTTTTAGTGCTTCTCTTTATGTGTGTTATCTACAGGGTTTCCGGCCTTGCTGCCGATATCGCCCTTGTTGTTTACATGGTATTAGTGCTGCTCATTTTAAGCCTCTTCAACATTACCCTTACCCTTCCTGGTATTGCTGGTATTATTCTTTCCGTCGGTATGGCTGTGGATGCGAATATCGTTATCTTTGAGCGGCTTCGAGAGGAAATCGCTGCGGGTCGCAGTATGAAATATGCCGTTGATTCAGGCTTTTCAAGAGCCTTCCCCGCAATTTTGGACGGAAACGTAACCACCCTTATTGCTGCCGCTGTTTTGTTCTGGCTTGGGACAGGCCCCATCAAGGGCTTTGCTCAAACCCTTTCCATCGGTATCATCATCTCTATGTTTACCGCTCTTGTGGTTACTAGACTCGTCATACGTTCCTTCGTAGGCTTGGGTCTCAGCAATCCAAAGCTGTACGCCGGTGTTAAATAATAATAGAAAGCGGCAATCGCCGGATGGAGGATGAAAATGAAAATAATCGACAACAGAATGAAATATTTTTATATTTCCGCAGCTATAATCGGCTTAGGGATTATATTTATGATTGTAAATGCCGTGATGGGAAAAGGGCCTTTTAACTATGATGTAGACTTTATCGGCGGTACGTCCATCCAGATGGATATCGGGAAGGATTTCAACAACACAGATATTATCGCCACCATCAATGAAGTAACAGGGCAAACCAGCCCCCAGGTTCAAAAGGTGCTGGGCTCTAACAAGGTAAGCATTAAAATGAAGTCTGTAGATCAGGAAACCAGAATGAGCTTGGTCAACAAGCTGATTGAAAACTATGGTTTGAACCAAGATGCTGTCTTGGAAGTTTCCGATGTCAGCGCCACCATCAGTAGTGAGATGCAGTCCAAGGCGCTTTTGGCTCTGCTTGTGGCCTGTATCGCTATGCTGATCTATGTTTCCTTCCGTTTCAAGGATTTAAGCATGGGTGCCAGCGCCATCTTGGCTTTGGTGCATGATGCTTTGGTGGTTTTGTCAGCTTACTCCATTTTGCGGATACAGATGAACTATGCTTTTATCGCCGCTATTTTGACCATCGTAGGTTACTCCATTAACTCAACCATCGTTATCTTTGATCGTGTACGCGAAAATCGTGCTTTATTGAAAAGGGCTACCCGTATGGAGCTTATTGATAAGAGCGTAAATCAGACCTTAAGAAGATCAGTTTACACCTCTTTAACCACGCTTTTGACCTTACTCTTCCTTTATGTCTTAGGCGTGCCTTCAATCAAGGTCTTTACTCTGCCTATCATCATCGGTATCGTTTGCGGAACCTATTCTTCCGTATTCCTGGCTGGTTCCTTCTGGTATATTTTTACCCAAAGGCCTGTCAAAGAAGTGGCTACTGAAAATGCAAAATAAGATGAAAACCATAAAACCAAAATGGCTGCTGAAAAAGACGGCCTGCGACTTAGTGCTTATGTCCAAGGTATTGGGCATAAGCACTATTACTGCTCAGGTATTAGCCAACAGGGGACTTCTGGATAAGAATTCCACCCTGCGTTTTTTAAATCCAAGCCTTTCCGCTCTTTCCGATATTCAAATCATGAAAGATGTGCCAAAGGCCTTTTCTATTATTGACGAGGCCATTCGCTTGGGAGAAAAGATTGTGGTCTATGGCGACTATGATGTGGACGGCGTCATGAGCACCACCATCCTTTACAAAAGCCTCCTACACTGTGGGGCAAAGGTGGATTTCTACATTCCTGGTCGGTCGGAAGGCTACGGGCTTAACGAAAAAGCAATCCGTAAGCTCCATCAGGAAGGTGCACAACTCATCATCACCTGTGACAACGGCGTAGCTGCTGTTTCGGAAATCGACTTGGCTATTGGCCTGGGTCTGAAAGTAGTTGTCATTGACCACCACGAAGCCCCAGATCCTCTTCCAAACGCCACCGCTCTTGTAGACCCCAAACAAAAAAACTGCCCATATCCCTTTAAACTCTATTGCGCTGCCGGTCTTTCATATAGATTTGTGCAGTCTTTTTTTAGCTTTAAGGGAATTTTTTTCGTGTACAACGAGGAGTTTTTGGCTCTGGCAACCATCGCCACCTTTTGCGACGTGGTAGAGCTTTTAGACGAAAACCGGATTCTGGCTAAAAACGGGCTTGCAGTCTTAAACAAAAACAAGAAGCTGAATCTGGGACTCTACACCCTAATGGAGAAGAGAAACTTGCTCCACAAAAGCATTTCCCCCTTTGATATCGGCTTTGTCATTGGGCCTTGCATCAATGCAACCGGGCGGCTTTCAAACGCAAGCTTGGCGGTACGGCTTTTGACTGAGAAGGATCCAGAGCAGGCCGGGCTTCTGGCGGAGCAGCTGATAACCCTTAACGAGGAGAGGAAGCTATTAACTACCGAGGCCATAGACGAAGCGATCCGCTTGATTGAAAGTACAGACATCAAGAGCCATTTGGTATACGTCTTATTTTCTGAGAGCATACACGAAAGCATTGCGGGAATCGTGGCGGGGCGGATTCGGGACAGGTTTTTTCACCCGACCATTGTGTTGACTCAATGCGAGGGTTTTGCCAAGGGCTCTGCTCGTTCCATCGACGGCTACAACATCTACACCGCGCTAGCAGAGCATCAGAGCTTATATCTGCATTTCGGCGGTCACTCCATGGCAGCCGGGCTGAGTTTGGTGAGTGAGAACGTGGAGGTTTTACAGCAAAAATTAAACGAAGCCTGTCCGCTAACGGAAAGCGATTTCTGCCCCGTACTGAGGATAGACAAAGAACTACCACTTTCGTATATTACATATGAACTGGCAACGGAGTTAAACAGCCTTGCCCCCTTTGGCAAGGCCAACCACGAGCCACTCTTTGGCACAAAGAATCAAAAGGTCATCAGTTTACGGGTCATCGAAGAAAAAAACACCCTTATCTTTGAATTTGAAGACAAGAGGGTCTTTAAAGCGATCTGCTTCGGAAAGGTAGACTACTTTGCAGAGCTTTTAGAGGAAAACTTCGATGGCTACACCTGCGAAAAAATATTCAATGGATTTTTGGGAAACGTTGAGCTTTTCCTGGACATACTATACTCAATTGAAATCAACGAGTACAACAACGACGTATCCGTACAGCTCAGGCTAAAAGATTTTAGGATATCGAAGTGAAAAAGAGATAAAAACCGGTAAGAAGCACTATAATATGCGGCTATGCCGCTTTTGGAGGGTATATATGGATAACAATGCAGAATTGAACAAAGGGGTGCACGAAGGGACACTCGAAGGGTTATGCACTGAGGTACACGCAGGCATTACAGAAAACTCCAAGGAAGAATTGGACATCAAGACCGGGATCAGAACCATTGTGGACTTTCCGTCGGAAGGGATCTTGTTTCGGGATATTACCACGCTTTTGCAGGAGCCTGTTTATTTGAAGGCGGCTATTGAAAAAATGCAGAAGCTTACCGAAGGTATGGAGTTTGATTTGATTGTGGGACCGGAGTCAAGAGGCTTTATTTTCGGAATGCCTCTGGCTTATAACTTGGGGAAGGGCTTTATTCCCATAAGGAAAAAAGGAAAGCTTCCCCACAAGACCATGAGCAAGACCTATGATCTGGAATACGGAAGTGCTACCATTGAAATTCATGAGGATGCCATACAAAGAGGGCAAAGGGTTGTTGTGGTAGATGACCTTCTTGCCACAGGCGGTACTTCCAAGGCCATCACAGACCTAATTACGGAAATGGGTGGTGTCGTTTCCGGCCTAGTGTTTTTGATTGAATTGGAGAGTTTAAAAGGTCGGGACGTATTGAAAGATTTTGTTTGTCAATCAGTCGTGCAATATTAGTCTGGAAAAAAGCTCTTTCTAAATCTTCGAGGGTTCACCACCTCAAATCCATGGCCTGCTTTTTTAATACGAAAACACGATAGCCATGGCCAGCGGAAGCTCGCTTGGATTTTTCATGCATGGTAGCGGGTGAAAGCAGCCATGGGCTGTTGAAAGGTGGAAGGAGGGGGTTTTAGAAAGACTCATTTTCATGAAGGTGGACGAATGAAACAGCCAAGGGCTGTAGGAGGATAGTATGCTAAAAATAACGAATTTTTCTAAAAGCTATAGCGATAAAAAAGCCGTTGATTGCTTGAACCTTGAGATTAAGGCTGGTGAGATTTTTGGGTTTATCGGGCATAACGGCGCAGGGAAAACTACCACGATTAAGGCCGTTTGTGGAATCTTGGCCTTTGAAGAGGGTAGTATTACTGTGGACGGGATTGATGTGAAGAAAGATCCACTGGAATGTAAAAAGCGTGTCGCCTATATTCCGGATAATCCCGACCTGTACGAGTTTTTAAGCGGAATCAAGTACTTGAATTTTATTTGTGACGTGTTTTCTGTTTCGGCTTCTGATCGAAGCGAACGCATTCGTAAATATGCTGGGCTTTTTGAATTGACCTCGGACTTGGCTGCTCCCATTGGCTCCTATAGTCACGGTATGAAACAAAAGCTTGCCATTATTTCAGCTCTGATTCATGCACCCCGGTTGATGATCTTGGATGAACCCTTTGTGGGCCTGGACCCAAAGGCCTCCCATACCTTGAAGGGAATTATGCGGGAGCTGTGCAATAACGGCGGTGCCATCTTCTTTTCTACTCATGTTTTGGACGTGGCTGAAAAGCTCTGCGACAAAATCGCCATTATCAAGGGCGGTAAATTGGTCGCAGCGGGGCCTACGGATCAGGTGCGGGGCGATCGGTCCTTGGAGGACGTTTTCCTGGGGCTTGTTGATGAAGCTGCCAAGCCGCTAGAGCTGTAGAAATGGGGATGGTATTATGATTAAAAATTTGTTTTTCGTAAACTTGGCCTCACTTTACAATTCCTTGTTCTCTGGGTCGCGCAAAAAGAAAAACACCTCCAAGCTGAAGCTTATATTGATCAGCTTGTTGGTGATTTATATTTTGGGATCGCTTTCCTTGACTATCGGCTTGACGTTTTATGCGCTGGCAAAAGCGTATGTCCCTGCTGGATTGTCTTGGGTTTATTTTGCCAATGTGGGGATCATGGCCTTCGTGGCCTCTGTGATCTTTAGCGTTTTTATTTCTCAGTCTCTGCTCTTTGAGGCCAAGGACAACGATCTGCTGCTCTCCATGCCGATACCTCCCTCCCAGATTTTGGGTAGTCGTATGCTGGTTCTGACGCTTTTTGAATTTACCTTACAGGCGTTGTTTATGCTCATTGCCGGGATCGTCTATGCCTATGTGGCACAGCCACCTGTACTTTATTACCTTTATTTACTGCTGGCTTTGGTTTTTTCTCCTCTCCTGGGGCTTTCTGTCACCTGTTTCTTTGGGTTTCTGGTTTCCCTTATTACCAGTAGAATGCGCAATAAGTCCTTCTTTGTTATGTTTGTTTCTCTTGGATTGTTCGGACTTTACCTTTGGGGTTATGCTTCCGTAATGTCCAATACTACCGCCTTGTTCCAAAACGGGGAATCCATCGGTGAAGCCATCCGAAAGTCCCTGCCCATGTTTTATTACTTGGGTCTCATGCTAGGTGACTGTGATTTTTTTGCTTTCCTCTACTTTGCTCTTTGGTGCGTGATTCCGCTTGGCTTTGTCTATTGGCTGCTGTCAATATTCTTTATTCGGCTGGCCACCACAAAGCCAAGGCTTAAAAAGATTGAATACAAGGAAGAAAAGGCTGAAGTAAAAAGCTGCTTCTTGGCATTGCTGAATAAGGAGTTTACTAAGTTTTTCAATTCGCCTATGTATATGCTGAACTGCGGCATTTCTTTTCTTATGAATTTGGTCTTGGGAGGTTATTTCCTGATAAAGGGTACAGAAATGGTCGAGAGGATCTTTCAAGACTTCTCAGGGGCAGCCAGCTTTATAACGCCTGCCTTGACCGCCAGCCTTTGCTTTACGGCGATGATGGGATTCACAACAGCACCTTCTATTTCCTTGGAGGGGAAGAATCTTTGGATTTTGAAATCTTCTCCCATTCCTGTAAAAGAGGTTTTTCATGCCAAGATAGCTTTAAACCTGATTCTTGGTCTATCAACCCAGCTTTTTGCCCTGTTTTGCATAGCCATTAAGCTGAAACCCTCCTTGGCTGATCTGTCCATTTTGCTTTTGGTTCCGGCCGCTATACAAGTTTTAACCGCTCTCATTGGGCTGATCTGCAACTTGTTTTTTCCCAAGTTTGATTTTACCAACGAAACCATGGTGGTAAAGCAAAGCGCCAGTGTGCTTGTTTCTATGCTGGTCTGTGCTGCCTATGTGATGGCTTTGGTTCTGTTGTATCTCATTGCACCAAAGGATTTGCTTCCTTTCAACCTCTTTGCCTATGGTGCTTTTCTGCTTACGCTATTGGTCGATCTTGTGGCTTATCGATTTTTGATGCGCCGAGGTGTTGAGATCTTTGAAGGCTTGTAAAAGAGCTTAATAAAAAATAGCTTAGTGAAAACAGGAAATATATAAAACCCCCACAAAACTGACAGCGTACTATCAGTTTTGTGGGGGTTTTATATTGGGAGCACAAAGATCAGCGATTTTTTCTTTTTTTATTTATAGTTCATTCACAGCTTATCAATCGTTAAGGAGTCTTTTTGCAAATGCAACAGCACCATGAATTTCTGATTGATTGGGATGACCCAACCCAAAGATAAGGAAGTTACCTTTAAAAAGATACTCCTCCTCAACAACTTCGATGCCTGCTTTAATAAGTGTTGCTCGTAGGCTACCCTGTGAAGATCCTCGTGTGGACGAGGTAATCAAAGCTACCTTTTTCACCTGTGTTTTTGATAAGCTTTTTGCATACTCTAACAATTCCGGTTTAACCTCTCCCGCGTATATGCCACTAATGATAAAAAGCAAGTCGCAGGGCAAAAGTTGTGGCTTGTCCTTTAAATTATAAGCAGAAATTCCTGTATTTTTAGCAATAGCCTCAGCAACCTTTTTACTGTGGCCGGACATGGACGCATACAAGATCTGTGCTTTCATATTGTTTCCTCCT
>CAZSXS010000109.1:0-9255 GCA_964611385.1 uncultured Defluviitaleaceae bacterium
GTCCCATAAAGCTTAAAGTAAAGACATACAGCATGGGGCAGCCCACAAAAAGCAACATCCATGCGGTAAGCGGAACAACAGAAAAAGGAAATTTCTTTTTCACGCAAGCCTCCTTTGAGATAGTTAAGACCTTGGGGGAAGGCGGGGAACAAAGCAATACATTATGAGCGTTAGTCAATAAGCCCTTCTTTACGCATATTCGACAGGGACAAGTCGATCCGCTCCCCCAATTCATTTTCTAGATTATAGTAAATTGCAATTTGTGCTAACGCAACCATTGCCTGTCTTATTTCATTTGCCAAGTTTTCTTTTTTGGGTTCTCCCCGCTTTTTCCTCTTTATGCCTGAATCTTCCCACAAGTTGATTTCGCTTGCTATTTCACCACACTCTTCCAATAAGCGAGTTGCCATTTGAAAGGGTTCATTCCCTTTGGGAAATCGTTTATTTGCTCCCTGAGCCATCAAGAATAATTTTTCCATGGTCAAACCCACTCCTTTTGCGAAGCCAATATTTAATTCACCTATGCCCTTCCCGCCTTGCTTTCAAAAAACCATTGTATACAAGCGTTTCACTTACAGCAGAATTGGGCATTTCAAACCCTAGATGTTTATAAAAATCATAATTTTCAGGATCTGTTTGCGCAAACCATCCGCCATGTGGCAATTTATGTAAACACAGTTCAACCAACTTTCGGCCAATCCCTTTTTTTCTATGGGCTTCGAGTACCATTAAGTCTTGTATTGATGCAAACATAACCTTATCAGAAATAACCCTTACCAAACCGATCAGTTCATCCTTATACCAAACTGTGAAAGCCCAAGCTGAATTCTGTAATGCAATTTCATATTTTTCATTTTGCCACAAAGGCATATCTTTGCTGATCCATCCAATCGCTTCATATAAGGAACGAAGTTTTTCTCCAGATATCCCCTCATTCCCTTCTCTAATTATATACCCATTATAGTATTCGTACATATGCGGCCCCCTGACATTTCACACTTTCCTCACCATTGAAAGTAGTAAAAGGAACTTAATTACTATGACTGTCGAATTTTAGGTTATGCTTATTTTACGAGCTTAGTCACTAAGTCTTTGCAATAAACCATCAAATTTCTCACGCCATTCTTTATGCGTTTTCCAGATTATATTTTGACCGTCCCCATTCGATCTGGGAACGATATGGAAATGCAAATGGAAAACATCCTGTTGTGCTTCTGCGCCCGAGCTATTTATGACTTGCACATTGTTAATACCAAGCTTTTCATGGTATAAGTCAACAATTCTTTTAATTGTGTGCATGATGTGTGTCAGTTCATCATTTGTTATGTCAAAGATATTTTCATAGTGGTTCTTTGGAATAACGAGCGTATGATATTCATTTACTGGATTAATATCCAAAAAAGCATAAGTGAATTGATCTTCATACACCTTCCAAGAATGAGCCAAACCCTGTGCTACCTTACAAAATATACAATGATCCATACTGTGTCGCCTCCTTAAAAAATAGTGCCTTTTTAACTTAACATGAGAAAATATCTAACGCCACGACTGGCTTTCTTACTACACAACAATTCACTCTTTAATTACAAACCCGTCCTCATCCCTCCAAGAAAAATAAACCTCGGCTCCCGTATCGAATACAGAACGCTTACCGTATTCTGTCACTTTGATCAGCTTGCCTTCTTTATCGCCAGATACCTGTAGATTGGTCTTGGTCTTGGAGCCGGTATAAAATTGCCCCAGTACCTTTGCCTTCCAGGTCTGGGGGCTTGGTTCCTTAGATAAAAGAATGTTATCGGCGTGAACGGCAATCAATACTTGCTTGCCAGAAGTGATTTCGCCGGGAGAAATCAGCTCATCTTGCTTGATTGTATGCCGGATCTCACGGCCCAGTACCTCCAGTGTGGCGACGCTTTCTCCTTCGACTTGAGTCACGGCCTTTACCTGGGCGGGAAAGAGATTCCGCTCGCCTACAAATTCTGCAACAAAGCGAGTTCTTGGCCTCTGGTAGATGGCTTCTGGGCTGCCGATTTGCTCTACTTCGCCCTTGTTCATGACAATGATACGGTCGGAGAGGTTCAAGGCTTCTTCCTGATCGTGGGTGACATAGATAAAGGTCGTCTTGGTTGTAAGCTGTATGCTCTTTAACTCCTGCTGCATGTGCAGACGAAGGTTGTGATCCAGTGCGCCCAAGGGTTCATCCAACAAAAGAATCTCCGGATGGTTGATAAGTGCCCGAGCGATCGCAACCCGTTGCCGCATTCCGCCGGATAACTTCTGAGGCGGATATTTTTCATAGCCCTCTAACTTGACTAAGGCCAGCATCTCCGAGACCTTTTTTTTGATTTCGGACTTATCCATTTTTTTGAGCCGGGGGCCATAGCTGATGTTTTCATATACGTTCATGTGCGGGAATAGCGCATAGCTTTGAAAGATGGTGTTGATGTTCCTCTTGTTGGGCTCCAGATTGGTAATATCTTCCTGGTTCAAAAATATTTTCCCCGCGTCTGCCGTTTCCAGTCCGGCGATGAGCCGCAGCGTGGTAGTTTTACCGCAACCGCTGGGCCCCAAGATGGTGATAAATTCGCCCTTCTCAATCTCAAGGGACAATTGCTTGATGATGGTTTTGCCGCCGAAGCTCTTGTTGATGTCGGTCAGCCTTAGTACAGAGTTCATCGGTTCGCTCCCATAGAAATAGTTTACAAAGAATGATTCATGTGTTAAAATAAAAATGAAAAATGCTAGTGCGTTTTTCGGTAAAAAGTTAAAAATTTAACCGCCTATCCACCCGTCTTGGTTTAAAAGGGTTTAGGGGCGCTGTTTTACTAAAAACAGGAACCTTGGTTGGCGGCATTTTTATAGGATTATATGGATTGGAGTGCGGATTCGCCCGCAGATTGTGGTTGATATGAAAAAAGCAAGCGAACAAGAGGCTCTGATTACACAAACAGATTCTAATACGAAGGACAGCCTCCTAAAGGAATTCTCAAATGAAGATCCGCTTGTCGGCAACATGTTGTATCAGAATGTATCAAATGAAAACTCTTATATTGAGGATACAGTCGATTTAGAAGCCTTGAAAGGTTTTATTCACCAAAAACGCAAAGGAGAACTCAGCTTTAGAAAAAGAAGAAACTTCTATTCATCTTTGATTTCTGTGTTGGCTGTCTTTACTGCGTTTCTTCTTTATTATGTGTTGGATAAGGTGTTGAATTATTTTTTATAAAAATCTTTTGCATACTAAAACTGCCGTATATTCCTAAGAGTATACGACAGTAAGAATGCGGATGAAGGGACTCGAACCCTTACGGTCTCCCACTGGAACCTAAATCCAGCGCGTCTGCCAATTCCGCCACAACCGCTAATTGTTTTTGCATAAAGGAGTATAACATGGGCAGTACCTAGTGTCAAGAAAAAATTACGAAGGAGATGAACCGATGCTCTGTTCAAAATGTAAAACCGCCATGTCCGAAAATGATTATGCTTGTGTTTACTGTGGAACAAAAAATAATAACCTTGCTTATAAAAATTTACTATTTTTTATTATTGTCGTCTTGGTTCTTGTTTTCGGGCTCTTGCTGTTTTTTTTAAAGGAGCCGGTTGCGGAAACGGCTGATGCCTTAGCGCCTCCCGTACCCACTTTGCTTCCAGCTGCCGACCAGAATGCAGTAAAGGACGAATTTCATGAAGCTGTAGTCACCTGGCAACCTCATGAATACAACAGTTACTCCAACATCGAAGACATAACAGAAATGATTACAAACATTGCAAGAGCATCAGAAATCTACAACTCCCTTAATGCAAAAACCAGGGAGTTTATTTCAAAGAATGGTTATCTTTTTGACTATACGGAGAAGTCTTATATTAGCGTGGCAGATTATTTTAGTATTAATGAAGCAGGCATCAAGCCACTGCTTAAGCCGGAATATACAGACTTTAAGGTTCTTCTGCTTTATTTAAATCTATCCCACCTGAAAGTCTTTCCTCAGCTTAAAATCATTCAGACCGAAGAAACGGAAGATGAACTGCAAATTTTTGCTGCCTGCGAAACCAAGGAGGGCTTTGTCATTTCCTCCGCCCAAAGCCCAGGTGGGATTATTACCCGTGAAGATTTAAAAGGGGTGCTGGATAAATACAAGACCGACAACGGAAAAACAATCCGGTATTTGAGCAATAGTCCGGAGTACATATCTATATTGAACGCCATCAAGAGCTTTGCCAAGACCGATACCGAGTACGATGTGCGCTACCTGTCTGCTGATAATAAGTATGCCGTGGTGGTGGTTTCGCCCAAGGGGAAGGCGGCTCAGTTGAACGGCTATGTCTTGGTTAAAAACAACTCCTCCTGGTCGGTAAATGTTAGTAATTTTGAAACTATGGGGCATTATGTCGTCCGGATCAATGAGCATTTGCCAGCCTTGAATACAGATCTGGCTCCAAAGTATGATCTGTATATGGAGTTAAAATACATCAAGACGGATTTGGACCCTAAAAGCATCCTGAAAGAGGATTATGGGGAACTGACTTTTTCCTGTGGAAGCCGAAATTTTGTGAATCTGGAATTCAAGGATGGAAAGAGCCTTGTAGGCTGCTTTACGGGCAACACTTGGAAGTTTTATTCCTATAACGGCTATGCCGAGGGGGAAGCGATCATGAACAGTTTTACCGGGGTCTATCATCCTTATTACATCTTTAAACAAAATTAAGCCTGTGGCTATAAACGGAGGAACCTATGGATATTATTTTTCTATTGATCTTTTTAGGCATATCTGTCAGAGAGTTTCTTTCTCTACGCACAAAAAAAAGCTTAGCCCCTTTGATTCGGGCTCAGCTTTCTATGAGTAGAAATTTATCGGTTATGATTATGCTGATTGTTTCTTTTATACTATTAAGAACGGAAGCTGTCTCTGTGATTTTGATCCTAAAGATCTTGTCTGTCGTCTTGGCGATTGCATTAACCTACTTTAATTATGACGGCATTAGCACTGACGGCATCTTTTTTGTGGGCAGCTTATGCACCTGGGATACAATTACCTTCTGTCAGGCCTTAGATCTCGGCAACCGCATCAAACTTGTTTTCAAGACAAAAATTCAGCTTTCAGATATTTATTTTGATAAGAAAAACCTTCGGGAAATCGAAAAGATCATCAAGGAACATGTCGTGAATACGGAAGAGATTAATGTGCACTAACGCATCTTCCTTATCAGTATGAAGGCTAGGATCACGGACACCATAATCAGGGTAAGATTAAAAGGCAGTTTGTAGTCAAAAGTCTTCTTGGGCTGAGGGGCCTGCCCATAGTGGATGTCCCCGATTTCTAACCGATCAATGGCCTCCTTTAGCACTTCCTCCTTATAGGACGCAATGTCATATAAGGGGGCTTTTTTATTTTCGTCTTCTCCGAATTCCAAAACGACTTGATCGTCATCACTTTGAAAGACCAACTCATCCGCAAAGTAAGAGACCTGAATGCCCTTAATTTCAATGGGCTTGTCGTCATTGTCAATAATGCTCAGCACAAAGTATTCTTCCTTGGGCTGGCTATGCTTGAAGGGAAGAACAGTATCCGTATAAACGCTGTCTCCAAAGGGAAGATTGTAAAGCTCCTTACTGCCAAAGTCACTTTGTACCCTACGCTGAAAGATGCTGTCCGTTTCGATTTCAATGCTATTCAGCTTTAGGTTTTTGAGACCGGCAATCTTGATTTCCGTCGTGCCGTCCTTATGGCTGAGCTCGTAGGGCGGGGAGAAGCTTTCCAGAAAGTAGCTTTCTTCCCGAACAGACACATTCAGCCGCAATACTGCCTCCAGTCGTATTCGTTCTGCGGCGAGAGAAAGAGGGAGTTTTAGACGCATGTGGGTATATTTAAGCAGAGAGGGGAAGCGGATTTCAAGCTTCTCCTTCCCCTCTACATGGTATAGGTTGTCCCTGCATATCCACTCCCAGTTGATCCCGTCATAACTTCCGTACAGATCCACTGCCTTAGCAAAGGCTTTGTCGTCAGTGACAAAAGAAATGGAGCTTGCTATAGAATCCCGGTTTTCAATGCTTTCGATGCGGAAATCATAGTAAAGGGATTCGTCCTTGATAAACGCCTCCGCTGCTTGCATGGGGTAGGAAGCCTCCTGATTTTTTTCTACAGGAAGGCTGGAATGAATGAAAAAGGGGATATTCTCCTTTCCCTTGATTCGTAGGTCGGATAAGTCGCTGTTGGCCTGATTATAAACCTCCGGTGTCAGTCGGAAGGTCTTATAGCGGTTGCTGCCGTTGATCTTAATTTCAGCAGTGTTGGTCCTTGTTGTGTTCACAGTAGAATTTGTGCCTGCGTGGATAGACTTAGTGGGCAAGCATAAAAGGAAAAGGAACAGAACAAGGAGGAACCCGTAACTTTTTTTATGCATTTCAGCCCTCCTATAAAAGCTTTTTATGAAAATATTGATAGACATAGGAAATAACCAAAAGTGTGATCCCCAGAGCAAAGTAAGAGACGATTTTCAGACCTTGAGACAAGGAATGGAGGTCAACTAGAAAAAGCTTCAAAACAGCCATAATCGACAGGATCAACCCAAAGCGACGAATATAAGCATAGCGCCGCACAAAGCCGAATACTGCAAACAGCAGAGCCGACACCACATAGAGTATGCTTAAAATGAAGCTGGTAAAGACCAGATCATATTGAAGAATGAGGTTATTTGTCAAGATCAGTAGGGCATACCCGGCAACAAATAGCGGGAGCAGCTCAGCTTGCATTCCACCTCTCACCCAGCCCTGCAGCAGGTCATAGAGTGAAAGAACAGACAGGATGGAAATCAAAATCAAAAGAAAGCTGCCCATAAAAAGCAAAGAAGGCGAAGCAGAAACGATCCCGCCCTGTATAGGGGAGCGAGTGTTGTTCAACCCAAAGAGGACCAAAAGCCCAATAAGATAAAACCCACTAGCCATGACACGAATGACTGGATCGGCCAAGGTTTTACTACGAGGCAGGAGGAAGGCTAGCAAAAAGGTCAAAAGAACCATCAGGGCTATAGAAAGGTAGTATTTGTCAAAGGAGACAAGCGAAAGCAGAGCAGGAAGCTTCCATAAGCTCAGGTACAGCATATAAAGCCAGATGTTCAGAACAGAGGCGTACTTAAAAACCCGTTCAAAGTTGCCCCAGTGCTGCTTCTTATAGATAAAAGCGCCCATAAAGAACAAAGAGCCTAGGGTCATGACGGTGTATTTGAAGGTAAAAAAAGCAGAAGCTAAGAATAGATAGCTCAAGGATCTACTAAGAAGGAATTGAAGGCAAAAAGGAAGTGCATCAAAATAAAGAAAGGAAGCAAGGCAAAGGCCGCAGACGAACAAGCCGGCTTTTCGGAAGTTGCCTTTCTCCTCCAAAACCCCATAGACAGTCAAAGCCAAACCTTCTGCAAGCCAGCCCAGCGTCAGCCAAGCTACACCAAACTGCAAGGGCACCACCAACACCACAAAGGCAAAACCTGTAAGGTAAAACAAGGCTCGGGCATCTTTTTCAGCCTGGAGCTTTGTTTCGGCAAAGCGCCCCAAAAGGAGATACGCCAAGGCGAAAATCAGAGCCAAAAGGCCGTTGAAATCACTCAGATTAAAGATCCAGAAGGTCAAGTACATAATGAGGCTGCTAAAAACAGTATTGATCGCCAACAAAACCAGATCCGGCTTTACCAAGCTACGCTTCTGCTTAAAGGCACCGTAAACAGGAATCAAGGTGTAAATGGAGAAAGAGAACAGCACGAAAAGCACAGCAAGAATAGCTTGAAGGGGAAAGGCGCCTGCCGCCCTTTGGAAACTCAGCTGTAGCTGTCTGATGATAAAAATGGTTTCAATGATATTCAGAAAAAGGCCGATAAAGGCTGCAATGTGCCACTTTTTAAATAGAGCTAGGGAAAAGGCAAAGAGATTGAGCAAGATAAAATAGACCATGGCTGCGTAGACGATCCCTGTATCCACAGATAGCAGGGGCAGATATCCACCGATCAGAGCAAAGCTAGCAATGGTCTGGCTGCTATAGCGCATGGACAGCAGAAAGGAGACAAGAGTAATAAGGATACAGATCAGCACGGCGGGTCCCATGGATAGAATCCGCAAAACAAAGTAAGAAAGGGAGACAGAGCTAAACAAGACTGCAACGCCGCCCGAGGCAATACCCAGAGAAAAGATACTGGGCTTTTTTCGATTCAGAAGCTCTCCCACAGCCAGCATGATCCCGCCCAAGCCAAACATAAAAATCCCCTTCAGCAAGTCCGGCAGTTGCACATAGGTAAAGCGGGATCCGGCAATAACTCCGATGAGGATCAGCAGGATACCAAGCTTATTGAAAAGGCTGAGTCCGATAAAACTTTCAAGATTATTTTTCTTCACTGCGCCCTTTAGCATTTCGTCAGTGACGGGCTCCTTTTTCAAGGCTTCATAGTGACTTCGCTCGGCTTCAGTCAAACGCGGACTTGCGTTTTGTCGGGCTTGCGTTATTCTTTCATTGACTCGTCGGTAAAAGGACTGAAGTTCGGTATAGATTTCGTCCATTAGATCTACATGTTCCTTCTTTAAAGCTTCGTTCATGCTATTGATTCGGCGGAGTACACTATCTTCCAGCATTTTTAACCTATTTTGCTCACCTGCATTCTGAAAATAAAACTCCATTTTTCGCATGGAGGCATTTAAGAGCTGGAGCCGTTCGTTATAGACCTGATCATGAAGGGCGTTTTTCAAGCCTTTATTTTCGCTTTCCAGGTTTTTATAGTCTTCTTTGAGCTTGGATAGCTCCTCCTTTAGCGCCAAGAGTTCGTTTCTTCTATCAGTCAACTCTTGGGACAAGGCGGTATTTTCCTGGAGTAGACTATTTTCTGATAGGTTCTTCAACTCCTCACTCAGTTCCTGTTCGAACTGGCTTAGAATATGTCGCTGCTTTTCCAGTACTTCCTTGATATTTGTCATTTTTCCCCTCCGCATGGGGCAATCTAAAACCGTGGGAGCATTCGTTAGCCAAACAGTTAGACTAGGGGTTTGAGAGATGTCCTACAGAATTTAGAAAGTCCCGTTAATTGGAAAGAAGTATAGCATCAATCTTTTAATTTGCCAAATCAAAAAAGCCACAGTGGATTCCATGACTTTGATTGTAGATACCAATTATGAAGTAAAAGCGAGTACCTCTGCTTTCGACACTCGCTAGGTTATTAAATCCATTAAATTTTAAAATAAAATCTAAAATTTTAATAAATATATTCATTAAGCAATATTAA
>CAZSXS010000110.1:0-8963 GCA_964611385.1 uncultured Defluviitaleaceae bacterium
ATATTGTTTGCTATTATTATTAACTATCATGAAGTTTCCTAGAATATAAAAAAGCGCATAGCCAATTCTCTATGCGCTGCACAATAAAGTCTAAAATTCATGAGTCTACTAAACATTTCTTCCATACTGTAAACGAAAATAAGTTGTACAAAGCGATCCGATGAAAGCATCTGAAGGGATGCCGCCCGAAGTGACTTGCGATCAGCACCTCCAGGGCCACCGCCAGCGAGTTGATAGGGTGGAGTAAGGGCGTTCCCTTCTGATGCTTGGACGTTAACTTCCCATATTACTGGCAGGTGCTATGCTATTAATCCCCATTTATAGCATAGATCGTATCTACCGATTGCTATAATAATTGCTGATCTTATTAAAAGCCGTAATAATGTCCCTTAAATCCTCGTCTGTGTAAAACTCGTTAAAGTTGATCCGTACGCTAACATTTAAGATGTCTTCCGCCTCCGGGCATAGACCTTTTTTGTAAGATACTGGCCAGCCATGGTAGGGGCAGGTAAAGGGACAGTGTGTGTTCTGGTAAGCGTTTAACTTTTGGAATAAGTCGTACTCGTAAACACAGGTGGGTATGTAGCCTTGCTGACAGGGAATCCCTTCCGCTTTCATCATCTCGCATAACTCATGGGAATTGAAGCCTGTTAGCTTCTCATCAATGCGGAACATGTAAAACCAGAAGGAGCTTTCGCAGCCTTCAATGATTTTTTGTGGATGAAAACCTGGCAGCTTGGAGAGGGCTTCATTCAGTTGGTTGCCAAAATAATTGCGCCGTTTGCAAATTGCTTCCAACTTGTCGAGTTGAGCCAGAGCAACGGCTCCCTGCAGCTCTGTCATACGATAGTTGGGGGCGAGATACTCCACCTTGCGCATGTCTTCAATACTGCCTGTGCGACAGTAGTTTTTGTCGGCAAATTTTAAGCAGCGTTGATAGAGGTTGCTGTTGTTGGTGACAATCAGCCCTCCGTCACCAGCGGTTATTTGCTTGAAGTCATTGAGACTAAAGCAGCCAACATCCCCAATGGTACCAACGAGCCTTCCTTTATAATAACTCATGTAGCTCTGAGCACAGTCCTCAACAACGTAAAGCCCATGTTTTTTGGCAATGGCCATAATCGAATCCATGTCTGCCGCATTACCGGCCAGATGTACGACCAAAATCGCCTTGGTCTTGGGGGTAACACAGGCTTCGATGGAAGTGGGATCTAAATTATAAGAATAAGGATCCAGATCGGCGAATATCGGTATGGCATTTTGATAAAGAATGCCGATCACAGTCCCAAAGTCGGTGATGGGCGAGGTAATCACTTCATCACCGGCGGTGATCCCCAGTGCGCCTAATGCAGTATGTAAGGCAGCTGTCCCCGAAGAAGTTGCGATACAATGATCTGTGCCGTATATTTCTTTAAAACGATCAGTCATAGCCTTTACCTTTTTCCCACCCCAATAGAAAAGCGTGTTTTGCTCTAGGGCTTCTTTCAGGTGGGCAAGCTCCGCATCGCCAAATCGCATACCCGTCCCAAAGGGAGTGGTTTTCACCGGAGTACCTCCATGCACAGCTAAACGGTCCATATTAATCAATCTCCTTTACGAAATATCTTTGAGGCGGTCGAAGGCCTGCGTGTGGCGGCAGATCTTGGCAATCGAAGGCCTACGTTCGGCGGCTTAGCTTTCGGTATTGAACAGGACTGAGTTCAACGCCCGCTTTAAAAGTTCTTGTAAAATGACTGACGTTGTTAAATCCGGACTGGAGCGCAATGTCCGCAATGGATAGCTCCGAGGTGTTCAAAAGCTTCTTTGCATAGTTCAGACGCTTTTCAATCAGGTGCTGTGTGAAGGTTTTGCCCACCAACGCCTTAAAGAAATAACAGAAATAGGACTGTGACATCATGGCAATTTTCGCAATGTCTTCAATTTTTAAATTTTCTGTATAATTGTTGTCAATATGATCCAGTGCTCTTTCGATCGCCAAACGATGCTTGCGGAATATAGCCTTGTTCTCGGATCTTTCGATGTCTTCAGTAAAAGTCCGACTGAGTTCTACTAGCAGATAGAGTAAAAGCGCTTTAAAAGCATGTTCAAATAAGGGCTTTTGCTCCTGATACTCATTGTACAGGCGAAAAACCAAATCATTTACCAAAGATTGCTTTGTGACGGTGAGTTTAAGCCTTGGCTTGATATCAGATTCGCAGACAAGAAAAGGCGAGATGTATGAAAAATCGAACAGATATCGAGCGTTTTCAAACGACTGAAACTGCTCATTCAAAAACGCTGGAACGAACTCAATCTCCATGACCTCTATCAACTGGTCGGGTTGAGCTGGTATAATCCGGTGTGGGATAAAGGGAGGAATAACAAAGATATCTCCCACATCCAGAGGGTGCTTCTCCCCCTTCACAATGTGATAACCCTTTCCTTTCATAACATAGTTGATCTGGATATACTGATGCTTATGAAGCTTTGGGTTTTCCGAAAACTGATTCTTTCCGATCCAGAATGGAAAACCGCTGTTGGGATTTAAGGCCAGCGTATACAAAGGTATGTCGTTCTCAGATAAATGGCTGTCCAAACTAGTTTCCGACATAGTAACACCTCTTTAAGTGCAAAATTTTATTGCATTGACCTTGCTTAAATGATCGCAAGGAAAATTGCAACAATTGCCATCTTATCAAACCGTGCTTCAATCAGTCAAGTGCGCCGATATTTCAGTATATACCGAAGATGAACGCTTTACTTGCAGTTAATTATAAAAAAAGTTGCTATTCTTACAAAAGATGGCAGCACAAAATTGTAAGATGTGCAAATAAAATTAGAATTTTTGCTTTGATAATGTGTGAACTATGCTATAAGATGATACGAATAGAATAGTAATTTCATTCATATTACTACTGGCGAAAGGAAAGATTAGAATCATGAACTACAAAAAAATAGCGAACCCCTGCAGACTTTTTAGCGCACTCTCACTGATCCACATCATTGATCCCTTGGATGGTCGCGAAAAAATTGCTTTTGTTAGCATTTCCCAAGGTGACAAGGGCGCGTTGGTGATTGCGGATTATTATAACAAGCAGTTTGAGGTCTTCCCCATGATTAAGGATGCGGGTGCCTGGGCGCTGATTCAGCATAGCGATGGTTCTCTTTTGTTGGGAACCTGTAACTATTATGGAAGCCTGCAGCGCTTTGACATGAAGAAAAGAGAATGGTATCCCTTGCTGCGCGTGGAAAGCGAAATTTACATATGGAACCTGGTTCAAGGCAGCGACGGTAATTATTACGGCGGAACCTGGCCTGGTGACAAGCTGCTGAAATACTGTCCGGATACCCACACGCTTCACGATCTAGGCAAGGTCTCCAACGACCCCGGCAACAACTACTCCCGCATGGTGTACGCTGGTGTGCCTGGCAAAATCTATATTAATTCTGTTTTTGCGTCAAAGACGGTGACGGCCTACGACCTTGCTACAGGCACCTTCCAACAAAATTTTGGCGGGAGAGCTTGCGGCGTTTATATGCTATGTGAAGACTTTGTCTGCACCACAGATGAAGAAAGCTACGAGCTACTGGATCCCTACACTGGCAAAAAGCTTATCAACGAGTCCATCCCTGTAGGCGAACTGGAAAAGTACAGCGAAAAATACGAGCTGGTTAAGAGACTAAAAAAACATATTGATGAAGATATCAAGCTGTTCTTAAAGGAAGTTTACGGCGAGGGTTATTCTGCCTTGGCGACTTATATGCACAATGGGGATCTTGTAGGTATACAGGCGCAGGAAATGTTCCTAATCAAGAAGGGTGAAAGAAGCTGCCACTATATAGACATTGACGCAGAGCCGCCAAAGGCCTTTATCCATGAGTTGATTTGTGATGCGCAAGGGATGATCTGGGGGGCCAGTTCCTTCGGCATGACCATCTTCAATTTCAATCCCAAAACAGGAGAATATAAGAACACAAAGAGCATCTCCAAGCTGGGTGGAGAAGTGTACGGCATGGTGGCAAAGGACGGCAAGATCTACAACACAGCATATGCAGGCGGCGAGCATATTGTCTACGATCCCGCTAAACCCTGGGCGGTTCGGGAAAACATTAATCCTCACACGATAAAAACCTTAGGCCCTTCTTATATTCGTCCCTATACTAAGAGCAAGCTGGACAAACAGGGCAACATCTGGACCGGATGGCTGGCAGAATACGGAAAGCGCGGGCAGGCCATTTCCAAATGGAACACAGCTGACGATTCCATAACGCTATATAAGAACCTGGTGCCGCAGACAGGCATCTTCGGTTTGGACATCAGCGAGGACTATATCTGGTTTACCACCTGTAACCATGCTAATGGCTTACCAGACATCAGCGATCCCTTAAGCCTGTGTGCGATGGATTACGATGGGAACCTCGTGTTCAGAAAAACCTTCGAACATGGCGTAAGGGTCGGTAGAGTGGCTTTTTCCGGTCGCTATGGACTTGTTCAGGTGGGTGAGCTATTGCACCAAATCGACTCAGTTCGGATGGAAGTTGAACCCATTACAACGGTCAAGTTGAAACGCTTTGAAGACGGAATCGTGGAAACCTTACTTGCTGTGGATGCGGATACCATTGCGGTGTTTGACATTGATGAAACCATCTTCATCAAGCCGGAAACTGGCGAAGTCACCGCCACCGTAGCCAGCCCCAAGGGAAATGAAAAAGAGCTGTTTTACCACGGGATTTATGCTGCCACCCTTTGCGAAGGAAAACTCTATGCCTCTGTGGGAACAGATTTGTATGTACTGGAAGGCTACGACAAAGGAGCTCAGTCATGATCATTGATGTTCATGCCCATATCATGACAGGCGCTTATGAGGAACATAAGCGAGAAATCATGACTGCTATGGAAAGGTACGGCATCCACCAAGTCTATGTCTCCGCCTTGGATGGAAATCAGTTTTATCCCAATGAGGATGAAATCCGGGACTGCAATCAGGCGCTTTATCAATTCATGAAGGAGCAAGCCAAAGTCATCCGGGGTTATGTCTATGTCAATCCCTGTAACCAAGATAGCGCGGAGGTAATGAAACAGGGCTTTGAGGAATTCGGCGTTTCTGGTGTAAAGATCTGGGTGTCTTGTTTCTGTGACGATGAGCGTGTGTTTCCTGTTGCGGAAGAATGTATACGACGGAATGCTCCAATTTTGGTTCACGCCTTTCATAAGGCGGTGGGACAGTTACAGCACGAGAGTACTGGCATTCATGTGGCAAACCTGGCAGCCCGATACCCGGAGTTGAAAATCATTATGGCTCACCTGGGGGCTAACTGTTACGACGGGGTCAAGGCCATCATGGACTACAACAATGTCTATACAGACATGTCGGGTACCCTTTTTCGGAGAGATGACCTGGACTATACCATAGAACGAATTACTCCAAGGCGGCTGTTGTTCGGGACGGATATGCCTTGTCCAGGCTCCTTTCTTTCAAACCTTGGACGGGTGCAGGAAGCAGAGTTGGACGAAGCCGGAAGGCGTATGGTACTGTACGAGAACGCGTTACGATTATTTACTGAGTGAGGTGGAGAATGCAGGGCATTGATGTAAATTGTTTTGCCGGACACTGGCCTTTTCGGCGTATCCGCAAAAAGAGTTTCGAGGATCTTGTTCGGATTCACACCGATAACGAAATCAAGTACGGGCTTGTGTCTTCTCTGAATGCTATTTTTTATAATGATCCCTTTGAGGGGGATCAAGAACTGTTTGAGGAAATCCAAGGAACGGAATATCGACTGGCCGCTACCCTGAATCCCATGCTTGTACAGGCCGTGGAGGATGTAGATCGTTGTATCAAACAATTTTCTGCCGCAGCTGTTCGGATTTATCCGGGGGTACACGGCTATGACCCGGATCAGCCCTGCTTGCTTCAATTGTGCGAGGCCTTAAGCGCCCGAGGCCTTCCGCTTCTCTATACCGCCCGCATGGAAGACGAACGCCTGGAATATCTGTTTCATTCCACTCCCTTTGATGCAAAAGCTGCTGCTGAATTGGCGCTTCGCTTTCCAAAGCTTCCGATTCTTTACACCTGTTGCAGAAGTGACGAGATTCAAAGGATAGTGGAGGCCGTCGGCCACTCAGGCAAGGTGTATTTTGACACCTCAGGCTTAAAGAACAATCTCTTTGCGATTGATAAAATATTGAAGGTCTTTCAGAAAGGCAAAAATAATGCAGACAGCATTGAGAACAGACTTTTGTTTGGATCTCAGTTTCCGTTGTTTTGCTTAAAGAGCACCTTGCTGAAAATTCAACACGCAGATTGCAGCCAAGAGCAGAAGCAAGCTTTGCTTTATGAGAACGTTCGAAGCTTGTTTCAATAAAAGTAAAAAAGAGTTGCATAAATTGTAAAGCTATGATATAAAATAAAAAGAATCGTTCAAATGCTGTGACTATACTCAGTCTCTTAAACCTTTACCAAGCCTCCAATATTCAACCCGTTTTTTAATTTTTTGAGCGGCGGCTTTGTAAAACTGAACATGACTGAGGCTATCATAAAAATGGTTACACATTGGACAGTTAAAACCCGAAGGGAGATGGTTTCAATGACAAATAAAAAAATGGTGATTGTCAACTGAAAACCGAATAAAGAGGCTTGGCTATACTCAGTATCGTTCACTTTATAAAGTCGTCATGTAACAATAGAATTTCCGGTTTGCATGATGGGCTTATCCTGTTAAAAAGCTGAGTATAAGATACAAAGGGTGACGTATGCCCTTTTGATCTGCTGCTTTGCCGCAATCGTATCCTTTCGTGAAACGTAAACTGAATCATAACTGATTGAAACTGAGCATAGGTATAGGCTATGCCCTTTTGAGCCGCAGTTTGTAGTTACAAAGGCTACTTTCTGCGGTATTTTTGCGCCTTTTTTTCGGTACAAATCGAATGGAGGAAAAAGAGTGCAAAGTTTTTTTGGAAATGAACTGATTATGCAGTATGGGTTTAAGGACTATATGAATTCGCTGATCCATCGTGATCATGCTTATGGCTTGCTGGCAGAAAACGCAGCAAGCAGCTTGGAGAATGAGGGTAAAGTCACTCTGCTTCCGGCGAGGGTTACGGCCGTTCATAAAGAGCGTTATGAGATTGTTACAGAATTTGGGATTGCTTATGCAAGACTGAAGTCCAGCATTTATTTTGGAAATGGCGATGAAGCTGGTCTTGGAGAAAGGATAGCAAATGGCTTCATGACTGATGCAGGAGACTCTCTACTTGAACCTTCAATGGCCTTTCCCACTACTGGGGATTTTGTTCTTATACACCATAATCCTATAGGGGATAGCTTGATCTACGGAACCTTGAAGAGAAAGACCTTCTTTTCAAGACTGGATCCTACACCTGGACGGGGCGAGCAAGCGGTGGCGGCAAACTTTGATTCTGTTTTTATTCTATCCTCATTGAACCACGACTTTAATCTCCGCCGGATGGAACGCTATCTGACCTTGGCTTGGCAAAGCGCTGCTGTTCCTGTCATTGTTTTGACAAAGGCCGATTTGGTGGAGGACTATGCAGAGTCGCTTCGGGCAGTGGAAAGGCTTGCTACTGGCGTCGAGGTCTTTGCTGTTAGCTCCGTTACTGGAGAAGGCTTGGAACAACTGGAAAATTATCTAAAGCCTGGGAAAACCATCGTATTTCTAGGCTCCAGTGGAGTAGGAAAATCCTCTTTGTTAAATGCGCTTGCTGGTGAAACCATTATGGAGACGAATGCCATCCGCGATGACGATAGCAAAGGAAGGCATACCACCACCCACAGGCAATTGATCCTTTTAAAAAGTGGTGTGATGATTATTGATACCCCTGGGATGAGAACCTTGGGGATGTGGGATGTAAGTACAGGACTGGGTGAAGCCTTCGGAGATGTGGAAACCTTTTTAGGGACATGCCGCTTTTCTGACTGTAAGCACCAAAAGGAGCCGGGCTGTGCCATTCAGGCTGCCTTGGCCGACGGGCGGCTGAGCCGGGAGCGTTGGAACAGCTTCCTTAAACTTATGCGCGAAGCTAGGTATACCAACAAAAAAGCAAATGCTCTTCAAGCTAAAACGAAGCATAATAAAGCAAAGGCAATGATGCGAAAGAAAAAACGTTCATAAAAAGTTAAAATTCTCTTCACACAATGAACATAAACTTTTATTATGATATATAAAATATATTTAAAGGGGGAATCCTAATGGATGAAATGAACAGAGAAAACCTGCCAAACAGTAACGGCGGGAGTACGGTTTGCGAATGTAGTGAATGTGTGGCACGGAGAGAGAAGCGTGCAAGGTGCAAACTTAGAACGAAGAAGATCTTACCTGTCGTAGCCGCTGTATTTTTAGCGTTGTTTGGGCTTGGCGTCTTAGGGTCGGCATTTTCTCATTTCAGAGCTTATCGTTGCAACAGAGTAGCCGCAGCGACTGCCCGCGTAGAAATCATCCGTAACGGCAAAATGGGTGCCATGATGAATAATGGCTACGGAGTCAATAACTCCTGCTGTTGCAGCTGCTCCCAAGGACAAGTTGAGAGCAATTATGGTGTCTATGGTAATTCCAGAGAATTTTACTACATTCCCGCTCCTCAGGCTCCACAAGCCCCTCAGGCACCCAATGTGTACCCCTATGGCGGTATGAATGGTAGGAATGGAAGATAATTTTTCCTTAAGTCAGTGAACATAAGAAAGCTTTTGCAAAACTACTCCTCATAAGGCAAGTCGGATTCCGTCCCTTCCTTATGAGAGGTGGTTTTTAAACAGCTATTTCAACAAACGATTCCTTTTATAACCAAAAACTACCCCAAATAAAGAAAGCCGGATTCCGGTCCGCCTTCCTTATAAAGTGGAACCATTGTCAAGGACAGCTAAAAAAACCTATGAAACTAAAAGCTGATTTCTGTATTGGACAGGAGTCAGCTTTTTTATATTCTAGGAAACTTCATGATAGTTAATAATAATAGCAAACAATAT
>CAZSXS010000111.1:0-8950 GCA_964611385.1 uncultured Defluviitaleaceae bacterium
CCGCCACACAAAACAATAGAATTGATCAAGGCTGAATGAAGGCGGCTTAGAAAATATTTTAGAGATTGAATATAATGTCCGTAGAATTTTGTCAGATTTTGAAAGAATTTTGATTTACCAAATTTTTCCAATTACTTGAAAAAGCAAGTGAAAAAAGGTATACTTCTTTACACGAAAGGAATAAAAAAATGAATAAAACCAATATCATCAAACTAGAAAACATAAAGCTGCCCCTTGCGCTCTCTGCTCACACTGATCCCTATCATCCGTCTGAACATTGGAGTCAAAGCAAGGAAGCAGAGCTTAAGCGCTTAAAAGCCGAGGCCGCAAAACGACTAAGGATTTCACAAGATAAAATAAAAGAACTAAAAATAGTAAAAAAATCCCTGGATGCAAGGAAGGAATTGACCTATGTTTATTCGGTAGAGGTATCTAAAGCGCAGTCATCCACTAAAAACAAAGCTGCCCTTCCGAGTGCTTCTGCCATCCCAGAAAGTTGTTTCTCCATTCAAAAACCAAGTACCCAGCGTCGCCATCGGCCTGTAGTTGTCGGCAGTGGGCCAGCGGGATTGTTTGCGGCTCTATATTTAGCAGAAGCAAGACTGGGTCCCATCCTCTTGGAACAAGGCAAGCCAGTAGAAGAAAGAAAAGAAGATGTATACCGTTTTTTCCAAAGCGGCGTTTTGGACCTACAATCCAATGTTTGCTTTGGCGAGGGAGGCGCTGGAACCTTTTCTGATGGGAAACTGAATACAGGGCTTAACGATGTTCGGATTCAACATGTTTTAAAAACCTTTATTGAGGCGGGTGCCCCATCAGAGATACTGTACCTGGCCAAGCCCCATATCGGAACAGACAAGCTTATTGAAGTTGTGAAGAACATACGGGAACGGATCAAGGTACTGGGGGGCGAATACCGCTTCGGTCATACCTTCGTAGGTTTTGAGGAAGAAAACAAAGCCTTGAAGTCCATACAGGTTTTGGACGAAAAGAAGTCACCCTATCAGCTTGAGACAGATATTTGTGTTCTGGCTATTGGCCACAGTGCCCGTGAAACCTATCAAATGCTGTATGAAAAAGGCGTGGGCCTGGCACCCAAGCCCTTTTCAGTAGGCGTTCGGATTGAGCATAGACAGGCAGATATCAACCAGGTTCAGTATAAGGACAGTCGGGCTGCCGCCCTGGTAGGCGCTGCCGACTACAAGCTCAATGTACACCTTCCAAGCGGCCGGGGCGTTTACACCTTTTGCATGTGCCCCGGCGGCTTAGTGGTACCTTCCGCTTCGGAGAATGGGTTATTGTGTACAAACGGAATGAGTTATTATAGCCGGGAGGAAGCCAACGCCAACAGTGCGCTCTTGGTTTCCGTTTCCCCTGACGATTTTTATCATTCTTCTCCTTTAGATGGACTTGACTTTCAACGAGAGTTAGAAAGGAAGGCCTATTTACTGGGCGGCGGCTCCTATATCGCTCCGGCACAAAATGTAATAGACTTCCTGGAAAGCCGTGAATCAAAGGCCTTTGAGATCGCACCGTCTTATAAGCCCGGTGTTCGGGGTGCAGACCTTCACGAATGTCTGCCGAACTTTATTAGTGAGGCTTTGAAAGAAGCTTTACCGCTGCTTGATCAAAAGCTGAAGGGCTTTGCGTATAATTATGCAGTTCTCACGGCAGTGGAAAGCAGAAGTTCCTCGCCGGTACGGATCACCAGAGGCCAAGACTATCATAGTAGCATTAAAGGCTTATTACCTGTCGGAGAGGGCTCCGGATATGCAGGAGGCATTATCTCTTCGGCGATTGACGGGCTGCGTTGCGGGGAATTGATTCTCAGTCTCTAAAGCGCTTGTGGCGGCTTTGCAAAGCCTTATGGGACTGAGTGTATCACTAAAAAACTTGAAAATCACTGAATACCATATTGACAAATTTAGGTCTTCCGCTTACAATTGACTACCATATAGATTTTTTAGCATACAATAAAATATAGTCAAAAAATTGCATTTTCCACCCTCAAGAAAGCTCATGAAGGCGTATTTGTAATCTGTAGGGTTATTATATGAAAAAAATATTTAATCTCTTTGTTATCGTTTTACTTATTGTTTTTGGTGCTGTTTTATTTGCCTCTTCTCAAACCTTCTTCATCAAACAGGTTGAAATCATTGGAAATAATCGTCTTACGGCAGGATTTATAAAAGAAACAACAGGACTCCATGTGCCAGTAAATATTTTTTCCTTTCACCAAGGGCGGGCTAAAAAAAATCTGCTCAAAAACACCTATATTGAATCAGTAAGCATCACTAAAAAACTGCCGGACACAGTCACAATCAACATAACCGAAAGGCATTTGAGCGGCTATATTGAGTACTTGAAAGGAACCTTTCTGTATTTGGATGACAAGGGCAGAGTACTGGAAGTTGCTTCCTACTATACGGAAAAATTACCGGTCGTCGTTGGATTAAAATTTGATGAAGTGACGGTTGGTAAACAATTAGAAGTTGAAAATAAAAATGCGTTTCAAACGGTTATGACCTTATCACTCCTATTTAATAAATATTCACTTGAAAACGATGTTATTCGCGTTGATGTTTCTGATAGCTCGGACATTCACATTTTTATTTATAACATTGATGTTTATTTTGGAAGTATATCCGATGCGGATGCAAAGATAAGATACTTAATAGCCATTCTGGAAAAGCTCCCAGATGCGCAAACGAAAAAAGGTTTTTTGGACATAAGAGACTTTACGAGGACTCCACCCCGATTTAAGCTTCTAAGTTAATTTGAATACATAGGAGGTCATTATTTTGATAGATATTGCAACAGCTCAAAATAGAACCGCAAAGATACGCGTAATTGGTGTGGGCGGCGGCGGAAATAACGCTGTCGATCGCATGGTTGAAGATCAGGTTGCAGCCATTGATTTCATATCCGTTAATACCGACCATCAAGCCTTGGAGCGATCCAAGGCTTCTATAAGGATACAGTTAGGTGATAAGTTGACCAGAGGACTCGGTGCCGGGGGTGATCCGGAAATCGGGAAAAAGGCTGCCGAAGAATCTGCTGAGGAAATTGCAGCCGCTATCCAAGGTACGGACATGCTGTTTATCACTGCTGGTATGGGAGGCGGTACAGGAACGGGAGCTGCACCAGTCATTGCCGCCATCGCCAGAGAGCTGAAAATTTTAACCGTGGGTGTAGTCACAAAGCCCTTCGCTTTCGAAGGAAAACCCCGTATGAACAAGGCAAATTCAGGTATTTCTGAATTAAGAAAGTTCGTGGATACACTGGTCGTGATTCCCAACCAAAAGCTGTTGGAAATCATTGATAAAAACACCCCTCTTATGGATGCTTTCCGTAAGGCGGACGAGGTACTACGACAGGGCGTTCAGGGTATCTCCGATTTGATCTCAAAGCCGGGTATCATCAATCTGGACTTTGCAGATGTACATACCATCATGGCAAACAAAGGGGTTGCTCACATGGGTGTGGGCCGAGCTTCCGGCAAAAACAAAACCGAGGCGGCAGCAGAGCTTGCCATCAAAAGTCCTCTTCTGGAGACTTCCATCAATGGCGCAAAGAGTGTCCTTATCAGTATATCTGGGGATGCTTCCCTGGGGCTTTTCGATACCAACACAGCGGCAGATATCATCAATACCTCCGTGGATCCGGAAGCAGAAATCATTTTCGGCACTTCTATTAATGAGGAATTGAGTGATGAGGTTATTATTACCGTCATCGCCACAGGTCTAGAGGACGACAAAATTTACGATGCTTCAAGGTTAGTCAATTCAACCGTCTCAACCGTCCGAAGCTCCAATATCATCTCTGTACCCAGCAAAGCTGCTGAACCGACTCCCCCCCCTGAGCCGCCAATAGTGGAGCCGGAAATTAAGCATGAAACTAAAAAACTAGCGCCCATCCGCGATATGGAAGGCGATCTTCCCTTTGACATACCCGTGTTTTTGCAAAGAAAAAGAGATAAATAAATCAAAGCGTTTTGAGTGTATACTCAGTCACGATAAGCTTTGCAGAGCCGCTGTACAAAACAATAGAGTTTAAGCGGCTTGGTAAATGTTTAGGAGACTGAGTATAGGATTGGAGATAAAAATGAGCATAATTAACACCTTAAACGAAAGAGGCTTCATTGAGCAGTATACCCACGAAAAAGAAATTCAAGAGCTTTTTGCTAAAGAAAAGGTAACGTTTTATATAGGCTTTGACCCTACCGCCGACAGCTTAACTGTCGGCCATTTTATGACCATCATGGCTATGGCGCACTTGCAGAGAGCCGGTCACAGACCGATCGCTCTTGTGGGGGGTGGCACAGGTATGGTGGGCGACCCAACTGATAAAACCGAAATGCGCCGCATGATGACAAAGGATGAGATTCAATCTAATGTCAACAAATTTAAGGAGCAGCTTTCCAAATTCATTGATTTTGAAGATGGCAAGGCCATCATGGTGGATAACGCTGAGTGGCTCCTGAATTTGGGTTACATTGATTTTATCCGTACCTACGGCGTTCATTTTACTGTCAACCGTATGCTTTCGGCTGAGTGCTATAAAACTCGCATGGATAGTGGCTTGACCTTCTTCGAGTTTAATTACATGCTGATGCAAGCCTACGACTTTTTGGAGCTGCAAAGAAGATATGGCTGCAAAATTCAGTTAGGCGGCAACGATCAGTGGTCGAATATTATCGCTGGTGTGGAGCTGATCCGGCGTGTGGAAAATAAGGATGCCTATGGCATGACCTTCAAGCTTTTGACCACGAGCGAAGGCAAAAAAATGGGAAAAACCCAACAAGGGGCTGTTTGGCTTGACCCCAATAAAACCTCTCCTTATGACTTTTTCCAATATTGGAGAAATACCGACGACGCCGATGTGGAAAGCTGCTTAAAGCTCATGACCTTCTTGCCCATGGATGAGGTTAGGCGTTTAAGTGCCCTGCAAGGTAGTGAGCTGAATGCGGCTAAGGAAATTTTAGCCTACGAGGTCACGAAAGGAGTTCACGGCGTGGAAGCCGCTGATGCTGCCTTAAAGGCTGCAAAGGCTCTCTTTGGTGGCGCCGAATTAGACGGCTCCATTCCTACCAGCACCTTTAGCAAAGCAGAGTTTGAAGGTGGAATGAGTATCATTGAGCTTTTGGAAAAGACAAACCTGATTCCCTCCAGAGGAGAAGGCCGTCGCCTCATTACCCAAGGCGGTATCAAAATCAACGACGCGAAAATTGACAGCATTGAGCACCTGATCAAGCTGGAGGATTTCACGGATGGTAAGATTCTGATCCAAAAAGGCAAAAAAGTTTTCCATTCTGTTTGCATTCACTAAAATTTTTACTTGATAAGCGCTTGCTTATCTGTTAAAATAGCATAATAATTGAGTAGGAGGTGTAGTCATGGCAAAATGTGAAATTTGTGAAAAGTCAATCCTTACGGGCAATCAAATCAGCATTACTCGTAGCCACGTTTCCGGTCGATCCAAAAGAACCTGGAAGCCTAACATAAAGAAGGTTAGAATTATTGAAAACGGAGCCGTTCGTGCGATTAAAATTTGTACCAGTTGCTTACGTTCCAATAAGGTTACTCGTGCTGTCTAAGTTTGCTTTTGAGCATAAAAAAGTCCATACCCATTCGTTTCGAGTGGGTATGGACTTTTTTATTTGAAGTCTTTCTAAGCTACAGATTCCAATACTCCATACTTGCTCTTATCTTGAATTTCCACTTCCGATCCCCTTCAAGCGGGTATACAACTCCCTAAACACCTTATATTTTTCTTCATAATCCAGGCGATTCTTGGGCTTGAAGCTATCGGTTACCTGAATCAGACTTTCGCAGGCGCTTTTTACATCTGGATAGTGACCATAGCCCACAGCGGCTAAAATCGCTGCCCCAAAGGCAGGACCCTCATCCGCATTGATTCTTTCCACCTCCAGGTCTAATATATCTGCCATCAGCTGACACCAGAGCGGACTCTTGGCACCGCCGCCGATTATGCGGGCTTTTTGGACAGGAGTTCCGAGTTTTTTGACGATCTCCAGGATATCTTTGAGGCTAAAGGCAACACCCTCTAAAACGGCTCTAGTCATGTCCTCCCGCTTGGTTCCCATGGTCATGCCATAGAATACGCCTCTGGCTTCGGGGTCGTTATGCGGGGTACGCTCACCAGAGAGATAGGGTAGATAAAAGACCTTTGATGGCTTTGATAGGTCAATATTTGCCTGCTCCTTATCAAATTCCTTGGTGTTTAAAATCTCCTCAAACCACCACTTCGTAGAACCGGCGGCGGCAAGGGTAACGCCCATCATATGATAGCCGCCGTTGGCGTGACAGAAGGAGTGGATGGCGCTGGGTTCATAGTCCACCTGAAACTGATCAGAAGCAACAAAAACGACACCTGAAGTCCCCAAGGACAGGGAACAGAGGTTTTTGACCACGGTGCCGGTACCTACAGCGCCTACGGCCTGATCGCCACCGCCTATAACCACCTTTGTTTCTGTGGAAAGGCCTGTTTCTGCCGCAGCCTGCGGGCTTATCGTTCCGATAGGGCTAAAGGATTCGTGAAGGGAGGGCAAAGTGCAGGGTAAAAGCTCAAGTAAATCCAACATATAACTTGACCATTTTTTGTTTTTAACACCCAAAAGGAGCATTCCAGAGGCATCGGAGTAATCCGTAGCATGAACACCAGAAAGCTTATAGGCTAGGTAATCCTTTGGGAGCATGATTTTTTTGATCCTTTGGTACAAGTCGGGTTCATTGTTTTTCATCCACAAAAGCTTGGGGGCGGTAAAGCCGGTTAAGGCTGCGTTGGCCACATGCTCCAGCAGATTCTTTTGATTTAATGTATCACATTCAGCCTGGGTACGCTGGTCATTCCACAAGATGGCCGGACGAATCACTTGATCCTTTTCGTCTAAAACGACCAGGCCATGCATTTGGCCGGAAAAGCTGACCGCCTTAATTTCTTCGCTGGGAACGGCCTGGGTAATCTCTTGCAAGGCGCTTTTGGTTTGCTCCCACCAGTCTGCTGGCTCTTGCTCTGACCAGCCTTCTTTTGGCATATAAAGCGGGTATTCTCTGGATACAACTTTCTGAACCTCGCCGTTTTCGTCCATTAAGAGCAGCTTTACTGCCGATGTTCCTAAATCAATTCCTAAAAAGTACATAGTCCCTCCACAAATTTTAAGATTCTTTCGCAGCTTCCAGACCAGCAATTAAGCCTTCGCCGATGGCCTTGCTCAACTGATAGGGTGTTCCGGTGCAGTCTCCCGCAGCGTAGAGCCCCTTTAGATTGGTTTCCATCTTACGGTTTACAGCGATAGCAGAGCCATCCATTTTCAAACCATAAACCAATGCGTTAGGCTTTACGCTTTCTTTGATGAGGAAAACCCCTGTTACAGGCAAGTTACCCTTATCCGTTTCTAGGCCGGAAACAAACTGTTCGCCCATGATTTTCAACGGCTTAGCCTGTAGGGTTTTGATATTTTTCTTTAAACTATGATTCTCTGGCAGCGCATAAGCTGGAATATACGTTACATTACAAAGGTCAGCCAGAAAGTTCGCATCCTCCTCCGCTTCCTGCGATTCTCCCACCACGGCCACATCTCGTCCCTGATAAAGCATCCCGTCACAGGTTGCACAATAGCTGGTACCCTTGCCCAAAAACTCCTCCTCACCTGGTATCCCCTTGCTTTTCGGCAAGCCAGTAGCAATGATGACTTTCTTGGCTTCAATGAATTCATTTTCGAAGTTGATCATAAAATGATCGCCCATTGAAAGCACCTGCAAGGCTCGGCCCTCTCGAATGTCTATGTTTACTTCCATGGCGTGTTTTAAAAAGGCTTCCATCATTTCCTTGCCGCTCATATTGGGCATTCCTAAGTGATTGTTCACGGATTCTGCCTTATAAAGCCAGCTTGTTGTAATGCTTCGGCCGAAGACCACCGCTTTTTTATTTCGGGCATACACGTTAATGGCTGCGGATAGTCCCGCAGGCCCGGAGCCGATAATTGCTACATCAATCATAAATCCTCCATTGGAAAAACTTTTGCTCATTATAATTACAGCCGCAATCATTGTCAACCAAATGAAACGGATGAATATAATAATACAATAGGTATACGTATGTAACCGAAGCTTGAGTCGGTTACTATTTTAAGGGGGTTCAGCATGAAAATTTTCATTGATCCCGGTCATGGCGGAACAGATCCGGGCGCAGTATCGACGAAGGGCTTAAGAGAAAGCGAGGTCAACTTACAGGTGGCCCAGCGGGTCGGAAGTATCCTGACAGGCGGAGGCATTACGGTCAAGTATTCCAGAGAAACCGATGTCTATGTATCCCTTGACCAACGTGCAAGGATGGCCAACGAGTGGGGGGCAGACTTCTTTGTAAGCATACACTGCAACGCCTCCGACAATTTGAGCGCCAACGGAACCGAAACACTTTACTTTAGAGAAAACAGCATCTCCGAAAACATGGCAAACGCAGTACAAATCAGCCTGGTGGACACCATCAAACGGAGGGACAGGGGTATCAAGACCCAAAACGTTGCGGTTTTGAGACTGACCCGCATGCCCGCCATTTTGGTAGAGATGGCCTTCATATCAAACGTGGAAGAAGCCGTTCTTTTAGGACAGCAAGATTTTCAAGAGCAGTGCGCAATCGGGATTACCAATGGAATTTTTAATTTTATTCGGTAAGCAAGGCAACAGCTTTAGAGCTTGGAGACAGATGAGCTGATCGCGCAAAAAAAGACCTATGGTTTGCCTAGGCCTTTTTTTGCGTTTATTCTGCTGTGGGATGAACCTGATTACATATAAAATATCTTTAATGCGTAAGCGCAAACGATTAGCCCAAAAAATCAAAAAACCCCAGAAAATAAGTCAAGAGCCAAGCATCTTTCTAATACCCTTGAAATATCACGTATTCCACTTGCATTTGCAGTCATTTTGAT
>CAZSXS010000112.1:0-8717 GCA_964611385.1 uncultured Defluviitaleaceae bacterium
CGGATTATAGCACATTTTGGAAATAAATCAATGATCATAGTGTTGAGAAAGTGACTTAAAGCAAAGCAGACCAAAACAATCGAAGGAATTGACAAACAGGTTTTGAAGTGTTATTATCTGAGTATAATAAAAGAGGGTGCATCAACACCCTCTTTACAAGCACAAGCGATTAGGCTTGCAGTATTCAATGAATAGCCGCACACCTCTCGAAAAAGGGCGGCTATTTTTTATTTCTGTCGTTCATTATGGCAATGACCAGTAACCCAAAGGTTAACATGAGCATCAAAGCTTCAAATGTTGACATGGCCTCACCACCTTTCGGTTGGATTGAACAAACAAACACCACCTTTGGGGCTAAGCCTAACCGTCCTTATGCTTGTGCATATCGGATTATAGCACATTTTGGAAATAAATCAATGATCATAGTGTTGAGAAAGTGACAAAAGCAAAGCAAAGCAAACCAAAGCAATCGAAGGAATTGACAAACGGGTTTTGAAGTGCTATTATCTGAGCATAATAAAAGAGGGTGTTAGAGCACCCTCTTTACAAGCACAAGCGATTAGGCTTGCAGTTCATCTGAAAAATAACCGCTTGCCTCTTGGAAAAGGGCGGTTATTTTTTATTTCTGTCGTTCATTATGGCAATGACCAGTAACCCAAAGGTTAACATGAGCATCAAAGCTTCAAATGTTGACATGGCCTCACCACCTTTCGGTTGGATTGAACAAACAAACACCACCTTTGGGGCTAAGCCTAACCGTCCTTATGCTTGTGCATATCGGATTATAGCACATTTTGGAAATAAATCAATGATCATAGTGTTGAGAAAGTGACAAAAGCAAAGCAAAGCAAACCAAAGCAATCGAAGGAATTGACAAACGGGTTTTGAAGTGCTATTATCTGAGTATAATAAAAGAGGGTGTTGGTGCACCCTCTTTACAAGCACAAGCGATTAGGCTTGCAGTATTGAATGAATAGCCGCATACCTCTGGAAAAAGGGCGGCTATTTTTTATTTCTGTCGTTCATTATGGCAATGACCAGTAACCCGAAGGTTAACATGAGCATCAAAGCTTCAAATGTTGACATGGCCTCACCACCTTTCGGTTGGATTGAACAAACAAACACCACCTTTGGGGCTAAGCCTAACCGTCCTTATGCTTGTGCATATCGGATTATAGCCCATTTTGGAAATAAATCAATGATCATCGCGATAAGAAAGGGGTTGCCTTGCTTTTTGTTAGCAAGACAGCCCCTTTGCTTTACTTATTTGTCTTAGATGCATTGTCTCAGCCGGACTCCTCAATCATGTCAGCCATATCTATTACAAGTACTCTTCTCGGTTGCAAATCCTTAGATTTTCCAAGACCTTTTTGATATCTTGGGTTCTGTCCTTGGCACAAATGAGTGTGGCATCTCCTGTATCCACCACCACCAGATCTTCAACCCCAACCAGAGCCAAAAGCTTATCGTTTCCGTAAACAATACTATCCTTGACATCAATGGTGATCGTATTACCTTTGCACACATTTCCGTTGTCGTTGAGTCGGTTAATTCGCTCTAGGGCGTTCCAGCTGCCCACATCATCCCAACCGAAGCTTCCCGGCAGGACATAGATGTGCTCTGCCTTTTCCATGATGCCTGTATCAATGGACTCAGACTGAAACTTGCTGTATTCATCAAGCAGGACGGTCGTATCTGCTCCTGTTTCCAGAGAATCCTTAATTTTCATGACCCCTTCATACAATGCCGGCATAAAGGTTTTGAAATTATGCAAGATGGTATCCGTGCTGAAAACGAACATACCGCTGTTCCAAAGGTAAGTCCCATCATCCAAATAATCCCGGGCTCTTTCCAGATTGGGCTTTTCTACGAATTTTTTCACCTTATAAACATTATAGCGCTCATCCGTGGTTTCAAAATTGATATAGCCATACCCAGTTTCGGGATATGTAGGTGTGATGCCGATGGTGACGATATTGCCCTCTTCTTGGGCAATGCTCAGGCCTTCGCGTACAGTGGATAAATACAACTCTTTATTCTTGATCAGATGATCGGAGGCCAAAATCAGCATGACGGCCTGTCCGTACTTTTTGGCGATATGAGCGGTAGCAAGTCCGATACAAGGGGCAGTGTTTTTGGCAAAGGGTTCTGCCAGGATGTTTTCTATGGGCATTTCTGGTATTTGTTCCTTCACAAGTCCCACATAATCCGCATTGGTAACTACAAAGATATCCTCTATGTCCACCAGTGGCAAAAGCCGTTCCACTGTAAGCCGCAGCATGGTTTTTCCGTCATTTGTCAGAGATAAAAACTGCTTAGGGCAGTTTTTCCGGCTTTTGGGCCAAAACCGTTCGCCCTTGCCACCGGCCATGATTACTACTGTATTTTTCATTAACTTTCCTCCGTAAGATTTAGTAATTTTTCTTCTGCACTTTTGCTTTCATATATTTCTTTGACTCTAGCATCAATTATCCCAGACACTTTTTCCACACTAAAATTCTCTTGAATGTAGCGTTGTCCATTTTTAGAAAGCTGATCATAAAAAGTCTTGTCGCTTTTGAGCCGCTTCATGTAGTCGGCGGCATGCTGAAGATTCGGCTCTGCCCAGGTATTTCCCTTTTCATACATCAGGTAGTCTTCTTCCAGGGTTACCAGCTTGTAGTCCACAAGGCAGCTATTGTCTGCCTTTGTAAAATCAGTATTGGCGGACCAATTTGTTACGATGGTCGGCACACCCAAAAGCATAGCCTCTGCAATAGGAAGGCCAAAGCCTTCTGCCCGGTGCAGGGACACAAAGCAATCGCAACATTTGATAAGGGAGTTGACCTCGACCTTGCTCAGCGTGCATCGAATCAAATACTTATTCTTGTAACCCTTGAGTAAATTCTCAATGGCTTCTATATCCTCCGGCTTTGCATTGTTTACCTTAATTACGATGGCTACATCTTCATCCTCGGGTTTGAAGGCCATCTTAAAGGCCTGAATGGCGCCTAGGGGATTCTTACGCTGAATGGTGCTATTTGAGTCAAACATGCTGAGAAACAAAAACTTGTTCTCTGGCAGTTTAAAGTATTTTCTATTGTAGCCTTCGTCGGTATCAGCCATGATGGCATAGGGAATGGTTTTGACCGGGAGGCTTGTTATTTTTCTAATGGATTCACTGACATGCTCTGCCGGTGTCCAAATTTCATCCACATATTCAAGGCAGCCAAGCCACTTTTCAGGAAATTCCGGCAGTTCCCAAAGCCAATAAGCAATGTTTCGCCTCTTGTCAAAAAAACGACTGTCGAGCATAGAGTAAGCAATGATCAAATCATGGGGGTTGATGTGAATAAGATTGATATTATATTTTGGCTTTGAAAAATAAGCATCCCAATCTGTATTGTTTTGAGAAACGGAATTGGGCATCTTGTAGTTATACACCGTGAAATCATAAGAGGAATGCTTTACAGCATAAGCAAGAAGCCTGCAGCTTTGGCCCAGGCCGATTTCTGCTTTGATCCCGCCCAGCACATTGATTCCGTCAGGATATTGGCTTCTGTCAAAGGGTATTCGTTTACAGCTATAATTTTTCGCTGTATTTTGGATCAAATTTTTTTTGATTTTCCTCAAAAGCTCTATGGGTAATACCTTGATTAAAATCGGTTTGAATAAATTCGTAATCAAGACGATAAATGACAAAATTATTTTTTTTAAACTCATTGTACCCATCTTTCACTTTTTTATTATTTGGTGCCATGAACTTATACTAGATTCCATGGGATTCATCCTATTCGATATCATCCTTGATCACTCATATTCTTACTGTTTCAAGGCCCTGTGATAGACCGACAGCACAGAATCCAACGTTTTTGACATCTGAAAGTTCTCCAGTACCCTTTTTCTTGCATTAATCCCCATTTCCTTACGCTCTTTGGGATGCTGCTGCATCCAGGTGATCGCAGCGGCCAAGGCCTCCGGATCAGAAGGGGGGACAGTTAAGCCCGTTACTCCGTCAAGGCTCACATAGGGCACGCCGCTTTCGAGCGCAGTATTGATTACCGGCTTTCCAAAGGACATAGCTTCAATTTGCACCAGCCCGAAGGCTTCACTCTTTGCCACTGATGGCAAAACAAAAACATCACAGGCAGCATAAAATTGACAGAGTTCTTCATCACTATCCGCTCTTGCAAAGTGCAGCTTGCCACTAAGCTTCAAGCTTTCGCTGAGCCTCCTAAGCTCGTCTTCCAGGGGGCCAGAGCCGACAATCGTTAGTTCAATCTTGCAAGACTTGGCCTTGTCATTGGAGGACTGTATAGCCTTTGCAAAGGCTTCGATTAGGATCTTACAGCCCTTATAATAAACTAGACGGCCTACGAATAACAGCTTCAAGGGCTCTTCTTGTGCCGACACTGATTTCAGTTCTGGTATTGGCATTGCTTTAGACTGTAGTTTAGATAAAGATATTGACTCGGGCGCTTTCATCTGCTCTTTAACAAATTTCGTCGCTCTTTCGAGTATAAACTCATTCACACCATAGGGAATAATCACACACTTATCTGTATGAGGCCTCAAATAAGGCGAATATCGAACATGCCCCTCAGTTGCAGCAATGATGAGATCCGCTCTTTTTAAAAACAAAGCCAACAGTGGCCTGTAAAAGAGCATAAACTTTTTTTGCTTCACAATATCACTATGCCACCAAAGAATGAGTTTCTTTTTTCTGGAGGCCGGAGACAGAAGATAAGCCAAATCCCCTAAAGGAAAAGGCATATGCATATGTATGAGATCGGCATCCTTTGAAAGCTTCCGAAAATCCCTAAAAAAAGACAAGGAAACCGGCATAGAAAAAAACACCCCAAAGCTACCAGATTTTAAAACCGGCACCCCATGGATGTTTTCTTGCTTTGCTTTGCCGCTTTGTTGGCATGCCAAGACCTTCATATCTGTCTTATCCTTGAGCCCTTCGGCAAGCTGTTGAACTACCTTTTCGACACCCCCGGTTACAGGGTAGTAGAATTTATTCACTTGTAGAACTTTCGGTTTCGGCAGATCCAAATCAACAGACTCCCCTCGGTACCATGCGGAATGACAAATCAAAAAATGAATGCTCAATAAAAACGCAATTGCTTTATATGGCAGTTTGGCTAAGATCAATGTGACAGCGCAGAGGATATTTTGAAAAATTTTGTTGTTTTTTTCACCATGATTATAGCACATCCGTTTTTTATTGCAAGCAAATTTTTGTATGCTGCTGTTTAAATTCCAAACAAGTTCGACAAATCCGCGTCCTCCAAAACTCTTCCGGACTTTTTACCAGCGTTTTTAAGGAGACTTTGCATTTTGGACTGGACTGACTTTTTTAGGAGTTCTTCAAAGTCAATGTCTCGAAGCTTGAAGAAGAGGGTGGGATCCTTGTCAAAGCAAGCGCCAATGCCATAGAGGACGGCGGCTACATGCTTACACATGGAGGCCCAGTCGGGGCAGCTGCAATCAAACTTGATTTCCTTTGGGCTGGGAAAGAGTCCAGCACTTTTTGAGGTGAAGAGTTCAGCCAGTTCCTTGGGAAATTTCCCGGCAGCCAGTTCTTCAATGCTACTAATTTTGTTGCTGCACTCAGTTACAATCTGCTTCCAGCGCTCTTTGGAAAGAGGAGCAATGCTTACCTTGACCTTATACAGGCTACTTCCCTGTACCAGGGCTGTAACCTGCCCTTTTTCGAGCTGCAAGTCCAGTACAAAGCCGTTTCTGACATAGCTGCGTCCCCGGCTGATTCGGTTATCATAGTCAGCATAACTTTCTAGGTTTTTGTTCCAGGCGATGGCCCACCAGGTCTTTGCGATTTTGCTTCCTTCTATAATAATGGGATTCAAATTGGCATTCTTTTTCTTTAGTTTATCTATTTGCTTTTGTGCGTTTTCCCGCTTTTTTGCTACAGGTACATATTCATGATATCCCCACATGCTTTACACCTCCAGCTTGATCAGCTTCATCAGTTCATCATTATTCATTTCCGTGATCCAATTTTCACCTGTGTCTGCCACGATCTCTCCGGCTAGCTTTTGTTTTTGCTCTATCATCTGGTCAATCTTTTCCTCTATGGTTCCTGTGGTGACAAATTTATGAACCACTACATTCTTTTGCTGCCCAATGCGGAAGGCACGGTCGGTTGCCTGGTTTTCGATGGCCGGATTCCACCAGCGGTCAAAGTGAATGACATGATTGGCGGCAGTCAGATTCAGGCCGACACCTCCGGCTTTCAGCGACAGCACCATGAAGGGTATATATTCCTCTCCATTGAATTGTTCTACCAGGGCTGTGCGGGCCTTAGCTGCAGTTCCTCCGTGAAGGATCAGCCCCTTCCGATTAAAAAGGCTCTCCAGGTAGTCGGCTATAGGTCGGGTCATTTCCCGAAATTGGGTAAAGACTAAAACCCGTTCCCGCTTTTCGTAGATGGTTTCGCAGATTTCCTGGAGCATGTCAAATTTACCACTGTGAGAAGGCTCAAAATTTTCTTGGCCTAGGTACTGGTCGGGGTGGTTACAAATTTGCTTAAATTTTAGAATGCTTGCCAATACCAGACCTTTTCGTTTGATGCCCTCGGCATCTTGTAACGCACTTGCCAACTCTTTGACCAAGGCCTTATATAAAACAATTTGCTTTTTGCTCAAACTGGTGTAGGCTTTCAGTTCGATTTTGTCGGGCAGGTCTGAAATCACGCTTTTGTCGGTTTTCAGCCGTCGGAGTATGAAAGGACTGACCACAGTCCGCAGCCTGGAGTAATCCTCCTGATCCTTCAAGCGTTTGGTAAACTCTGTGAATTCCTTTGCGGTACCCAACAGTCCCTGGTTCAGAAAATCAAAAATCGACCACAGGTCCGAGAGACGGTTTTCGATGGGCGTCCCGGTCATGGCGATCCGGCCGGAGGCTTCAATCTGCTTGATGGCCTTTGTTTGTTTGGTTCCTGGGTTTTTGATGGCTTGGGCTTCGTCCAGGATCATCAGATCCCACTTTACCTTGGACAGTTCTTCCTGCTTGACCACCATGCCGTAGGTCGTGATGTACAAGTCATAGTCGTCCAACTTTTCCCGCTCAAACTTACTGCCGGTGTGGATGACTTTATACTTAAGCCTGGGAGCAAAGCGGTCAGCTTCCTTCTGCCAGTTGCCGATAAGGGAGGCAGGCAGAATCAAGAGGGTTTTCTCTCTTTTGCCAAGGTTTTGGCACTGTTCGCGTCTGTGCTCCAGAAGGGCCAGAATCTGTACAGTTTTCCCCAATCCCATATCATCCGCCAGCAAAGCCCCAAAGCCAAGCTCCTTCATAAAGCGTAGCCAGTCAAACCCAGACTGCTGATAGTGCCGTAGGGTGGCTTTGAAGTCCTCCCCTAGAGCAAGGCTTTCCAATTCAGAGGGATTCAGCAAGCGGTTTTTGATACTGCCCAGCCATTGGCCGTTGGTTATCTCTGTACGGATAGGTAGATTGTCTTTTCCGAGGGGATCCGCCAGGTTTAATTCCATCCGCATGGCTTCTGCAAAGCTGAGCCCTTCCTCCGATAATGTCCGAGCCTTTTCGTAGGCCTCTAGGGTAGCTCTCAACTTGTCCGGGTCAACCTCCACCCATTTTCCCTTCAGGTACGAAAGCCCAGCAGTCTGAATTAAAAGTTGCTCAAGCTCTTCCTTTGTAAACTCTGTGTCTCCAAAGGCCAGCTTAGGCTCAAAGTTTAACAAGGTATCTAGGCCCATCATAGAGGGCGTTTTTTCCCCGACCGAGATATTCATTTTCAGAGCGTTGGTCTTCTTCTTCCACCAGTCGGGAATGCGGCAAAGAATCCCGCTGTCCTCATAGAGGGGGATTTCCTTCAGGAAAACATAGGCTTCATTGCTGCTGAACTTCAAGGGCGAAAACAGCTCCCCGCTTTCCACTAATTCTGAGATGAAAGCACTCTGATCGGCTGCCTTGCTTACAGTAGACAACAGTTTTAATAACTGCTCGTTTTGATTTTTATATTCTAAGAGGGCATTTTTCAAGGGCATATGGCTGCCCTTTTTTCCTTCGGACTCCGTGCTGTATGTCGCCAGGAATGCAAAGGGGTAGTCCTCGGATTTGCTTTCTACCAGATGAAAATATACCCGCCCGAAGACATTGATCTTTTGATCATGCTGGGTGAGAAATTCCGCCACTGTTCCAGCGAAAGCCTTGATGTCCTCTGCAAAGACCTTTGACAGCTCCTGCCAGAGGTTCTTGATCCAGTTGGCATTTATATACTCTAACCCCACAACAAAGGGGACGGAATGCAAGATTTCCAGTAGTTCGTCCGTGCTTAGCTCCCCCGCCTTTCGAAGGACTTCTATCTCAGCATTTTGAGAAAGGTTACGGATAAAGCGGGCGGCAATTTGGTGCAAGAAGAGCAGAGATACGGACATTTCAGTTCTCTTTGGAGAAAAGCCGAAGAAAAACAAGGTTTTGTAGGAATTCTCTTTAAAACCCTTATATAACTCTTCATCCATAAAGAAAACCTTGTTATCCGTTCGCTCCAAATCGACTGTAAAGCCCTTTTCCTTGAAAAGGACGATCAGTTCTTTGTTCATATTTTCCTCCTTTGTATTGATCATTTTGTGGCAATTTCTTAGCAAAAAATCAAAATTGTTTGGGTCTTTTAAAAAACCGTGGGGGGACAAGGAGTCGGCCAAACAAGTTGGCCAGAAAACTTTTTTCAAACGGCGAAAAAAGTTTTCTTC
>CAZSXS010000113.1:0-8705 GCA_964611385.1 uncultured Defluviitaleaceae bacterium
TTAAATTGAAAAAACTCTATCCCATTCTATGATATATTCTCGGATGAGGTACTAGAATATAAAAAAACATCTACATTGAGCAGATGTTTTTTTATTAGTCTTTTTCACTTTTAATGCCATTTTTTAGAATCATCATTCAGTTACTTCAACAATCGTCTGGGACTCATAACGCTCTGCCATGCTTTGCATAGCCTGCTGGAATATCCTTTGCAATGCTGATTTGGAGCTGTCTTTCTTGTCGTTCCAAAAGTCCATATAGACATGGGGATTGCACTTTGGCATTTCACTTTTTACCTTGGCAAACTGCCGCTGATTCTCTTTTTCCTGATTGATGTAGTCCTGAATCTTTGAAAACATTTCAGTCTTAAAGTTTTCATCTTCCGCCATCTTTTTGAGGGTTTTTGTATCCAATGAAAAGTCATAGGTACCGTGTATACCTGAACCCATAAATCCAGTTGTACCAATGGTCATGCCGTTCGATTGCTTTTCTCCATTCGTTACCTGTACTTTTACTGAAGGATCTCCCAATTGGGAAATCATTTTTTTGACTTCTTCAAGAACGGCTGATTCCTCATAGCTTAGGCTTGATAAATTCTTGACCTTGTTCCTTTCGATCCAAGGACTGTAGCGTGGATTGTTGATTGAGCTCATACTGCTCAGATTATTGTTTACGTTCATCTTTACCTCCGTCTGTGGCATAGTTGCAGAAGTCATTGCTGTTTATGATATCGCTGTTGATAGCACTACTACTGATAATACTGCTGTTCACGGCGCCACCCTTTCTGGCACTTCCGTACAAGTCCAACAAGCCCTCCAAGTACTCCATATCCAGTGATTCTCCAGTTTCATCAGTGCATATCGCATCCAGTTCTTCTTTAAGAGTGGATGGCGAAAGTTTAATCGCATCCATCAAAAATTCCTTAAAGCAGTTTTTTCGGTAAGAAATTGGGTTCATGCCGTTTGTGTTGAAGACAGCCTTTGGAATGCTTTCTTTAGAGATCGGCAGTTTGGCGGATGAGAGAGCCGTGTCTGAATGGGTTATTTCTTTCATTAGGTGTTGGAACTCGCCCTTGTTCTGATTGGTTCTGGGCTTAGTGTTTGCATTTGAAGCATTTGCCTGTATGGAATCAGTTCTCATTTTTCTCATCCTTTCTTTTTCCCGATTGGATTAATTCCGGAATAATTTTCTTCGCATCAAAGCGTAAGCGGAATAAGCGAACACGAACATTCCCTTGCGTGATATGCAAGAGATTGGCAATCTTGGCCACACTGTATTTTTTTTCGTAGAACATGGTGTACAATCCATAGTCTTGTTCTGAAAGCCTGCCCAGAAGCGTCTGCTTGAGTCCATCAATGTCTACCTCTTCCTCCAGAACCTGTTCAAAGTCCTGTTCATAGGCCAGGCACTCTTTCTCATCTTCCAAGGGAACCAGTTTTGCCGTCTGTTGCTGCTGCTTGCTCTTGTACTTCTTGATGTAATTTCTGGCTGTCACAATCAAGAACCCGCCCGGATTCGGATGCTCTAAGATGACCTCAATCTTTTCGTATACGGTTAGAAAAACTTCTTGCACACAATCTGCTGTAAGGGTTTCGTTAAAATCAAGAGATACCAAAACATACTTGTAAACCGTCTGATGATACTTAGCATACAACTCTTTAAAGTAATTTTGGCTCTCCTCGTTTTCCACTACCATCACCTACCCTTCTTCAACCTTGCTTCACTCCTTCTATAATCCGTTTTTCCTGAAAAGGTTACAGCAGTTTTTCAAAAAACTGATCATTTTTTATTTTCTGATTCAAAGCATAGGTCAAGGTCATTTGGATCTGTTCTACTTCGCTCTAAATTCTAAACCCTTAATTGCTCTTTGAATCCATTCTGTATTCATAAATCGATTCCAAACGCTGCGACTAAAATAATTGGCAAGCATGAGTAAGGTAGCCCCTTTGTCTATGCCAAGGTATTCTTTTACCACAACTCCTTCGTCAAGGTTTAACGCATCATAGTAGCCATACCTTCCCTTTAAGTCCGGGTGATTTTGTTCAATATAGTTTATAGTTTCTTTTACTAAATTAGGAACAAAAACAATGCTACCCAAGGGCCCACAAGGGGCAAAGGTTCCGTCCAAGCAAAGATCCTGTGTAGCTCCGCGAAGGTTGTTTGGCTTTGAGCCATTCACTACATATCCTTTTGGAGATAAGCAAGCGGTTGTACCCCAAAGATACTTGGAATAGGTCTTTGAATGCTTGTAATCAATGCAGTAATTGTAGTTCGCAATGCTTGCTGAAACACTATTTTTAAACCAATCGTACTCATGACCATCCACATACTTTTCAAAGTCCACAAAGCAATGAGAATACTGATGAATAAAGAGCGCATTGCCCGAAGAAAAAATAAAGGGATCGCTCTTATAAGAACCGATGCTTTTTTCCATGCTATAATATAGATTTCTAGCAAGCTCAGGCTCAACCTCTGGGTGTCCAGCAATGATAAAATACAGAGCCAGCTGCTCAGCAAAGTGATTCCAGCTATGTTTCAAGAACCCGTTATCATAAACACCCGGTCTTCCTATGTGCTCGGCATTATAGCCCATGGATATGCTATAACTTCCGCCTTCCTTTTTAAGTATGTAAGAGGAATAGTTGGCTTTCAAAAGCAAATCGTTGATTTTCTGATCCACTTCAGAATCAAACAAGCCCATGTTACAAAGCAAGCCAGCAAGGAATAACATCGTATCAATCGTGGAAAACTCACATTTATTGAAGCGTTTCCCTGTTTTCATGTCCACAAAATGCGCAAACATCCCCTGATAAGAATCAACATGATTTAAGAAGGTGTCCGTGGTTAGGCTAACAAACTTTCTTCCCTCCTCCTTTGTGATCCAATTTTCATCAATGGCGATGCTTATTCCCCCCAATAAAAAGCCAACAGAGGCGATACTGGCAATCGATAATTTCTTGGTTACATCCAAGGTAAGACCATAGCCAGTGGAAGATTCATCTTTGTTTGCGTACTCGTACAAAAATAAGAAAGAGGATTTCATTTCATCGTACAGCAACTGATCCATTTCATCTTGAATCGTAATCATTTTAAAACGCTCCTTTAAGCAAATCGTTAGTCGTAGTATTCATCAATGTAGCAGAAAATCACAAAGCACCGGCATATGATCAGAAGGGTAGAAGCCATTCATATTGTCTGTAAGAATTCCATGGTTTAGAACCTTTATTTTGTCATTGCAAAATATAAAATCGATTAAGCACAGCCGTTTGATTTTGGAACAATCATTTTCATTTAAAGCAGCGTTAAAAGCTTCAACCGCTTTAAAATCATGAAAAGAAACGGATCCCCCGTAAGATTTACACGCCTTTGAACAATCTTTAAAGCCACCTTGAAGGATATGCTCATACATTTTTGAGCCTGGTGTTTCGTTAAAGTCTCCACATAAGAGTACAGGAAGACCCTCGGCAATTTCCCTACTCTTTTTAAGCAAGAGAAGGCTGCTTTCCTCCCTGGCTTTAATTCCGATGTGGTCAAAGTGAACATTCATAACGTAGAAGCTTTTATTTTGTTTCTTGTCCAAAAGCTTCACCCAACAGCAAATTCGAGGAAGTGAAGCGTCCCAACCTAGACTCCCAACTTCATCTGGTGACTCTGACAGCCAAAACACACCTTGTTCTTTCTTTTCGAACTTGTCCTTCACAAAGAATAAAGGAGCAAATTCTCCCTTTGAGTGACCATCCTCTCTCCCAACTCCATAAAAATCATAATCAGTAAGCCTCTCTTTCATGTCTTCAAGTTGATTTTCAAGCACCTCCTGACACCCTACAATATCGGCTCCATGAAAGCGGATTAGATCACACAAAAAATCCTTACGATTGTTCCATCGGTTTGGCCCTTTCTGGCCTGAATCACAGCGTATGTTAAAGCTGATGATACGGATTGAATTATCATTTATATTCAAGTTGATTCCTCCTTTTTGAACACAACTTAGCATAGCCTTTCTGCCGTGTCAATGGCTAACAAATAGGACTTGTATCATTCCTATCCCAGCGCGTCCCAAGTAACAAGGAAATCCACGTCCAAGCATCAGAAGGGACAACACCCTCCATTAGTGCTGGGCACAAGCCATTTCGGGCGCTATGCTATCCCTTCCGATGCTTTCATCAAGTCGCTTTGTGCATTTTGTGCCCGTTCACAGTATGTATTGAAACAGGATTGAAACTGAATTCTAACTTCATCCTCCAAGAGGCGGTTATCCGTTTGAATCAGATATTGATTCTTTTCAATCGTGAAGCTGATATGCGGAGTCTCTGTCAGTTTTAGCGCTGATTCAATGCACAAGGTACTAAAGCGTTCCGTATTGCGGAAAACAACAGCCTTTTCCTCCAGCTTCAAAATTTCCAGCGTAGAATACTTGATTATGCAGAAGCCTAAATCCACATCAATGGGCAGCATAAGAGCATCATTTTCTCTCAAATGAATGCTTCGGTTAGGAATAACCCGGCTTCCGTTCAGGCTAACGTTAAAGTCCTTATCCACATCGTCCAAGTTCAAAAGATGAAGGAATCGTTCGTTTTTATCATTCACCGTATCCAGCAGCATTACTCCAATGCCATTCACTTGAATGTCATGAGACAAGCTGGGTTTGAACTTGAAATAGCTAAGCAGTTCTTTATAATGCTCGGGCTTGCATTTATTGACGCAGCTGATGCAAATAACGCTGCCCTTCCCTGCCTCCTTTGTAAACCCGACAATTTCCCCCGTTTCGTAGACCCTGAACAGGGGTTCAGCATTTTGGACAGTAAAACTCTCATAGTCGTAGGTATTGAAAGCATAAAAACCCTTTAGTATTCCGCAGCAGGTGATTTCAGGTTGGTAATGGCTCTTATGCTTCATGGGCTGAAATTGACTCACTTCTAAAAAATTGGCCAGCTCCAGGCATGGATTTCCCTCATCATCAAATTTTGGAATCCGTCCATGCAGAAGCAGATTGCCACCTTCCTTCACAAAGGCCACTAACTTCTGTTGCAGCTCCTTTTTCATATAATCACTTGAGGAAATCAATAAGGTCTTAGTCTGTGCATCAATGGGATGGTTCTGAACATCCAAGGTTCGAGGTTTGATTCCCAACAGCAAAAGAGAGCGCAGGCTTGCATCCCAGGAATTTGTGTTCCGAAACCGCTTTAGATTATTTACCATTGCAGCCATGCTCTCGGATTTGTCATAAACCGCTTCGGTCATATAATCATCAGGAACAAAGCCATAGCAAAGCTCATCGTAAGCGATAAAACTGGTTGCCAACTTTTCCTCCAACTGTCGAACTTGGTTTAAGACCCTTGCCATCCTAGGAAAGTTCTGATTTAAAATCCCAGTGGGCCCAATCGGAGCGGCAAAGCCGTGGGTTTCCCCGGTTGTGGCTATACGGTCGTTGCCATCGCCTAATTTTTTATCAAAACGGTAATTCAAGCCACCGGTGAACAGGTAACAATTCAAAAGCTTATTCCCCAGGGCGATAAACAGCCTAGTTTTAAAGTCATTGGCGCTGGACTTGTTACGGCCACTGAAATTATCTCCGTAGTTGGAATCCCCCATGTTAAACTCAAGACTGGTTAGGGGCTTTCCGTGGTGGTTGGTGGCCTCCACGATTCCATTCACAATATACATATCCTGCATGGACTCCATGACCAAGTCCCCAAAGTACACATCTGAACCACTTAAGATATCGTCCTTCTCCTTGTATATATCTATCAGTTGGCTGACCCCCACAGGAAAGGTCAAGCCCCTCCCCGCGCTGCTGCCATGAATGTTGATGAAATACAGCACATCAGAAACCCCAAAATCTTGGCAGTATTGTTTGAGAATCTGAACATATTGATAAAACCGCTGCCTCATATATCTACCTAAATCCCGATGGAAGGCAATTTCAAAATAGCCAGAGGGCGCTTTCAGCTTTTCGTAGCAGTCCCGGCTTTGCTCAATGCTAAAGGGGTATCTTGTTTCCAGTTCTTCTTTTGTGTATTGGTTTTGAATAAAGGAAACGAGCTGGGATAAAACCAAAGGCGTTAAGTCTGGACTGTTGCTAACCCAAGACAACATTCCAATTTCATTGTCCAACTGAATGGCAATGAGCTTTCCTCCGTTTTTCAGCGTATGCTTGGCTGCCAATCCCATAACAGCCCGGAACCATTTTTTTGTGGCTTCTAAAAAGCCTGGGGACAGATAATCCAAGGTCGGTGTTGGAACCGGCTTCCCTTCAAAGGAAGTAGGAACGGCCTCCTTGTGCTTTTCGTAAACCCAAAAGGGTATGCCATCATTTTTCATTTCTGCCATGATAAAGGGGCCAGGTCTTAAAAAGATATACAGATCATTTTTTTCGCAGAGCTCAATGAAACTCTTTAGGTTCAGCCTCTCGTTGCTTTCACCCGTGAGGTCGATTTTACCCTCCTCGAATTCATGACATAGCCAAGGCACATACGTTGCCACGGTGTTAAACCCACAAGCCTTCAATTTGTCCAACCTATCCTGCCAGTCCCTAGGGTCCAGTCGGTAATAATGAACCTCAGCGGACAAAAGCAGCACCGGTTTATTCTCTATCCAAAGTTGCTTATCTTTGTAGCAAATCATAAAATTCTCCTTTCCATTACAAAGGGCCTAAAATTGTGGTGAGGCGAACCAATAAATTGATTCACCCCATCCCCCTTCCATCTCTTTTCAAAAAGCCTTGGATGCGGACATTGCCCATGGAAATTTACAAAGAGTCCTTTTCTTTGAACCCAAGTACTTCCAGGCCCTTTTGGATGATTTCGTTTTTCATAGTCACCGTCCAAACAGACTCATCTATATAGTTTTGAAGCATGAGCATGGTAATGCCCTTGTCAATTCCTATGTAATCTCTGTCTATCCATTCCTTTTCAAGATTAAAAGCATCCTTGTAGCCGTAGTCCCCTTTCAATCCTTCAATGCTTTCATAGTATTGAAAAGCCTCCAATGCTTGCTCTGGGGTAAAAACGATGGAGCCGAGTGCCCCAGCTGGTGGAATGGTACCGTCAACCTTATGAGCGGAGGAGTCAGCGCCCGAAGGTGCGCTGCCAAAATCGCCTTTATATCCATTGGGGGAATCACAGGCGGTTAAACCCCAAGCGCCCATGGCAAAGGCAGGGTATTTCTCACCTAGACTTTTGCAAAAATCATAATTGGCCAAGGAAGCATCCACAGAGTTTTTGAACCAATCAATACCCATAGGGTCTAGGATATTTCTGAAATTCACCCATGCATGAGTGAACTGGTAAGTAAAAATGGAGCCAAACCACGAATGAATAAAGCGATCTCTCTTACCGTATTTCGCATCATTTTTTGTAAATCCACTGTAGACCTTGGGATCTAAGGGATAAGTATCAGAACCAGCCCCCAAGATATAGAGCATGAGCTGCTCAGCATAATAATCCCAATGACCAGCAAAGCCCTTCTCCGGCCGATAACTCATATAAAACATGTTTTTCTTGCTGTCCACAAACCAAGGCCAGTTGACACGATCATAGATCTCCTTTGCCTTCGCCTTCACTTCCTCACCAAAATATTCCCCGGCCTGCAAGGCTCCGCAAAGCATGATTGCAGTGTCAATATTAGAGATTTCGCTATTGGGTGACCGCAGCCCTGTGTTTAAGTTTATAAAGTGATAATAAAAACCCTCAATGGTTTCCATATTCCACAGTGTATTCAGGGTCAAAAGCGCTCTCTTTTCCGCTTCATCATAGGTCAACAGCTCATTTTCCACTGCCAGAGGCAGAGCTGCAAGGCCATAACCTGTAGCTGCGATGCTAACCAAATTCGGATTCCCAGGAGCTCGATCCCGAACCAAGCCATAACTTGGACTGCTTTCGTCCAGGTTGGCTTCATTTAAAAAATACCGAATGGATCCGATGAGCTCTTCTTGTACGTACTTAGGAATCTGCTTGGACTCCTTGTTTTCCACTGGGCCAGCTCCAGATAGGAATAAAAACAGGATACATAGAAAGCAAAGAAATTTTTTACGCATTGGATTTCCCCCTTATTGATTGTTCCTTGCAGGAAGGGCTAGACTTTCCCGGATAATGAACTCTGTGGGAAGCATAATATGTCGACTGTTGAATCGAAGATTAAAGTTTTCAATTAGGGTTTTAACTGCCATAAGACCAAGGTCATACACTGGACGACTTACTGTTGTAAGCCTGGGGCTCACATATTTACTCAGTGGAATGTCGTCAAAGCCAATGATAGAAATATCGTCGGGAATGCTTAGCCCAGCCTCCTTGACTGCACTCATAGCTCCGATGGCCATTTCATCGTTCGCACAGCAGAGAACCTTCGGCAAGCGACCGCAACTCAGGATACGCTTCATAGCGGCGTACCCGCCCTCCTCGACAAAGTCACCTGTTTCAAACCAAGATTCTGGGGGCTTGATATCAAAATCACTTAGCCCCTGCATGAAACCAAGGTAACGCTTTTCGCTGTCGTTTGTCCCCTTGGGTCCATTAATAAAGCCAATATCCCTGTAACCATTCTTGACTAGCAATTGAATGATGTCATAGCAGGCCTTTTGATTGTCGATTAGGATATCTGAAATGTATTTGCTATTCAGCTCCCGATCCAAAACGACTAGAGGAAAGTCCTTGCTTGCATGTTCTAATAAAATTTGATCACTGGCTTCTGGGGAAAGGATGATGGCTCC
>CAZSXS010000114.1:0-8343 GCA_964611385.1 uncultured Defluviitaleaceae bacterium
ACTTTTTTAGAGATTTTTACAGCTTTATGTTAATTTGATTCCGAAAGGCGTATATTTTAATTCTTTATAAGGAAGTGATAACTATGGCCCAATACGCCATATACCTAAGAAAGAGTAGGGCTGACATTGATGCAGAAGCAAGGGGGGAAGGAGAAACTCTTGCACGCCATGAGAAAACCTTGCTTGAGCTTGCAAAGCTTCAAAAACTAAACATTGTGGAAATATACAAAGAAGTGGTTTCAGGAGAAACAATAGCCGCCAGGCCAGTTGTCCAAAGGTTACTCCATGAAGTCGAGCGTGGTGTTTGGACAGGCGTTCTAGTCATGGAGGTAGAGCGTCTTGCCCGGGGAGATACCATTGACCAAGGCATAATGGCTCAAACCTTCAAGTATTCAAATACAAAAATCATTACCCCTGTTAAAACATATGACCCAAACAATGAGTTTGACGAGGAATATTTTGAGTTTGGTCTGTTTATGTCCCGCCGGGAGTATAAAACCATTAACCGACGTCTACAGCAGGGACGCCTAACCTCCGTAAAAGAAGGTAAGTATGTGGCGAATCAGGCTGCCTATGGCTATGTACGTAAAAAACTTGAAAAAGAAAAGGGATATACACTTGAACCGCATCCGGAAGAGTCTGAAATTGTAAAACTGATATTCGAGCTGTATACTAGAGGCGAAAAACAAAATGATGGTACCTATAAGCGCAAGGGAGTTTCCTTAATATGTCGTAGGCTAAATAATCTAAGAGTTCCTCCCAAAAAATCAGATGCCTGGGTACCGGCATCTGTGCGAGACATATTAATGAACCCCGTATATAATGGTAAGATTCGTTGGAACTGGAGACCAGCGCAAAAAAGAATGAGTGACGGAGAAATTCATGTTGAAAGACCAAGAGTTGCCTTAGAAAATTGCGTTATTGTTGAAGGACTCCATCAACCTATCATTGACGGTGAAACGTGGCAGCTTGCACAAGTTTATCTGAAGCAAAACCCTCCTCATCCTGGCCCATCTCAGTATCCGCTAAAAAATCCGCTGTCAGGAATTGTGTTTTGCGGAAAATGCGGAAGAAGTATGTCCAGAAGACCATACAATAAAAGCGAAAGAGAACCAGTTTTAATGTGCCCTGTAACCTCATGCGATAACATAAGCTCGCCTCTATCCTTGGTAGAGAGTCACATTTTAGATGCACTTAGAAATTGGCTAAGGGAATATAAATTATCATGGGATGCTGAGAATAGGAAATTGCCTTTAGTGAATGAAATTGATATAAAGACTAAAGCGTTACAAAAGCTTGACGACGAAATTAAAAATCTGGATAAACAGATGGGAAGTCTTCATGATTTGCTTGAGCAAGGAATTTATTCGACTGAAAAATTCTTGGAGCGCACAAAAATTCTTTCAGAACGCATAAAGGAATCCAGGCAAGAAAGAAATAGGCTTTCAAATGATATAGGTGAGGATGCTTCTAGAAATGAAACACGCAAAAATATTGTACCAAAGATTGAGCGTCTGCTTGAAGTCTATCCCAAAGCAGATCCTAAATTGAAAAATGATCTTTTAAAAGAGGTCTTGCAAAAAGTTGTATATACAAAAACATCTAATGCAAGATGGCACTCCACCCCTGATGATTTTCAAATTGACCTTTACCCCAAAATATCAAATTGAAGTGTATTTACCACTTTGCTCTGATATTTTTTTAAAAAAATAACAGTGATAAACTACTGGAACAGATTCCTCGGTCCCGATATCCGTCAAGACCGCTTTCCCTTCTGGTGTAGGCATGGAATACCGTTGACTCAAATAACGTAAAGAGGCACCAAGTTCTCCATCCGGACCGCCGTACTGTGCAATAATAATCTTTGCCAATCCGGGGTTCGGCTTTTTAATTTTCACGGGGTATTCCATTTTCTTTTCATAAATCCACATATGATCCACCTCTCTATCTATCTACATGACTCAAAATTAAAATCCTTGTTCCAGGGCCAGAGTTCATCGGTACCCCAGGACCAGATGTCCGGATTACTCAAGGAGCGGTAAGAACAAAGTGGGCCGAAATTCATTTCGTAAACGCTTCTTACCTTTGCTGCCTCTATATTAATTTCATTGTATTTTTGGATGGCTTCTTTGTCATCCGGGTGGGTGTCAAGGTACAATTGCAAATCAACTGCCCAAAAATCCAAAATGGAAAGCTGCTTTAATAATTCATCCCGTTCCATGAATTTCCCTTCTTTCTTTCTTCTTTATTTTCATGCTCTCTTTTCTTGTAGGGTTGGTGTAGCTCCGGAAAGATTGTGCCTTCGCAAAATCCTTTTAGAAATGGGTAGAAGTTGGGTTTTTCCTGATAGGGAACATAGGCCTGAGCCAATTCGATCTTCATGTTTTAAACCTCCCGGTTCTTTGATAAACTTCACTGTATAGTATTCAAGCTATGGCAAGTTGGTTACTTATTGAAGTCAGCTAAGCAAAAATAAAACGGCACAAGCACGCTCGTATTGGAGCGGACTTGTGCCGTTTTTATTATATCAACATATTAACTACTGATAATGGCCTGTGCGGGGCACTTTTGCGTGCAATCCTTACAGGAGGTACACTTGCTGTAATCGATCTTTGCGATCTGGTCTTCGACCTTGATGGCATCCTGCTTGCAGTTTTTAACGCAGACCTTGCAGCCGTAACAACCGGCCGTACAAAGTCCCCGAACGACCTTCGCTGTGTCCTTGGAACTACAGGCTACTCGAATTTTACTGTCGTAGGGCACAAGCTCAATAAGGGACTTAGGACAGGCCTTGACACACATGCCACAGGCTGTGCATTTTTCGGGGTCCACCTTGGCTACCCCGTCCACAAGATTCATCGCACCGAACTTACAAGCCAGAAGACAGCTTCCAACACCGAGGCAGCCGTACTGACAACTCTTGGATCCGCCCCCCGCCAATTGGCTCATGGCCTTACAGTCTTGCAAGCCAAAGTAATCATAGCGAAAGACTGCGTAGCTTTCTCCGCCCTGGCACTTGACAAAGGCAACTTTCTTTTCCAGTTTCTCTGGAACAATGCCAAGGATTTCGGAGATTTTGGCTATGCTAGCTTCACCACCCACGGGGCAGCCGGAGGGCTTGGCTTCGCCCTTGACTACAGCAGTAGCAAAGGCATCGCAACCGGCAAAGCCGCAGCCGCCGCAGTTTGCTCCCGGCAGAGCCTCGCGAACCAGCGGAACTCGTTCGTCCTCTTCCACCTTGAATTTTTTGCCCGCATATCCCAATCCAAGGCCAAACAAGAGTCCAAGTGCCCCCAAGCTTGCCAAAGATAAAAGTATTGTCATTTTTTTCCTCCAAACAGCCCATGGCTGTTTTCATTCGCCCACAAGTATGAAAAATTGAGGTGGGCGTCTACGATCCATGGTTATTGTATTTGCTTATTGCTACTCAGTCGCGCTGAGTCTGTTTACTAATTAATCAGCCCGCTGAACCCCAAGAAAGCAACAGACATAAGTCCGGCGGTAATCAGCGTAATGGGAAGACCTTGAAAGGCCTTTGGAATGTCACAACGCTCAATCCGTTCCCGTATCCCTGCAAAGAGTACAATCGCTAGGGTAAAGCCGATGGCTGCACCAACCGCGTGAATAACAGAAGTAATCAGCCCGTATTCATTGTTCTTGTTCAGAACGGCAACACCCAGTACGGCGCAGTTGGTTGTGATCAGGGGTAGGTAAACACCCAAGGCTTGATACAGGGTGGGGCTGGATTTTTTAATAAACATTTCCACAAGCTGCACCAGAGAGGCAATGATGAGAATGAAGGCAATTGTATAGAGAAACTCTAGTTTTAAGGGGATCAGAATAAAATTGAAGACCATGTAAGTTGCGGCGGAGGCCAAAGCCATAACGAAGGTGACAGCTAAGCCCATGCCTAAAGCCGTTTCAATCCGTTTGGAAACGCCCAAAAAGGGGCAGATCCCCAGGAATCGAGAAAGCACGAAGTTGTTGACCAAAATGGCGCTGATAAAGATCAAGAGTGTTTGCATCATCTTCCCCCCTTGTTTTTGTTCTTAAGGAAATTGAGGCCCGCCATTAAAAATCCAAGGGTCAAGAAGGCCCCCGGCGGGAGGATCATAATAATGGTACGAGGGAAGGCTTCTGGAATGCTCATGCCGAAGACAGAACCAGCCCCTAAAAGCTCCCGAACCACTCCGATAAGCAGCAAGGCAAGCGTAAAGCCCAGTCCCATGCCGATCCCGTCCATGACAGATGAAAAAAGGTTATTCTTCGAAGCGAAGGCCTCAGCCCTGGCTAAGATAATGCAGTTGACCACGATCAGGGGGATGAACAGTCCTAGGGAGTCGTTCAGCTTTGGTAAAAAGCCTTGCAGCAAAAACTGAACAATGGTAACAAAGCTTGCTATAACAACGATAAAGGCCGGAATGCGAACCTTGTCGGGAATAAAGCTTCGAATAAGAGAAATAACCAAGTTGGAGCAAACGAGTACGGCGGTGGTCGCCAAGCCCATACCGATTCCGTTGAACGCCGAGGTGGTCACGGCCAGAGTAGGGCACATGCCTATGGCTTGCACAAAGATCGGATTTTCTTCATACAGGCCTCTTTTTATATGCTTGAGCATCTTGTTATTTGCCCTCCTTTATCGCTTGAAAGTATTCAATGGCCCGGTTGACACCCTCTGTCACGCCGCGGCTGGTGATGGTGGCGCTGGTTAGGGCTTCAATGGTCTCAGGGCTTTTGGTTTTTGTTACGCTGAGGGTGGAAGCCTTTCCCTTGTATTGATCTAGGAAGAAAGCATTCACAGCATTGGCCCCAAGACCGGGCGTTTCTGTACTGATGTCGAGAATTTTTACACCCACCACGCGTCCCTCTACGTCCAAAGCGACCAGCATGGGAATAGCTCCACCGTAGCCTCTTGGAGCAACACGAAGAATGTAACCCACTATACTCTCCGAAGCCGGTGCTTGGCCGGGGGCAGCTTGACCCTTATGCCCAGTAAAGGCCAGGGTTATGGTATCCGGAAGGGCTTCTCCACCTTCTCCGCCGAGTTGTCTTGTCTCATAAAAAATTCCTTCTGTAAAGCTTTCAGCCTCAGCCAAAATCTCTTGCATACCTTTGTTTTGCTTTAACTCCTCCTGAATACGGATGGGCTCCTTGGTTACATTATACACAAGGCCAAGGCCAAGTCCGGCCACTAAAGTGATGATAAACAACACAAGGCCGGGTTTGATAATGTCATCAAAAACGCTGCTTTGCGCTTTAGGCATGTTTAACGCCTCCCTTTTTTGTGCCGTAAACCCTGGGCTTGATGTACTTGTCAATCAGCGGTACGGTCAGGTTCATTAACAAAATCGCAAAGGAAACGCCTTCGGGGTATCCCCCGTATGTTCGGATCAGAAAAGTCAAAAGCCCACAACCAGCACCCATAATCAACTGCCCAAGGGGAGCGATGGGAGAGGAGCTGTAGTCCGTTGCCATGAAAAAAGCACCCAGCATGAAGCCGCCGAGCAATAGCTCATACAGTGGTAGGCCAGTGAAGAACCCCTCTCTACCAAAAATAAAGCTTAAAATGGAAAACGACAAAATAAAGGCCAAGGGCGTATGGAAGTTAATGACCCTACGATATAACAAATAAATGCCACCAAGCAGGAGTGCAAGGGCACAGGTTTCACCGATGCAGCCGGGGATGTTTCCCAAGAAGGCGTTCATATAATCCGAAGAAGTAGGAAGGGTAAAACTTTCCTTCAATATGCCCAAGGGTGTAGCGCTGGATACGGCATCAAAGCCTATCCCTGGGCCGTCTAAAGGCCTCGTCCAAGCTGTAAGCTCCCTGGGGTAGGCTGTCAAAAGAAAGGCTCTTGCAGCAAGGGCAGGGTTGATAAAATTCTGTCCCAAGCCACCGAAAAGCTGCTTTGCCACAATGATGGCCACAAAGGAACCTACAAAGGGCAGCCAGAACGGTACGGAAGCCGGGAGGTTCATGGCTAAAAGCAAGCCTGTAACCATAGCGGAGTAATCTGTGATGGTAATGGGGCGTTTTGTTGCTTTTTGAAAGAGGTATTCAAAGAGGACAGAGCTGCCTACGCAAAGCACAATTACGATAAGCGCCCGGACGCCAAAATAATAAATACCCGTAAGGCAGGCCGGAACCAGTGCGATACATACATCCCTCATGATCTTTTCAATACTATCGTTAGAGCGGATATGAGGGGTTGAAGATATTACATATTTCATTTTCTAGCCTCCATTAATTTACGACGTGTGGAGCGTATAGACTGGGCCAAGTGCCGTTTTGAGGGGCAAATATAGGAACAGGAGCCGCATTCGATACAATCCAAGCCGTTGTTTGCCTTAAACTGATCCATATCGCCGTCCAGTACGTTTCGGTTTAATTCCAGAGGCATCAGACCGATGGGGCAATGGCTGACACAACGGCCGCAGCGGATACAGTTTTTCTCGGCTGGTAGGATTCCTTCCTTTTCATTAAAGCAAAGGATAGCAGAGGTTGTTTTAATGATGGGTACATTCAAATCAAAAATTGCAACTCCCATCATAGGCCCACCCACTATGATTTTGTATGGCTCCTCTTTCAAGCCTCCAACCACTTCTATGAATTCGGCTATCGTCATACCCAATCGTACCTTGTAGTTACCGGGATTTTTAACACAGCCTCCGGCGATGGTAACGATCTTTCTCATCAAGGGTCGTCCTCTTTTGACTGCCCGATGGATGGCGATAACTGTATCTACATTATTAACAATACAACCGATATCCGCAGGCAGCTTACCCGAAGGAACCTCCCGGTCTGTGCAAGCTGTGATCAGTTGCTTCTCGCAGCCTTGCGGATACTTTGGCTTTAGACTCACGATGGAGATTTCTGGCGTGTTTTGAGCAACCTTTTTCATGGCCTCAATGGCGTCGAGCTTGTTGGCCTCTATGCCGATGATCCCCTTGGCTCCTGGGTGCAGTTGCAACATGATTTGCAACCCCACGACCAGCTTTTCACTTTCTTCCAACAAAACCCGATGATCTGTGGTCAGGTAAGGCTCACACTCGGAAGCGTTTATTAGGATGGTGTCGATCTTCTTTTCTGGTGGGGGATTCAGTTTCACATGGGTGGGGAAGCCCGCACCCCCAAGACCTACGATTCCCGCTTCCTTAATCAGGGTCAAAATTTCTTCCTTTTTGAGCTTTTTATGATCAACGATCCCGCTCATTTCCAGTTCCTCGAACTCACCATCGTTTTCAAGCACGATTGAGTTGGTACTAATGCCCAGAGGAGTCAGATTCGGACGGATGGCCTTCACTGTACCCGATACGCTAGCATGAATCGGGGAACAGACAAAGGCCTTGGCCTCCGCAATTTTTTGGCCGATCAACACTCGGTCACCGACGGAAACAATAGGTTCGCAGGGCGCACCGATATGTTGGACACAGGGATAAATCATCTCACTTTGCGGCTTTGGAAAGACCACCTTGATGGCCTTCCCACCCGTGCCCTTCTGATCTGGAGGGTGTATCCCTCCTTTAAATGTAAGCATTTTTTCAATCCTTTCTAAACTCAGTACATTAAGCTTTGAGACTGAGTATAAACTCAGTCTCATTCAAATACTTTAGTCCTTACAAGCCTGTGATTATACTACAATTTCATGCCTTCGTATATGGTTTCTTTTAACCATTGACAAACATCTGGCGCATTTAAGGGAACATCTCCCAAAACTTCTCGAATTTCCTTTGTATCCAATTCAAATTCATGCTCATTTATTTTGTGCCTGTAATAAAAATCCATGCTCGGGTTGGCTACAATCAGGATATAAAGAGAATTAGCCATATCACCCATAGGAGGACGGTCAATATTGTCATAGTCCATGGTAGCCGTGATGGTGGTGCCCTTGCCAAGCTCACTATCAAGGGTCAGGTCACCGTTACACATCCGGCAGGTCTGCAGAAGCATGGGTATCCCAAGCCCCACCTTCCGGGTCGTCCGAGAGGTTGTAAAAGGGTCTCGAACGGTGCGTAGCATTTCCTCTGACATACCACATCCATCATCGGACACGGAAAAGGTCAGCCTGTTGTTCACTATATCCTCATCGACCAAAATTTTGATATAGCTTGCTTCTGCACGGATACTATTTTGAACAATATCCAGTATGTGCATGGAGAATTCCTTCATCATAATTATCACAACCTTTCAAATTTTTGGAAAGAGCCATTCAATTTTGTTGGAGCAAGTATAATACTTTGACAGAAACTTTTCAACCACTCTGTATATTTTGATTAGGACATTTAAAACCGTGTGGGGGGAAGGAGAAGAAAACTTTTTTCAAACGGCGAAAAAAGTTTTCT
>CAZSXS010000115.1:0-8198 GCA_964611385.1 uncultured Defluviitaleaceae bacterium
GTAGGCGGCTCGAACGAGAAGCCCCCGCTTCTTTAAGCGGCGGGAGTACGTCACTGAAACTATACTATACTCAGTACTGTTTAGCTTTGCAAAGCCGCCGCCCAAAACGATAGAGTTTATCCGAGTTGAATAATGGCGGCTTGGTAACTGTTTAGGAGACTGAGTAAATGAACAGGAGGCAGGAAATGTACCAACGATTGTGGGCAGAGATTGACCTAAAATGCATACGAAAAAACTACCTTTCGATAAAAGCACAAACTGAAAATGCTCATAGCAAAGTAATGCAAGCTGAAAATACGCATAATAAAATCACTCAAAATAAGAATGATAAAGACGAAGCCATAAAAATTTGCGCCATCGTTAAGGCTGATGGATATGGTCACGGTGCGGTGGCTGTTTCAAAGGAGCTGGTCAAGGCCGGGGTTGACTGGCTGGCCGTGGCGATCTGTGATGAGGGCCAACAGCTACGAGAAGCCGGAATCGAAAGTCCGGTCTTAATCTTGGGCTATACCCCAGAGTGGCAGTTTGAGCAGATCCTTTGCAATGACTTAACCAAAACCATCTATGACCTGGAAACAGCAAAGTGCTTGTCATCTCATGCGCAAAGGCTTCACAAAAAAGCAAGTGTACATATTAAGGTAGATACAGGTATGAACCGCCTGGGCTTTCAGCCGGATCATATCAAAGAGATTTTGGAAGTGGCTAGGCTGGGGGGTCTGGAAGTCACAGGAATATTTACCCATTTTGCCTATGCTGAGGATGCGGACAAAGGCTTTACAGTCTTTCAATACGAAAGCTTTATGGACTGTGTTCGCAGCTTGGAGAAGGAAGGGCTTTTTATTCCCCTGAAACATGCCAGCAACAGCAACGCCATTTTAAATCATCACTTCGGACCAGAGTTAAACATGGTGCGTCCGGGGCTGATCCTTTATGGTTATAGCGACAGCGACCTGGATCTAAGCCGCCTGAGGCCAGGAATGAAGCCCGAACCGGCCCTATCCTTAAAGACAGTGGTCAGCCAGATCAAGGAGCTTCCCGCAAACACCTCCATTGGCTACAGGCGCAGTTATACGACGACAAAAAACACAAGGATCGCCACCTTGCCAGTGGGTTATGCGGACGGGTATCCCCGAGCCCTAAGCAACAAAGGGCGGGTACTGATCAATGGAAACGAGTGCCCGATTGTGGGACTGGTATGTATGGATATGATGATGGTAGATGTGACAGACCTGGAAGTAAAAACCAACGACGAAGTACAACTAATCGGAAAAAGCAAGGAAAAAGAGATAAGTGCCAATGAACTGGCCGAGCTTACAAACACAATAAACTACGAAATATTGTGCAGCATAGGAAAGAGAGTACCGAGGATTTACATCGAATAAAACCAGAAAAATAAAAAATCCTAAAACGGTATAATTGTCAAAAACCGTGGAAAGAATATGGTTGGGAGCAAAAATATTCGGAGAGTGAGAATGTGTTAGTAAAACGAGGTGACATATTTTATGCTGACTTAAGCCCGGTCATAGGTTCGGAACAAGGAGGGATACGACCTGTACTGATTATTCAGAACGATGTAGGAAACAGATACAGCCCCACCGTAATCTGTGCGGCCATAACGTCGCAGATCAATAAAGCAAAATTGCCAACCCATATCGAAATCAACAGTCACCAAATAACCTTGGTGAAGGATTCCGTTGTGTTGTTGGAGCAGATCAGAACCATAGACAAAAAAAGGCTCAGGGAAAAGATTTGCCGCTTAGATGAAGATATTATGAAAAAAATCAACAAGGCATTGCTGATAAGTTTCGGATTGGTTTGATACATAAATGAGTTGCATAATTTCTAATAATATGTCATAATGCGTAAAGGAGCCGAACGATGAAGGATCAAACAGAAATGAATAGCTATAGTATTCGAACGGATTTGGCCATTGAAGCCCGTGAGCTGTCTCAGGAAGACGAAAGTCAGGAAATAGAAGGCGTCAGCATAGAAACGGAAGAAAACGAAGAGTACGGTATCACGGTCAATTGGGTCAAGGTCTTAAATGAAAAAGGCTCCAAAGCAATCGGTAAGCCCGTCGGGAACTACATCACCCTAGAATCCCAGCAGATGAAGGAAAATCGGATCGAAGCCCACGAGGAGATGTCAAAGATCCTTGTGAACTATTTAAGCCGCCTTCATCCTCTCACAGAAAACTCTGTGATTTTGGTCGTAGGGCTTGGGAACTGGAAGGTAACACCCGATGCATTAGGCCCAAAGGTCATCTCTAAGCTATTGATTACGCGACATATTAAAGAAAACATTCCAATAGAACTTCAAGGCAGTGAATTAAGCAACAAGGTTCGTTCGGTATGCGCTGTATCCCCTGGTGTTATGGGAATCACAGGTATAGAGACCGTTGAAATCGTCAAGGGGATCACTAAGAGAGTTAAGCCGGATTTAGTGATCGCCATAGATGCTCTGGCAGCTCGGCGGACGAACCGTATTAATGCAACGATACAAATTTCCGATACTGGACTTAGCCCCGGGGCCGGAGTAGGAAACAAACGTGCGGCTTTGAACGAAAAGAGCCTAGGAGTAAAGGTATTGGCGATGGGTGTTCCAACCGTAGTAGATGCGGCGACCCTGGTCAACGATACCATGGACAACATGTTGGAGTCTATGTTAAAAACTACCCCAAAAGGCAGCGACTTTTACAAAATGCTAATGGAGCTTGAGTCAGAGGACAAATACAGGCTCATAACAGAAATACTCAGTCCCTACTGCGGCAACTTATTTGTCACACCAAAGGAAGTAGACGCAGTAGTGGATCGCTTGGCAAACATCATTGCCAACTCTTTAAACATCGCTTTACACCCTGGCATTACTAAAGACGATATTAATCGGTTTATGGGGTAACACATAAGACTAGGAGCTGTATTATACTAATATTAATGCAGCGATACATACGTGGAGGGAAACATGCCATTAAATATTTTTGAAGGCTTGGAAAGCTTTGGTTTTAAAAACTTAGAAGATGTTAAAATTTATGAAGAGATAAAGCCGGGTGCTTTAAAAAAGCCTGATAAGCCTCCCGAACCAGCGCTTGTAGAAAATTTGTATGATAAAACCGAAGAATGCCCGATCTGCAACAAAGAATTTACAGTAAGGCTTTTAAAGAAGAGTAAGTTAAGGCTGATTACATCTGATTTTGATTTAAAGGCTCACTACCTGCCGGCAGACCCATCTATCTATGATGTGTACATCTGTCCTCATTGTGGTTATGCGGCAACTAGCTTGTATTTTGGTAAAATTTCAGAAGCAGCGGGAAAATTGATCGCTGCCAACATCACCCCCAAGTTTAAGCCCAAGCAATACAAGGATGTCTATAGTGTAGACGATGCCATAGAACGCTACAAGTTGGCTCTTTTGAATGCAGTAGTCAAGAAGGCAAAGAGCAGCGAAAAGGCTTATTTGTGTATGAAAATAGGCTGGCTGTATCGAACCAAGGAGGACGAATCCAGAGAAAAGTTATTCTTGGGTACAGCAGCCAAGGGATTTGAATCTGCCCTGATCGAAGAGAATGCTCCTATCTGTGGCTTTGATGAAAACATCATACAATACTTGATCGCCGCCTTTAACAAGATCAATGGAAACCTACAGGAGGCTATGAAGTGGTTGGGCCCTGTGGTCATTGCCAGAAATATTACCCCACGCTTAAAGGAAAGAGCGTCCCTTTTAAAAGAAGATATTCAAAAAGAGGTAGCAGCCAGAGCTGAGATGGAAAAGCTTAAGGCTCAGATGCCAGCAGAAGCCGCCTCTGCTCCTCAAGGAGTAGCTCCGCAGGCTGCCCCAGGCACTGGATAAGCCGGAGGTTACGCTAAAAATGAATACAGAATACGCAAAATGCACAGATTATAATAAAACCAATAAAAACGCCAAAAGCACTGAGAAACAAATCAAGGAACACGAGCGTCTGCTTGCCTTGGAACTTTTTGAGGAAGAAGCCTATAAGGAAGGGTACGAAACGATAGCAGGTATGGATGAGGTTGGTCGAGGCCCCTTGGCGGGGCCGGTTGTGGCCGCTATGGTGGTTTTGCCCCGAGGCTTCAAACTGCCAGGTATCAACGATTCAAAAAAGCTCTCTCAAAAGAAAAGAGAAGAGCTTTTTTTTGCAATCAAGGAAGTGGCTTTGGGAATCGGAATTGGACTGGAAAGCAACCTGGTGATTGATAAAATCAATATTCTGGAAGCCACAAAAGAAGCCATGCGAAAGGCCTATTTTAATCTACTCGAAACGACGGACTGGAAACTTTGCCCCGACTTGATTTTGATTGATGCCCTAAAGGTGCCCAAGATTCCTATCCCGCAGCGGCCCATCATTAAGGGGGATGAAAAAAGCGTTTCCATTGCTGCTGCCAGCATCATCGCTAAAGTACATAGGGATAAATTGATGGAAGAATTTCATCAGCAATACCCAGATTATTATTTTGCCGACAACAAAGGATACGGCACCAAAGTACATATGGAGGCCTTGCGCAGTTGTGGGCCTTGTTTCATTCATAGAAGGAGTTTTCTGAAAAAGCTATGAGAATCGAAGCAGAGCACCGAAGTCCGGAGGGCGGCGGCAAAGAGCCGACCACAGTCAAACATTTTACCCAGTTGTCGCAAGGCGACCGATTTACGGCGCAGGTGGTTGATATTCAGCCTGGCCGCGTGACTATCCGTCTGGACAATGGGAACTTGCTGACGGCAAAAAGCCAGGTTCTCCCAGAAGCAAGGATCGGAGAAAAAACAAATTTCCTGGTCAAGGAGAATCACAAGGGGCAGATTTTTCTTGAAATGGAAAAGTCCAATGATGGACAGCTGAACCTGGTGAAAGAAGCCCTGCGGGGAGCAGGCTTGGCCTTAACCAAGGAAAACATCGCCAAAACCCAAGAGCTGATGCAAAAAGGCCAGTCCATTGACAGTGAATCCTTACGTCGAGCGATCTTTATGAACTTTATTCGCCAGGCTGAAGCCAACACGCCTTTGAAGGATCTACTTAAGAATCTTCTGAAAACCCTTGAAAGCCAGAGTAAAGGTATCGAAGAAAGAATAAAAGAGGGCAGTATTAAAGGGGACGCAACAAGCAAGGATCAGGAGCTCCTCCATTTGCTGAAAAACCTAGAAGTTTTAAAAGGGATCAAGCCTCACGAACTCTTGAATCTAACCAAGTACTTTAAGTCTCTCGAAGAATTAAGCGAGCTATTGAAACAGCTGAAAGAGGGCAAGCTCCAGGAAAGCAAGCTTCTGGAAGGCAAAACGCATGAAGGCGAACAGCAGGGGAGTAACCTAAGGCTACAGGGGGAAAAGCTAAGCGATAGCCTGGACTTTATGAAGCAAGTCAAGCAATATCTGCAATTTCCCGTCCTGTTCAATGAGCCTACCCAGGCGGAACTTTTTATCCTGAAAGACGGCAAGGCCGGAAGAAATCAAGGTGTCAATTTGCTTTTGGCTTTGGACTTAAACAAACTTGGTAAGCTAGAGGCCTACATCACAAAGCTAGACAAAAGCCTGAGCCTGCATTTTAAGTGCGAGAAAGAAAATTGTCTAAAGCTCGCTAAGGAAAACAGCGATAAAATAAACAAAGCCCTGCAAGGGCTGGGTTATCAGGTGCTCGGGATTCGTTTTAGTCAAACAGAGAATAATCTTGGTGATGCAAAGAAGCCCGAAGCCGTTCGGTATTCCTTTGATATGAGGATTTGAGCTGGTAAATCACAAAGCAGGGAAGGAGAGGGTTGTATGGATGAAAATCAAAAACCAAACCTAAATCCTAAAATTAGGCAGGCTGCTGTCGCCTTAAAATACAACCCGACGGAAAGCGCTCCCAAGGTTGTAGCCAAGGGCAAGGGTGTTATAGCCGATCGTATTTTGGAAAGAGCCGAGGAAAATAAGATCCCTGTTTACAAGGATCCAGGCTTGGTAGAGGAGCTGACCCGGGTTGATCTTGGAGACAGCATCCCCCCCGAACTCTACGAGGTGGTGGCTCAGGTACTGATCTTTATCGCCGACCTGGACAAGCTGGAAAGCTACCGACGTGGAAATGGGTAGATGATTGATGGAATGCATAAGAAACAGCCAATAAGCAATGAACAAGGCTTTTGTTCATTGCTTATTGGCTGTTTTTTGATTCTTTATGAGAATGGTCACGGCTCAACTTCTAAAGGGCAGTCGGTTTCGGCTGTCCTTTTTGATGTCTTCATAGACGAAAGATTGATTATTTGGATGACATATGGTATAATTTGACAAGCTTTTTGGATGAATTGATAATTTGTTTAGACAGAGGAGGTAACAAAGTTGCTTACGATCAATCAGGCAAGGGAGATCCTACGGCTCAATTAATGATTACATAAAAATATTAATAGATATACAAAATAATGGCTATGTTTATATGATGACTTTTAATACGAGCAATTACTTGTCGCCAATACTCCTTGCTAACAGGATATTAGCGGGTATTGCGACTTGCTGTATTCACAAACACCCCCCTATTCAACACAGGGGAACCTAATGTACATAAAAGGCTGGTGCCGAACTGATTAAAAATCAGCTCAGCACCAGCCTTTTCTATTAAATCCAACCCAAGCCCGTATTTTGACAATAAAAAAACCCTATCAAAAACAGATAAGGTTTACCCAATGGTTTCCAGTCCTCTTTTGCGAATCTCTTGGACGAGGTTGTCATGCTCCTCCTTTGCAAAGTTGTAAGCTAGTCTGGCAAGAACAATATTTATATACTCATCATCGCTAAACGACTCCAAAGTATCTTCAAAAATCCGCTTTTTTTCTAATTTTACGGAATTCAACTTCTTGCTCAGCTTGATAAGGGTGAAGTCGTCCACCGACACATCCTCATGCATTAATCTAAAATCTTTTGCTCTCATCATGTAAAAACCCCCATGAACATTCTACTCAGTTACTGAACATTGATAAGGTGGCCGTCAAACAAACTAGGTGCGAAGGAAGGTGAGTGCAATGTGAAGCGGCTTTTCAAGGTTGAACGTGACTGAGTGTACTATACTCAGTCTCTAAAACAGTTTCCAAGCCACCTTCATTCAATCTTGATAAATTCTATCGTTTTGAGTAACGGCTTTGCAACGCTTAACAGTACTGAGTATATCTACAATTTTATATGAAAGCAGTATATCACAATCGTGCCCGAAAGAAGTTAATAAACTATTAAATCTTTGTTTCAATTTAGTAACATACCTTCGAGTCTTTCCCATAGAGCCTGTTTATTTTCTTGGATTTCTGTCGAAAATGGTATAACGATGTCGTCATTAATACCTAAAACCCGCTTCATTATGGCAATATTTTTGTTTGCTTCATTCCGGCTTACTTTATCTTGCTTGGTGGCCACGACAAGATGCCTATAGTCGTAGTGCTTGAGCCACTCATACATCATGATATCGTTCTTGCTTGGCTCGTGGCGTATGTCTAGTAAAAAAACAATTCCCTTCAAAGTTTCCCTTTTTAACAGGTATTTTTCGATCATCTTTCCCCATTTTTCTGATTCGCTTTTCGAAACCTTGGCATATCCGTATCCCGGCAAGTCCACAAAGTACAGTTGCTCTTCAACCAAATAAAAATTAATCGTCCTGGTCTTCCCTGGGTTTTGGCTGGTCTTGGCCAAAGCCTTTCTGTTAATCAGCTTGTTGATCAGCGAAGACTTCCCCACGTTAGACTTCCCCACAAATGCCAGCTCCGGCAAGCCCTCCTTAAAATCCGGATACTGATCCGGCCGTACCGCCGTTGCCTTCAATTCTACTTTATTTACTTCCATTATTATATACTCCTTTCAATAGTCCATGCTTCCATAATGTGAATTTGACCGTAATAAGGCTTTTTGATATAATGCAAAATTATGAAGAAAAATGCAAAACCCACATAAGCCTCAACTCACCAAATCCCACAACGAAGTTAGTCCCAACCCCTCCAAACTCAACCATCCTTAAATCACCAAGCACCACCCATAAACCAACAGTAACCCATCATCACAACCACCACGATAGCATCATTCAACCGCCAAAAACCACCAATAAACTTGCCCCCTCCATTCCCGGCTTTTTTGAAAAGGGAGGGTGGGGGTTTGGGGGCGGGGGGGGAAAAAAATTTTGGCCGGTTTTAAAAATTTTTTAACACCCCCCCCCCCCGTCTTATCTTTTTTTGGGGGGTAAC
>CAZSXS010000116.1:0-8165 GCA_964611385.1 uncultured Defluviitaleaceae bacterium
TTCTTGTTTCATCTGCTATGAGTTTCCTAATTACACCACTTGACAAGACGCTATCGTTCGGCTTTCTTTGTCATCATAAATTGTTCCATGCAACAATAGCGCTCAGCAGGATACCGGAACTCAGCTTTCCACCATTGACTAAGGCAGCTTTTTGTAATGATGGCATTGGCTGAGGGTCTATGTCCCCAAAACAAAAGATAATCATTCGCTTTGTTCTGTGCATACTCTTGTTGCAGCGTAGTTAAAGAATATGTAGGCGTGCCTTTTATATTCCATAATGGGATAAAGAAATCATCTGCTTCATAGTATTGACAATCATCTTCATCATGCCAGTATCCTTTCCATGTTTGAGGTTCTGGGAAAAGACCTTGATACTCTTCTCTTTCTTCTGAGGATAGTGCATCATACCACTCTCCAAATGCAAAGATGTAGCTTTCCCCATAGCCCATCCTCCATCCAATAGAATACCTTTGAATTTCAGGAAAGGCAAGCCATGGGGGTGGCAACACCTTTTTTCCATTAAACACCATTGCGATTTCTCCTTCGTCAATAACCTGTGCTTAACAATACAGTTTTATACTTCTGTAAACTACCCCTGTCATACTCCAAATTTTGAAAAAGTTAAGCTTTAAACAGTAACAGTATTATAGCTTCCTAAACACATCCAAACTATGATGGGTAATACCCACCATATCTTGTCTTTCGCAAACAGCAAAATGGTATCGCAAATAAAGAGCAAATTCTTCGTCTGTCATTGAATCGACTGTACTGCGCATGTAATTTGTGAACAGGTCGGTAGCAACATACTGTAGGCGCTCCACTTTAAATTCACTCATCAAATGGTCAATGTCCTCCTTGCGTACCAGTTCAAAGATGTCCTCCGGCTCAGAGACTGTTTTAAAGGTCTCAGCGTTTATCTTTCCTTGCTTGATGTAGTCGGCAACATCCAATATTTTTCTCTGAAAGCCGCTCCATACGATGCTCCCGTCGCTGATACAGTATGCAACAAAAACCACCCCACCAGTCTTGGTTATTCTAAGGGCTTCTGATATTGCCTTCCGCTTATCCTCCAGTGTATACAGATGATACATTGGGCCCAAAAGCAAGCTTATGTCGAAGGTTTCGTCGGCAAAAGCCGTCAAATCAAGCGCATCGCCCTGCGATATGTTGATTTTCTGCTCTGGCTTTAGGCTTTTTTTGAAGATATCTATATTGTGCGGGACTAACTCCACTGCTTCGACTTCATAGCCCATATCAGCAATGGCACGACTATAGCGTCCCGTTCCTGCTCCAATTTCGATCAGCTTCGCATTGGGTGTAAGGTACTTTTCAATAAATCGCATTGTAGTCAAAAACTCAACTTGACCATGTTTCATCTCAAGCCGACCGTTTTCATCATAGTTATTATAGTAGTTGGCAAGCGGATTCGATTGCTTTGGTGTGCTCAGCAAAATATACTTCTTATCCTCAAATTTCCGGTTTAATTGCTTGGCGTTATATTCGCTCTGTTTTACAAAAGTAAAACCGCACTTTTCGATAACCCTCCGAGATTGGTTATTTTCCGTAAAGTGACCGCATGTGAAGGCCTCTATGCCAAGGTTGTTAAATCCGTACTCTATAACTGCACCAACCACTTCCGGCATCAGCCCTTGCCCCCAATAGTCTTTTGAAAGAACATATCCTATTTCTTTCAAGATCAAATTTTTATACCTTTCATCTTCGTTAGCCCATGAATTATGGAGTCCAAGTGAGCCGATCACTTTTTGATCAGCCTTATGATAGACGGCGAAAACTTCTTTTTTGTCAATGAAAGAACGCAATATGCGTTCTGAGGTTTCCATTGATTCGTGGTGGGACCATCCTGCCATTTCTCCAACCCCAGGTACAGAAGCGTAAGCGTATAAATCGGTTAAGTCTGATTCTGTAAAAGCGCGCAGTAACAAGCGCTCCGTTTCAATAATAATTTTTGATACGTCAATACAAAGATCCATGACTGTTGACATCCTCCAATAAATTTTATGTGCTTAGCTGAGCAAAGTGTTTATACTCAGTCTCTTAAACATTTACCAAGCCGCCTTCATTTAACCCGGATAAATTCTAATGTTTTGGTCAGCGGCTTTGCAGAGCTGAACTTGACTGCTTTTAATCAGAATATCACATTCATCATTCTGAAAGCAAGCCACTTGACAACAATAACCCAAACCCTCCAAAACTTGGCTTAACAGTCGTACAGAATCATTATTCAGTAATGTTTTATATACATAAAAAAACAGAACCAGATTGGATTAACAACCTGATTCTGTCATTGATTTTATTTCCATAATACCTTACATGATCCAATTGTTGAAGTCTTTCATCATCTCCATTTATCAATTACTATGAATTGCATGATTCTCTCTAAGCTCAATAATTTTTTGCTCTATACTTCGTATGACTTTGATAAACTCAAAGTCACTTTTTCCTGTCGGATCGTCAAGCCCCCAATCCTCTCGGTGTTTGCAGGGGAGATTGGGACAATCCACATTACAGCCCATTGTAATAACGATATCAACGGCTGGGATTTCGCCAAGAAGCTTTGAACGCTGTGTCTGTTCCATATCAATCCCAAAAAGCTGCTTCATAAGGCGAACAGCATCTTGATTGATTTGCGGCTTTGTTTCTGTTCCTGCTGAATAGCTCTCAAATACATCACTTGCAAGATGTTTGCTGAGTGCTTCGGCAATCTGACTTCGGCAGGAATTGTGAACGCATATAAAGGCTACTTTTTGCAACATAAACATGCACCTCCATTTCTATCGACATTATAGTATCGTTTTTTGAATCAGAGCTTTCACATCCTCAACGGACAAGAGCTTGCCGTATGCTACTACCTTTGAATTGATAACGAGTGCCGGAGTCTGCATTACGCCGTAGCGTGCAATTTCCATATTGTCACCCACATTCAACACCTCATCGTCAAAGCCTAGTTCTCGGACAGCGATTTTGGTGTTCTCAAAGGTATCTGCGCTCTTTTTGCAGCAAGCCCCAAGCACAATAAAGCGAGCATTCTTGACATCACTGATTCCACAGTTACCCCCGCAAGCGCAAGACGTTTTAACATCCTGCCCCGAACAGCAGCTTTCCTTTTCTTTTTTCTTTCCAAAGTTAAATAATCCCATAGTGATATCCTCCTATATAAATAAAAATTGAAACGCATTGAACAAGTATCCAATGAGTAAAATGCCTGCACTTACGATGCCTACAAAGATACCCAGCAGCTTTGGCTTTACAGCCTTACGAAGCATAATGATAGATGGTACAGAGAGTGCCGTAACAGCCATCATAAAGCTAAGAATCGTGCCAACCCCTACGCCTTTGGTAAAGAGGGCTTCTGCAATCGGGATCGTGCCGAAAATATCCGCATACATGGGTATCCCAACCGCAGTAGCGATCAGTACTGACAACGGATTGTCAGTGCCAAGCACTGCTTCTATCCAGGTCTGTGGAATCCAGTTGTGAATGAGCGCACCGATACCAACACCGATAATCACATACCAAAACACCTTTTTTACGGTTGCCCACATTTGCTCTTTGGCATAGACTAGGCGTTCCTTGCGTGAAAGATCAGGCGCTTCTATATCAACGCTTCCAACCTGCTTGATGTACTGCTCCACATACTTTTCAAGCCCCAGCTTATCAATGAGCGTACCGCCAATGACAGCAAGCACTATACCCACTACAACATAAGCGATCGCGATTTTGCCGCCAAAAACACTCAAAAGCAGAATAAATGCCCCAAGGTCAACCAGCGGTGAACTGATGAGGAAGGAGAAGGTAACGCCTACTGGCAACCCGGCATTGGTAAAGCCGATAAACAGTGGTATGGACGAACAGGAGCAAAAGGGCGTAACCGTACCAAGCAGCGCACCCATAAGGTTTGCAAATACGCCCTTGTAGCGCCCTAAAATCTGCTTTGTACGCTCCGGTGGGAAGTAGCTTTGAATGTAGGAGATGACGAAAATCAACACCGACAGTAGCCAGAGGATTTTTATTATGTCATAGATGAAAAACTGTACGCTGGCCCCTACTCGTTCTGTACCATTCAATCCCAGCGAGGTCATCAAAACGCCGATAAGGTCGTACAACCACTTCATACCAAGGATTTGCGTGCTAAAAAAGTCCCAAGCTACTTGCATCTGCAATCACCTCCGCAATCGCAGTTTTCGAAGCGTTGAAGCAGGGAAGATAACAGTTGCTTGGCGATTTCGGCACCCTCTTGTCCTATGGCGTAATACGTCCATTTACCCTCTTTACGAGCAGTCACAACACCACTGTCAATGAGGATTTTCATGTGGTGTGAAAGTGTCGGTTGACTAATCTCCATCTTTTCATGCAGAACACAAGCACATTTTTCACCACTTTGGAGCATTTCCAGGATCTGCAAGCGGTTTTCATCACAAAAGGCTTTAAACACTTTTGCAATGCTTTGATGATCATTCATTCTTTCACCTCATATTGAAATTTATTTATGCATAGTATAGGCTTCAGATAGAAAAATGTCAATATATAAAAATAGCCGCCCAATTAAAAGGCGGCTATTTTTGATTGTCCTCAGTCATGCTGCTTTAAAACCACTTATTCTTCCAAAACCAAAAGATACACAAGGTAACAATCCCCACACTAAGAAGAATTACAAAGGGATAACCGAAAGCCCATTCGAATTCAGGCATTTTTAGGTTCATGCCATACCAACCCACAATGAGGGTCAGAGGGGAGAAGATCGCGGTAATAACCGTAAAGGTTTTCATCAGATTGTTGGTCTTGTTGTCCATCTGGGCCTGATATGCTTCCCGAACCTGCGTGGTATAGTCTCGAAGGTTAATGACGGTGGCAAAGAGTCGGTCTATGCGGTTGTCCAGAATCCGAAAATATCGCATTTCCTTCTTGCTGATGAATTCATTTTCGTTTTCAATCAAGCCCTCAAAGATGCTATTGAGCTGCTCATAATAGCGCTTTAGGGTCAGCAGGCGTTTTCTCATCCCAATGATATCCGTAATAACATCCTTGATCTCCGAGGTCAGCAGGTCGTCCTCAATATCAGTGATTTCCTCCTCCAGCTTTTCCAGTTCAGACGTGTCCTCCTTAATCAGCTTGTCGAAAAAATTAAAGAGGATTTTTTCAAAGGTATTGTTTTTAATGAACTCCAGATCAAAGGATTTTTCCAGATTTTTGATTTGCTCCATAGTCTCACAGATAAAGGCCAGGACATCCTTTGCATAATAAATATAAATGGTATAGGGCTCTGTGCTTAAGTCTTTGATATCATACACCTCAAAGCTCATCAGATTCACCCCATCGTAGCTTTCAAACTTATTGGGGGCACCATTGATACAGCAATTTAAGATCGTCCCGTTCAATCCATCAAATTCATCATTCTCTTCTGTATACATATCCAAGGATAAAAATTTAATTACATCCATGATTGCCTCCAATTATACTCAGTCACGATCAGCTTTGCAAAGCCGCCGCCCCAAACAATAGAATTTATCTGGGTTGAATGATGGCGGCTTGGTAAATGTTTAAGAGACTGAGTATAGAAACAGTAGTAATTACTTGTAAATGATTTCCGTTCCCTGATAATAATGAGCCAAGACATCCTGTACGCTAAAGCCACGATCCAACATTCCCTTGACGCCGACTTGGCTCATGCCTACGCCGTGGCCGTTGCCGCCGCCGTAGACGGTAATTTTGCTTAAGTTGCCGTTTTGGCTGTAGGTCTTGTCAAAGACAAAAAATCCGCTTGGCATTAAGGCGTAATTCTCAACCTTGGTGCCGTCTTTGCGGTTGATGACCCCAGGCTGTAACAAGAGCCGTATGTTATATTCCGTAGAAACAATAACAATAGCCTCCGTGCCGATCAACTTCACCTGTAATAGATTCCCCGCAGTGGAACGCTTTACGACTTCAATGTCCAGAAGGGTTCCGATGGATTTGATTGGGCGGCTTCTGTAGCGTCCGTCCTTTTGCAGGGTTTTGATCAGATTGGGGTTTACATCATACCTAGCTCCAATATTGGCGTTGATGGACTTGTTTAGTTGGGCGACTGTTACCTCCGTATTCCAGCGGAACCAGGCGAAGCTGCTGTCATAGGCATCCACGTTCATGTTTTTGAAGAAGGCGGCAGCGTTTTCTTCTACACTCAGATCAATATAGTCCCCAACATACTGCTTTTTAGAAGATAAATACACAGGAGTCTCAACCGGGAAGGTGTTCTTGGCCCAAACCTCTCCGCTGTTAGCCGTAATCCCAGAAGAAGTGGAGTAAAAGTTGGCACTGATTACCTGTCCATTGTAGGCTAGGTACTGCCCCTTTGTTTCATTGACAGCCTGAATTGAGGTTTCATTCTCTGGAATGTTGTTGTAAACCTGACTGCTTACGGAATCGTCAATGTTGGCCCCGTATGTATAATATCGGTTGGCAAAGTATTGATTATACGCATAGCTTCGCGCGGTTATAGCTTGCACAGCGGACACCGTCACGCCATAAGAAGAAGGCATTTCACTGGGTACCACCGCATAAAGGTAGGTTTCCGGTGAAATCTCATTGACGATGGAGTAACCGCCCTTTTCTAGACCGATTTCAATGATGCCTGCATATTTGGGATTTTGATTGCCCGGCCAGTTCCGCTTTACACTCTTCAACTCAATCTTGCCTGTTCCGCTTGGCTGTATGGTCAGCCTGTCTGCTCCGTACAGACCCTTGGCGTCCGTGCTGAAAACCTCGCCTGCCTTCATACTGAGATAAACCCCTGAGCCGCTGATGGTATAATCGGTATCACAGCTCAAGCTTACAGACTTATGAATATAGCCCGCATAACCAGAGGTACTGATGACCACCCGCAAGTTTCTGAAATCAGCTGGTTCATGTATCGTTGCAGCGCATACTTTTCCGTCCTTGATATAAAAATCTGCAATTTGTGTACCCACAACCAAGTTGACAGGTGCCTTCCATTTGACCGAACCGCTTACATCATACACTTTAAAAGGATCGTCCAAAGGTAGACTTCTTTCGCTGAACTCGATTTTATCCTTTGTAACACGCTTGATAATTCCGCTTGTGGTTTGCCCATACAAGTTCAGATTCAGGACTTCGCCCTTCCAAACACTACAATCAACAATCTTTCCTTCTCCTTCAATTTTTGTGTTTGCAGTAATGGTGTAGCTTCGTTCCGCACCACCAGAGAAAATCGTTATACTTTCTGCCGTATGAGCAACCACATAGGCATTTTTAATCGTAGGTGTTTCCGACTCAATAGCTAAGACTGCTAGAATCTGCTCGTCCTTAGCCAGGACTCTAACTTCCGTGTCGATGTAAGGGTCCATATTAATCCCCCCGTGAGTCATAGGGCCTACATCTGTGACCAAAGCCCAGGCATTTAGGCTGCTGTTATTGCTTCTGGTTGCCAGGACAGTGAAGTGCTTTTGACTAACGCCATACAAGGCGCCAAAGCCAAGAGGGTCAAGCTCATTCAAAAGCTTAATATACAAATCGACCCATAAGGCCAAGGAAATATCCTTATCCTTATTACTATCGTCCATAGCAATTTTAAGCCTGGAGGACGAGTTCAGCTTCAGGATAAAATCCTGTGCCTCGGCCAAGGTTAGGTTTTGCTCCGGACGGAAATAGTCCCCATCAGGAACCAGTCCCAGGATCACCAGGGTATTGATATAGCTGTCATACCATTTGGACGCGTCCGTGTCCAAAAAGGAAATCTCCCGATCAAAAACAATTTCGTCCCCAAAGGTCAAGGCTAGCATACGGGCAACCAAGGCCCTTGATATAGGCACATCATCGTTGAAGCTATCGGATATGGTCGGCAAGCCGGCAGCGTGAGCGACACTTGGCCCCGCACCGCTAATCAAGCCGAGCGTAAGAGACAAAATCAAGACGGCATTGAGGAACCGCACAATGGTTCCTTTTTTGGATTGCTTCTCTGTTAATTTCATAGTTGGTTTCTTTGTCTGCATCATTTCCAGCAACATGATCCCCTCCAAGGTTCATTTGTATTTTTGGACAAGTATAGCACTACAGGGAAAATATGTCAAAGAGCTTTGAGAATGTAGACCGTGGAGGGAGGAAGGGAAAAACTTTTTCAAACGGCGAAAAAGTTTTTCCCTTCCTCCCCC
>CAZSXS010000117.1:0-8138 GCA_964611385.1 uncultured Defluviitaleaceae bacterium
ATAGAAAGAGAAATACCGTGGGGGGAAGGAGATGAAAACTTTTTTCAAACGGCGAAAAAAGTTTTCCTCTCCTTCCCCCCACCCCCCCCATCCTCATCTTTCAAAAAAGCCGGACGCGGGTGAGCATTATGAGTAGCAAGTTATCTGAGATTTAGCGGCAAAAAAGAGAGTGCTAAGGGAGAAGTACTCTCCTTAAGTTTATAAAGAAACAAAGAAAAAACTCCAAGCTCAGCTTTATGACAAGCTATACTTGGAGTTTTTTTGATAATGTCTTCCCTAGTCGTCTTTGTTAACCACGTGTCTCTCCACCCCTCCATGTCCGGCTTTTTTGAAAGGTGGAAGGAGGGGGCCTGGGGGAGGGGGGAGGAAAACTTTTTTCGCCGTTTGAAAAAAGTTTTCCTCCCCCCTCCCCCAAGGTCTTTTCCCTAACTTAAAACCCTCCGGTGTATTCGGAAAGTTTTACATTGACCTTTAGTTGTGTCTTGCCGTCCCGTATAAGCTTGATTTCTGCTGTTTGACCGACACCGCACTCCTTGATCGCTTCCGTCAGTTGATCAAAGGAAAGAATGCTCTTGTCGTTAAAGCCAACGATGATGTCGGACTTTTTAATCCCAGCCTTTTCTGCACTCGAACCGGCTACAACAGAGTTGACATAGACGCCAAGTTCCGGCAGATTATAAAATTTGGCCATGTCCGCAGGCACATCATAGCCGCTGATTCCTAAGAAAGGTTTGGAGCCGGTATTCATCAAACTTTCGATAATGGGCTTCGCTACCTTGGAGGTAATGCTGTAGCCCATGCCTTCTACGGTGGACTGAGAAAGTTTGGCTGTATTAATACCGATAACTTCACCCTTTAAGTTCACAAGAGGGCCGCCGCTGTTCCCTGGGTTAATGGCTGCGTCGGTTTGTAATACATCCAGGGTCTTGCCTTCTACCTTGATTTGCTTGTCTTTAGCACTGACAATCCCCATGGTGGCTGTGTTGCCTTCTCCAAGCGCATTGCCAATCGCCAAGACAAATTCACCTACCCGTAAATCATCAGACTCACCGAAGGTAGCAAAAACTAAGTTTTCAACCCCAACCTTATGCAGGTCGGTTTTCAGCACGTAGATTACCGCTAAATCCGTCGTTGTGTCAGAACCCACCAGCTTTGCAGCGATAGGGTCTTTGTTTTCAACGGATATCCGAACAGAGCTAGCACCTTCAACCACATGGGCATTGGTGGCAATATAGACCTTATCCTCGTCCTCATGGAAGATGATTCCGGAGCCGCTGCCGCTGCCACCGTCTATGGGTATATTAAAGATTTGCTTGCTTTCAACCACACTGGTAATCGCTACGACAGAGGGTTCTACTCTTTCAACAATGTCCGCCAGTGTTGCATCGCCTTTTAGGTAAGCATCCTTTACAGAAATGTCAATGGAAGAGGAGGCGGAAGAGAAAGCAAAATCCGCACGCCTTGATATTTTATTATCAAATCTGTCAGGCAAAAACTTATCAACAAAGGTGTTGAAGGCGGCAAAGCCTAAGCCTACGGAACTCCCCCCCAAGATACTGGCGATACAGCCAATGGCCACAGCCCGCCCGAATTTCCCTTTTTTCTCTTTATGATGGGGCTCATGTTTAATCGTTTCCCTATAAAAATTTTCGTTTGGTTTCGTTGCAGCGCTATCCATAGAGCTTCCGTCCTGTTCAAAGCCCATTGAACTTGCCGGATCATGCGTTACTGGGGGCTTTGCTTCTGTGGGGTAGCTACTGGACCAAGACTCTAGCTTTCGTTCGCTCGAGCCTGACTCCGGGTGAAAGTGACTTGACGTTGGGTCATATTTCGGTTCAGCCGGTCTTGCTTCTGTATCAAAGTGGCTTGACCAAGTATCTAATTTTATTTCTTGGGGCTGTTCTGCCCCTTCGCTTTGCGCTAAAGCTTCAAAGGGGATATCCTCCGGCCGGATTTCGGCTGCTTTTGACAATTCTTTTGCTTCTTCTTCTCTTATTTTATTTTGTTCTTCCTGCCATTTTTCGAAATCATTCATTTAAAATAACCTCCTCTATGAAAACCTGCCTACTGCAAGGCATTTAAGTCCATAATGGTAGCCGAGAGCTCCAGTTCAAGGCCGTTTCTGCTTACCTTTAAGGTGATATCCTGCCCGACCTTCAGCTTTGAAATTTCAGTCGTAATATCTGTGCTTGTGCTGATCTTAGCACCGTTAAATTCGAAAATAATGTCGCCAACCTTGACACCTGCCAGCTGTGCACTACTCTTGGGCTCCACCGCTACGATATAGACACCGGTTGCAGACAAGCCATACCAGTTCATGATTTCCTTTGAAACGGTAACACCATTGATTCCAAAGAAAGGCCTTGGAATATATCCGTTTGTAATTAGCTCCTCAATAATCAGCTTGGCTTCGTTAATGGGGATACTATAACCCATGCCCTCCACCCCTGATTCATAAAGCTTTGCGGTGTTGATGCCGATGACCTCACCCTTCGCATTGACCAGAGCACCGCCACTGTTACCGGGATTGATGGCTGCGTCTGTTTGGATCACGGAAAGAGAAGTACCATCAATGTCGATGTGCTTGTTCTTTGCACTGACGATTCCGCTTGTGGCGGTTTTTCCTTCACCTAGGGCGTTTCCGATGGCCACTACGCAATCTCCCACTTTCAGTAGCTCGGAGTCACCCAGTCTCGAAATCTTGTACTGAATACCAGCGTTTTTCAAATCCTCCTTCAAAACGGAAAGCACGGCCAAATCGGAGTTGGAATCCGTACCGACAGTTTTGGCTGTCACCTGGACGGTGTCGTCAACGGAGATTTTAACTTCACTGGCTCCGCTTACAACGTGATTGTTGGTGGCGATGTAAATTTTGTTTTCATCCTCATGGATAATGAATCCGCTGCCGGCCGACTTTTGATTGTACACCTGGTTAAAATAATTTCTGGCCTGGGTAAGCACGTTAATACTAACGACAGCATCGGCGGCACTTTCTACGATTTGGGAAACGCCTTCAGCCCCAGTACCTGAATACGCTAAGCGGTTCACGTACGAAATCTCGTCGCTGTAATTCTGAGATGGCTGTATTTCCTGGCTAGTCGGATTCGTTTCAGCCAAGTAGGCTTGAGCTCCGTTGGTTGAATCAACCTCAGCCACATACGTTTGTTTCCCACTGTCACGATTGCCCAGCCCGTAGCCCAGTCCAAAGCCGAAGCTACCCACAGCAACCGTAAGCACTACTGTAAACGCCACAAATGTTAAGTTTAACTTTTGTTTCATAAAATTCCCTCCTATTATAAATGTAATGATGTCCACAACTTTTTTTACAATACCAAGCAAAAAATGTTTGGTGGTTCCTTCGACGGTTTCTCTATCGCATATCACGTTGGTTACTATGTTGCTTACCTTGTTCAATAGTCTATAGTAAACATTTGAAGAAATTATGTACGAAGTGTAAACAATGAAAGAAATTTAGATAAACAAAAAACACCGACCTAACCTAATAGCGTCTTACATTTTATATGCAGACGTGTATGGGTTGGGTCGGCGTTTTTTATGCCTTGCTTAGACTATAGAATAATACAAATCAAGCCTCCACTGCCCTCATTGATGATTCTTTGGAGGGTTTCTTGCAACTTCATTTGGGCATCCTCGGGCATACGGAACAGCTTAGACTGCAAGCCGTCTTTGACCAGATCGGCCATAGACTTGCCAAACATGTTCAGCTCCCAAATTTTGCCGGGCTCCTTCTGCATTTCACCGCTCAAGTAGCTAATCAGCTCATCACTTTGCTTTTCTGTGCCCACAATGGGGGAAATTTCGGTTTCAATGTCCGCCCTGATTAAATGAATACTGGGGGCTGTGGCTCTGACCTTAACGCCATACTTAGAGCCATGTTTAACCAACAGGGGTTCATCCAGCTTCATTTCTTCCAGGGCCGGGGTGACAATGCCGTAGCCTTTACGCTTGACATCCTCCAGAGCATAGCGAACCTTGTCATACTCCCGCTTTGCCTCTGCCAGAACCTTGATGGTAGAGATCAGCTGGTACTCACCGGCAATTTCCATGCCGGTGGTTTCGCTCAAGACTTTATAGAAAAGCTCATCGTCTATGGACACTTCTATGCTTGCGCAGCCTAAGCCAAGCAGGATCTTGTCTATGTATGCTTTCTTGACAAATTCATTTTCTTCCATGGCCATAACGCTGTCTTTGATTTCTCGCAGCTTGTTTACGTTGTTCAGTACCGCTCTCACAGTTTTGATGATGTTGGACTTCAGCCAGTGGTTGAGAGACAGGGTTTCGATCCATTTTGGGAAATTAATCTTGATTTCCTTGATGGGGAATTCGTACAAGACCCTTTCCAGAATGTGATTGATGTCATCAGCCTTCAACTGGGAGCAATTGACGGGGAGGACCTGCACCTTGTATTTATCTGCAAGCTCGCTGCGTAGCTGATCCGTATCAGGAGAATAAGGCTTCGTGGTATTTAAGAGCACGATAAAGGGCTTATTCAGCGCTTTTAGCTCGGCGATCACTCTTTCCTCGGCTTCCAGGTAATTTTCTCTTGCAATATCGGTAATGGAGCCATCAGTCGTTACAACGATGCCAATGGTGGAATGGTCGGTAATGACCTTCTTTGTACCCATTTCGGCAGCCTCGGTAAAGGGAATCCGTTCGTCCGACCAGGGAGTTGACAGCATTCTTGGCTCGTCGCCGTCCATATGGCCCGACACGCCCTTGACCAGGTAGCCTACGCAATCAATCATACGAACCTTAAAGCTGATTTCGTCCAGATTTATGCTGACGGCCTCTGCCGGGATAAACTTCGGCTCGGTGGTCATGATGGTTTTTCCGGCGGCGCTTTGGGGTAGCTCATCTTTGGTTCGCTCCCGCACATAGCCATCAATATTGGGCAGCACCAGCAGATCCATAAAGCGCTTTATAAAGGTAGATTTCCCTGTTCGAACCGGTCCTACGACACCGATGTAAATATCTCCTTTGGTTCTCTCTGCTATATCATGATATAAGTCAAAATTCTCCATATTTACCTCCGTTTGCTTTTCTACTTTTTAAAATTAATGCCAATAACGCCGCCAAGACCGCCGCCGGACAGAGCCAATACAATTAATACAACTGTCCGTGAGTCAAAGGTAAAGGCTCTGTTGATAAAATAACCGATGGCAATGAGGATAATCACGTACATAAGCCCTGCCAGAATTCCCCAAAGCCAACCTAACTTTGTTGCCCCCCGAGAAGCATCAAAGCCTGCCACGATAACCGAGAGTAAACTCGTTACGGTTACGACCAGCGGGATATGTGCCTCTGTTACGGAAGAATATGTAATTAAGATTGCATAGCCTATGAAGATGATACAGGTAATGGCATAGGCGACCATGACGCCGGAGAACAAGGCCAAGAACTGGCTTTTATTCTCTTGAGTAGGATAGCTTGCGGTTTTCATTTCCTTTAACCTCCCTAATTTTACCTTCATATATTTTACTGGGATACTGTTGAAAATATGAATAAAAACCAAGGAGCTTGTTGAATTATTTGACTGGGGAGATCAGCACGAAGCTTGTATCCTCAAAACAACGGCTTACAAAAATCGTGAAAGATTTCCCTGTCTTTTTCACTGGTAAAACGATAAAGTATGGCCAGGCAAACACGAGACCGGAAGGAGCGCTGTGCTTATTGCAAAAAGCATATACTTCACCCCCGGAATGCGTATACGCCTCCCCCCTTTTTTATTATTTTTCGAACTACCTGCTATAATTTGTATTGCAAGAAGGCGTGTCCGTATCGCCGGCGCAGTAATGAGATGATAACAGAAGCGGTTGACAGAGCCTGTTAGCTAGTCTATTGGCTAGTCTGTTGACTAGGTTATTGTAAAGTTACTGTTTATGGACATGAGATAATGCAAATACGAATTTACCGCTAACAGGACATGTCCGGCGGGAAAGTCGAAACCATATCCAATTGAGTATGAGCGTTCAAACGGTCATACAGCGCTTATGGCGCCGGGGATCCGGCAAAGCAGTACAAAAGCTATAAGCAGATTATACTGAAAGCTAAAAGCATTTGGGTGTTCTTTTCATGCCCAAGTGCTTTTTTTGTTGTGTTGATTTTCTATTTCTGATTGGTAATGGATTCCCCATATATACTACAAACGGGCATTAATATTACAGCACGTACCAAGTAACATGGTATCCAAGTCCAAGCCTCAGAAGGGACACCGCCCTACACTAGTGCTGGCCGCAAGCCGTTTCGGGCGGTATCCCTTCTGAGGCTTTCATCGGATCGCTTTGTGAAATTTGTGCGCGTTCACAGCACAGCATAGCTTCGTTTTGATACTGATATCGTTTGAGAGTATAGAAAAATCCTTTAACGATTTAAAGCCGCTCCTTGGCTTGCTCTCAACAGGCTATTACATGCTTTCTGAGAAAGACATACTTCCCACTGATGGAAATGGAAATTTCTTTTGGAACATTAGCAACACGCCAAGACTGAACAGAGCGACTGCCCCTGTTTATGATAGCAGAAGTCTCTATTGGAGCCATGTGACGACAAAATACCTTTTGCCAACGCAATCACCAAGATTATACAACCCAGAACGAGTCGCTCATTATTTGAACAACGATACGGTTCGGTCTATCGCTTATGCACTGCCGTTCGGGTATCTGTGTGCCTTAATTGACGGCCATCATAAAGCATGTGCTGCTGCCTTCCAGAAAAAGCCTGTGAAAACGCTAGTGATTGAACCGCCAATGGGATTATCTTGTCCCCATGAAACAAACGGTATGAAAGGATTCCTATATTTTTCTGAGGGCAAAGTATATGAGGACGAATTGAGAGAAGATTTTAAAAAAGTTGAACAATCTTTTGCTTCTGGCGTGCGTTTGACAGATCAAGAAACGGCTCTATATTTGTCAAACATTAACAGTGAATTCGATAACGTTTCTTGGCCTGCTGATTTGTTGGACACTGCAAAGCTCTATTATGACGTTTATACGCATGCGTGTATTGAATGGGTTGGCAACTTGTCCGATGAAAGGATAGGTAGGATACTTCGAAAAGAGGAGGTGCTTGATGATGTTGAACTAATACATATTGCTAGTGCCCTTTACGGTTTGAATAATCCACGCTTCACTGAATTTGCCATTTTCCTTGGACGTGCCGTTAAGTTTTTTGGTTCATTCTTATTACTTCCCAACTCCATTAAAAAAAAGCAGACATTTTTATTTTGTCTGCTTTTTTTATGTGCTTATACCCAAACTTGAGAGAGAACCTCAATGAGGTTAGCCTTTTTTCCGAATTGTCTACTTACAAGAGGGGATCTTTCATCACAATGAGAGAACTGACCTTACCAGCAACGATTGAATAGTCGGGAATCAATATTTCGCTTGTAAATCTGCCTACAAACTTCATAACAAGTACAATATTTATCCGATGCCGAAACAATATAAGACACCAGATACTTCGGAAATTTTTTAGACAAAGGCCACATGTGATTTAAGATCGCGTCTTGTTCCACACAATTTAAGTCCGTGTTTTTCATAGCGTTTCTTAATGCAACGACCGGGTGCGCAAAAACGTGGCTCCCTTCAGGCTGTTTTTGACTACGCCAATCATATAAAAACAAATCATGGAGTAAGCCTGCACGAGCTGCTGATTTATAGTCGAGCTTCAACTTCTTGCAGATCAAAAAACCATAAAAAGCAACGTTTAAACTGTGTTCAAGTCTACTCGTATTCATATGCTGAGGAAATTCGGCAAGTCTTTTCACATCGTCTAGCTCCGCGATTTCTTGGATAATATGGAAGAACTCCTGAAAATATTTCCTGTTTCGTGACGAGATATACAGACTGTCGTACACAATTTTTTCCATCATTAATCTTCCCTATCAGTTTATTTTTTTATTACAATGAACTCGTAAATCTCAATCTGCTGCTAGTTCTTTCTTCAAAGCATATGATAACTTATAAATATGAATAGAGTGTGAACTAATGAAAGTTTATCTCCAGTTTATCTTTTGATGGTACAGTGTCTGCATAAAAGATAAAGGGGATGCTTTATGTTCAAAATAGTGACGTACTCCCGCGGCTTAAAGAAGCGGGGGCTTCTCGTTCGAGCCGCCTACT
>CAZSXS010000118.1:0-8057 GCA_964611385.1 uncultured Defluviitaleaceae bacterium
GCGGTATTTTTTCGGATGCGGGGACTGTAATATAATCCATTGGTATAATTTTGATAGTACTTATCTTTTTTATAATTGGTGGTTAGAAATGAAAATAATCGGAGAAGCATTTATAGCCCTTGGCGTTGTTTTTATGGCTTTCGGCGTTTTTTCCATGGCTAGGCTTTCTTTTTATAAAAGGGTTTTGGTTTCCTCCTTGTTGGATTCGGCTGGCTTTTTAACTGTGGCTATCGGTGTCTGTATCTTGGGCGGCTTTACCTACTTTACCCTGAAGGTTTTGATCTTGGTAGCCTTGGCTTTGGTTATCAACCCCTTAACCACCCATAAAATTGCTCGCTCTGCCTGGCTTTCCGGCTACAGAGAAAGCCGAATTGAAGACCCATCAGGGAGTCAAAGTAATCAAGGTAGTCAAAGCAATCAAGGTAATCAAATCAGTCAAGGTAATCAAAGTAATCAAAGCAGTCATGAAACTAAAATCAGTCAAAGGAATCCGCTGCCACAAGGCAAAGAAAAGCAGAAGGAGGGTGAGTAGGTATGCTTGAAATTGCTTTGATCGGGCTGATCATCCTATCCTTGCTCATCGTATTCGAAAATAACATCAGGCGAACGGTTGTATATGCGTCCGCCTTTTCTGTATTGATCTCCTTCGCTTACTTTCTTTTGGCGGCCCCAGATGTGGCCCTAGCAGAAATCATCATCGGAAGCACCCTGTCTACCATTATTCTTCTGGTCGCCATCAAAAAATACCGGCTATTTACCGTGTATCTGGTAAGCTCGAAAGAGCCTTCTCGAAAGAATCGTGAACAAACGTTGCTGCAACAAATGGAGCGGATCATCTTAAAGCATGAATTACAGCTTCAAGTCATCAGAACTCACGAAAAGGTAGCTGACATCAAAACAGAGCACGCCTATGACTTAATCGTAGAAGAAGAAAAAGAGACTTATATCCTGCATGGCGTTGAAAATTCTTACCTTGTTAATGAGTTAAAGGAGGTTCTTACGAATAAAGGGGGAACTCCGTGATGACGGATAAGACTTTTTTAAGAAGATTTTTGGAATTTGGCTTTGTCAGCCTGATCGGTCTATTGTTCAGCTTTGCCGCAGATTTGGGAAGTACTCGGAATACCTTGATGCAGCTTTACTTGGACTCGAAAAGCCACTTGAATGTGGTTACGGAAATTTACCTGGATTATCGTATTTTTGATACCATGCTGGAATCCCTGCTGCTTTTGGTCTCTGTAATTGCCGTCGTCCAGTTTTCTAACCTATCTGCCCATGAGTACTTGGTGAAAGAGCAAGTCTTAATCAAGGTCAAAAATTCTTCGCAAATTATGGAAACCGTACTTTCTCTGCTTTTTCCCTTTATGCTGGTTTTTGGGCTCTATGTGGTCTTGAACGGCTCCCTTAGCCCCGGCGGGGGCTTTCAGGGTGGGGCTATTTTTGCCGCTATTTTCATGTGCCGCCATCTGGTGGACAGAAAAAAAGCGGTGGACACCAGGCCCCTCGCTAAGTATGAAAAACTTATTTTTCTCTTTATCCTTACCACGATTTCCTTCTTTATTTTGTTTCGAGCCTCTTTTTTGCCCTATCGGGAAGGTTATTTTCTGTTCATGAACCTCTTAATCAGCTTGAAAGTGCTTTTGGGACTGATCATTATTTTTTATCGCTTTATTTACCGGGGAGAATAGGAGGCTGCTATGTATAATCTGCCGGAGCTTTGCGGAATGTTTTTATTTTTTGTCGGCTTGTATGGACTCATCTCCAGACGAAACATCATCAAGACCATCCTTTCTTTAAGCGTTATGGAAACAGGACTGATCCTTTTCTTTCTTTCCATCAATCATCAAAAAGGCCAGGTGCCTCCCATCAATGTAGCTACCCTTAGTGAGACTCCCGCCGCCGACCCAGTGGTACAAGCCCTCATGATCACAACCATCATCATTGGTGTCGCTGTTACAGCGGTTTCCCTGTCCATGTTTATTTCTATGTATCACAAGTACGGTACCACGAACTGGCTCAAAGCCATGAAGGAAAGAAAAATGGAGTATGACCAATGAGGAGTATGACCCATGAGAATTTATTTTTTTATCGTGATCCCGATCTTGATTTCTCTTTTGCTTTATGTCTGCCCTCTAAAAATTTCTCGGATTCCCGCTCTGGTATTACAGTTTTTTCTGTTGGTGGCCTCTTTTGTTAATTTCTATGACGTTGCCAAAAACGGTGTTGTTTATTACACGACCGGCGGGCAGGGGATTTTGGGCATCAGTTTGTATTTTGACAAGACGGCTTCTGTTTTTTTAATGCTGACGACACTGATCTTCTTTTGTGCGCTTCTCTATACCCTTTCTACTGATGCCCTGAACAAGATGTTTGTCTTCCTGATGGTGATTTTGGAATCCCTGATTATCATTGGCTTCTCCTCGGGCGACCTTTTTAATCTTTTTGTTGTTATTGAAGTCGCTACGATCATCTGCGCCACGCTTATTATGTTTAACCGTGAGAAGCGTTCCATTTACGATGGTCTTCTTTATTTACTGACAAACATCGTGGGGATGCAATTTTTTCTTTTTGGTATTGGCATGATTTATAAAAAATGCGGTGTGTTGAGCCTTTTCGATTTGGAAGAGGCCATCCTCAGCGACCCAAAAGGCTGGCTCCTTCCCTATGCCTTGCTGATGACCGGCATCGGTTTGAAGGCTGCCATGGCTCCGGTCATGTGGTGGCTCCCAAAAGCTCATGGTACACCCGGTGCGCCTTCTGTCGTATCCGCCATGCTTTCGGGGCTGTATGTCAAGCTTGGAATCTATCTGTTCATCCGAATGCGGGGAATCTTTTTCAGCGCTGTGAATATGGACAGCCTTTTTCTGGGGATTGCCGTTCTTACGGGTGTCACTGGGATCGTCTTTGCCATCACCCAAAGCCAGTTAAAGCTCATATTGGCCTACCATACGGTATCCCAAATGGGTCTTGTGCTTATTGGCATTTGCCTAGATAACAAGTACGCTTATGGCGGGGCCATGCTACACATCGTCAACCATGCCCTTTTTAAGTCCCTACTGTTTTTGTGCGCCGGGATGATCATGGATGTTTTCAAAACAGGTAATGTGTATCAAATTCATGGGGTCTTTAAGCGGCTACCTTTGGTGGCGGTTGCGGTTATATTTGGGGTTTTGGGCATTACGGGGGCGCCTTTCTTTAACGGCAGCATTTCCAAATATTTTATCACCCTGGGAAGCAAAGGGCTTTGGGCTGAATTTGCACTTTTGTTGATCAACTTGGGTACGGTGGTTTCTTTTACGAAGCTTATTTTTATGCTGCCGGAACCAAAGAGTAGCGTGAAAGGCACTCTGGTGCAATCTGGAGTAGGGACTCAGGTAAAAATCAGCGTTTCAAAGGCCATTGTCTTGATCCTCTTATCTAGTCTTTGCTTGTTGACGGGTTTGTTGGGGGAGGAATTGAGTTATCTGCTGTTTGACTTACCCATCAAGGTTTCTCTTTTTGGTTACATACAAAAAAGCCTATTGTGGATAGGCTTTTGCTTGGTAGGTTTCTTGACGGCCAGGCTGTTGACGAAGGTCAAAGTGATCAAGAAAGGGATTTATTTTGAGCTTTCTTTTAATGCGATTGTGGCGATGTTGGTGGGGTTTTTTGCGATTATTGTATCGGCGGGGCTTTTTTACTACAAGCTTTAGAAATGAATGTTTAGTTGGCATGATAATGCGACGAATTAAGTATCTGGCGGGTTCAAGTCCAGCGAGGGAAGGGACACCACCCTTACTCCACCCCACCGACTCGTTGGCGGGGGCCCCAGAGGTGCTGGGCGCAAGCCGTTTCGGGCGGTATCCCTTCCCACGCTTCATCGAACCGCTCTGTGGCTACGGTGGTTGGTTGTAGCGTAGTGGTATCATTCTGGTCATCCGGGATCCGTAGCTCAACGTCTGTACGGCCATCCCAATTCAGGGTTTCCTGTTCGCAGCCCAGCATCTGTGTAGTCATCCTTGCCCAGGGCATCCTGTTCGTAGCCCAGCATTTGTAGGGCGTCAGGGGCCAAGGCTTCCTGTTGTAGGCCACGTAGCCCGGCGCCTATCCGATCAAATTTTCGGGATTCAAGCCTTTGAGTTCTGGCAGTACGAACAAGCCATCTTTACGGATTAGGACATTATCAAAGTAGATTTCGCCGCCGCCATACGCTTGGGTTTGGATGAAGACCAGATCCCAGTGTATGGCGCTTTCATTTCCGTTATTGGCTTCTTTATAGCAGGCGCCGGGGGTAAAGTGGAAGGAGCCCATGATTTTTTCGTCAAAGAGGGTATCCATCATGGGGCTGGTAATGTAGGGATTGACCCCGATAGCAAATTCACCGATATAGCGGGCACCCTCGTCTGTGTCCAGAATTTTATTGACAAGCTCTGTATTGTTCGCCGTGGCATTGACGATCTTTCCATCCTTAAATTCAAAACGGATATCGGTAAAGGTAAAGCCTCTGTTATCGGAGGGTGTATTGAAACTGATCACACCGTTTACAGAATTTTTAACCGGGGCCGTAAAGATCTCACCGTCTGGAATGTTCCGGTCGCCGTCGCACTTGACGGCCGGGATATCTTTTATCGAAAAGCTCAAATCCGTGTCCTTTCCGGTCAGTCGAACCCGATCGGTCTTGTTCATCAGCTCCACCAAAGGATTCATAGCATTAGACATCTTTCGATAATCCAGGGTACAGACATTATAATAAAACTCCTCAAAAGCCTCTGTGCTCTGCTTGGCCATCTGCGCCATATTGGGCGTAGGGAAACGCAAAACCACCCATTTCGTGTTTGGGATGCGAATCCCAAAGTGAACCGGCTTATGATAGAGTCTAGAAACCAAATCTTGCTTTTCTGGGGGCACATCGGAAAGCTCGCTGACATTATTGGTGGCGGATATACGCATATAGGCATCCATAGCCTTCATCCGGTTGCTGCCCCACTCCGCCATAAGCTGAAGTTGTTCCTCACTAATCTCGCGATACAAAAGCCGCTCGGTACTTTCGGATGAAAAGTCCACAAAGGGCAGAGCGCCCACGCGGTACACCTCTTTCACCACTTCATTGACCAAAGGGATAGAGCCCTGTCCCTTGGCTTCGATCAATATTTTCTCACCCTTCTTTAAGGCACACGAATAATTTACAAGTGTTTCTGCTAATTTTTTATTTCGAATATCCATTTTCTTCCTCCTTAGATTCTGTGCTTGTAATTATTATTGTTCATATTTGTAGGCTTATACAATACCAATTGTTTCCTCTGATTATACTGCTTTCTTTATGAGCTGTAAAGACGATACAGCGTTGACTAAACAAGGATTGGTGCTATAATACTCAGGCAAAGCATATCCAGTCTCCTAGTATGTTTAGCGTGGGGTTATGCAACGCTGAGCAGGACTGAGAATATGACTGAGAATAATTGTTAAAAGAAAAGGGAGGATTTACATGAATTTTGCCATGATTAGTAACTGGCATGTACATGCCAAAGGCTACGCGAAGGAGATCAACAGCATCCCCGGCTGTAAAGTTACAGCTGTCTGGAATGAGGATGCGAAAAGTGGCAAGGAGTGGGCAGAGGAACTGAACTGCAACTTTTATGAAAGCTATGACGAGCTCTTGCAGGATAAGAGCATCGACGGTGTTTTAATCAACGCCCCTACCAACACGCACCCAGAAATCATTATCAAAGCAGCTCAGGCAGGCAAGCACATCTTTACAGAGAAGGTATTGGCGATCACTTTGGAGGAGGCGATGCAAATCAAGGAGGCCGTTGAAAAGAGCGGTGTCAAGTTTACCATCTCCTTCCCGCACCGTTGCAGAGCGGACATCCTCTTTGCAAAGAACCTGGCAGAGAGCGGCGGCCTGGGCACTTTGACCTATGCCAGAATCCGCAATGCCCACAACGGCAGTGTTGCTGATTGGCTTCCCGCCCATTTTTATGATAAGACCCAATGCGGCGGCGGCGCACAGATCGACCTTGGCGCTCATGGAATGTACTTGCTGAAGTGGTTTTTAGGGATGCCAAAGCAAGTAGTGTCCGTCTTTACCAATGTTACAGACAGACCGGTAGAGGACAATGCGGTCAGCGTACTGGCCTTTGAAAACGGAGCCATCGGTGTGGCGGAAACCGGCTTTGTAAGCACTTCCAACCCCTTCACACTGGAACTCAGCGGAACCGAGGGAACCCTTTTGGTTCGTGAGAATGTGCGCTACGCTAACAAAAGCACAGAAGGCAAGTGGGTAACAGCAGAAACCCTTCCAGAACCTTTACCAAATCCGATAGCTTCTTGGGTAGACAGTATTCAAAACAACACGGAAGCACTCTTCAACATGGATGAGGCAGTTGCACTTACTGAAATCATGGAAGCAGCCTACAAGGCACACAAAAACCAAGGCTTTGTTGCGCTATAAAGATTGAGCCAAAAGGGGCCAAGAAAGGGAACCGAAACGGCAGAAAGGAAGTACAATGAACATAAGGGCGGTTGTAACAGACCTGGACAGAACCCTGCTGCGCACGGACAAGAGCATATCTGACTATAGCGTGTCCGTCTTTGAGCGTTGCCGCCAGAAGGGTATCAAGCTGATCGTGGCAACGGCACGCCCCAAAAGGGCTGTTCGTATCTTTTTTGAACGCATACAATTTGACGGCGTCATATACAACAACGGGGGAAGCGTACAGATCGGTACAGCCGATCTCCACAAAGCTTGTATCGATCACAATTTGGTTCTGGAGATCCTATCCGGCCTCAAGCGCAGGGACAGTAGCTACAAGTTATCCGTAGAGCAAGATGACAATCTCTATTCGAACTTTGAGGTACCACTGGAATGGAACATTATAAAGCCTTATGTAACAGACTTTTCGGACTTGCCGGAGATCCCGGCAGATAAAATTCTGGTAAACATCAGCAGCATGGAGGAAGTCAATGAGATCGCCAAAGGACTACCCCGAGAGCTATACATAGAATTGGCAGACAGTAAGCTGGGTTTAATCATGCATAAAAATGCCACCAAGCTCAACGGGGTTAAGGTCCTTGCCAAGGAATGGGGCATTTCCTTATCGGAAATGGTAGCATTCGGAGACGATTACAACGACATTCAAATGCTGAAAGAATGCGGACAGGGTGTTGCGGTTGCCAATGCCATTGATGAGGTTAAGGCAGCCGCAGATTTTATCTGCCGAAGCAATGACGAAGACGGGGTAGCGAGGTTTTTGGAAGATCTGTTTTAGAAGAGTTGTTTTAGATGAGCTGTAAGCCTGTAACGAAGGCAAGAATTTTTACTGAAATGAAATTTTGCAAAGACGTATATGGAGGGTTATTTAATGAGAAAAGGGAAATTTATTGTATTTGAAGGGTTGGATGGAAGTGGAAAAAGCACCCAGATTGAAAACCTTAAGGCAAAGCTGCGAACAGAAAACATTCGCTGCCACTTTACCAGAGAACCCAGCGATAGTATTCCCGGGGGTCTCATCCGAAGCGCAATGAAGAAAAAAACAACCTTTCATAACGACACCAGCGCCCTTTTATTTTTAGCGGACAGGATAGAACATGTGACCAAGGACATTATTCCCTTACTTGAAGAAGGAATCCATGTCGTATCCGATCGGTATTATTATTCCAACATTGCCTACCAGGGCTTGAGTTCGGACATGAACATGCTTTACACCTTAAATGAGCTCTTGATAATGAACAAGCTTAGGCCGGATTATACCATCTTTCTAAACGTGTCTTTAGAAGAAAGTCTGAAACGCATATCCCAGGATAGGGTTCAAACAGACTTGTACGAGGAAAAAGACTTGCTTCTCCGTATACGGGAACATTTTTTTCAAACCTTTGAGCGGATGAAAGACAAGGAAAACATTATTACCATCAATGCGGATGGCGATGCGGAAAGTACCTTCGAGAAAATCTGGGAAGCGCTGTCTCCTGCATTCTTTGAAAAGGATGAATAATAGAAAGCAACAAAAAAAGATGCCATTGGCATCTTTTTTTGTTGTGTAAATGTAGTTATACTCAGTCTCTAAAACATTTTCTAAGCC
>CAZSXS010000119.1:0-7965 GCA_964611385.1 uncultured Defluviitaleaceae bacterium
TCCTATCTTCCCTTTAAAACGAAAATAAATGTGTACCGTTTGCTGCTTTATCTTCCCCACTTTTGTTTTTTCGTATCTCCCTTGGCCAATTTCAATCCGATCAATAAATTTGTGCAGCAGATCGGGTGTTAAGACTTGCAGGTTGTTAAGCTGCTTGAGCAACAGAGAAAATGGATCGCAGTGCTGCGCACTTTCGTATAGTTCTCTTGTGGACTGCTCACTTATGAACAGCGCTCTAGCATACTGATCTTCTATGTGCTCTCTTTCGTGTTGCTCTCTTGCGGGCATTACTTCGGTATTGGTATCACTACAGGGTAAGCCTTCCCCTACCATTTGGATCTGATTCGATAGGACCTTGCTTTCCACCTCATACTTATTAAGCAGCTTCTGATAACGCTCGTCGCTGAGCAGTCCTTTGTAATGATCCTCAACCAGTTTTTCTATCATTCCATCCAGCTCTGTACTCCGCTTTTTGAGTAGAGCTATTTCTTTTTTCTTTACGGCATTTCTGGGCTGATGGCTGTTTTCCTGTTGCAGCTCAGTTAGCAGCTTTTCTTGTTCCGGCACTGTAAGGGCGATTTGCTCCTGGAGCGCCTCTAACACAATCTGATAAAGGATCGCATAGTCAATGAAGTGGTTGCTGCACTTGGCTCTTCCGTAGAGCTTGTATGCACCACAGGCGAGATTGGCAGGCGATCCTTTTTTTCTTGTTCCGATGGCAGACATATTTCGAGCGCAGTCTTTACACTTGGCAATGCCTGAAAAGATATTGACGAAAACCCCTTTTTTCGTGCAAGTGCGGCTTGCGCTTCGCTGTTGAACCAGATCGAAGGTTTCGGCTTCGATGATAGGCTCGTGGGTATTTTGTACGACAACCCAATTATTTTTGTCGTTTTGAAGGCTTACAGGGCTTTTGAAGGATACTTTAGTCGTCTTTCCCTGGGCAAGGTGCCCCAAATAAACGATATTATGCAATATCTTGGATATGGTAGACGAGGTCCACTCCTTCCGTTTTGTATACTGATCAACATTCAAATGGGAACGGCTTTGACAGCGATAAACAGCCGGTGTAACGATTCCCCTTTCATTTAGATGCTGGGCTATCTGTTTGGGCCCTTGTCCTTCTGCAGCAAGGGCGTAAATCATTTCCACCACAGAAGCGGCTACGGGATCCACAATCAAGTGATTTTTGTTCGCTGGATCCTTTTGGTAGCCATATGGAGCAAAGTTACTAATATAAGCACCTTCTTCCATCTTTGTATAAAAGGCCGAGCGGATTTTTTTAGAGGTATCCCGTGCATACAGCTCATTGATCACATTCTTGAAAGGTGCGATATCCGTATAGGGATTATCCGAGTCATACCCATCGTTAATGGCTATATATCGTACCCCCTTACTTGGAAAATAAATCTCTGTATACTGCCCCGCGACGATATAATCCCTTCCTAAGCGGGACAAGTCCTTCGTTAGAACCAGGTTGACTTTTTGATCCTCTATATCCTGTATCATTCGCTTGAAATCCGGTCGATCAAAGGTTGTCCCTGAGCAACCGTCATCAACATACTCGTCATAGACAGAAAAGTGATGTTCCTTTGCGTAGGACAAAAGCATTTTTCGCTGTGTTTTGATACTGGCGCTTTCGTTTACACCCTCATCATCTTTTGATAAGCGCATATAAAGCGCTGCACTGTAATTTTGCTTGTTCGCTTTCATACATCCCCCTCCTGGCCGAGCAAGTGGATTTTTCTGTGATGCGACCATCCATACTTACGACTGTCTGCTTGTTTTTATTAAAAACTCTTTCATCAGTTCAAGGATTGTTCGTTGACCTACAAAGAAAGTTTCCACCGTATAAACATCCTTTTGCGCTTGCTCCAACGTTGCAAGATTTTCCTGTTCGTCCATACAGACACCCCCATTTATACTCCGTAATGTTCACCTTTGCAAAGCAGCCGCCCAAAACAATAGAATTGATTCGGGTTGAATGACGGTGGCTAGGTAAACATTTAAGATACTAAGTATAACTATATGAAAAAGAAATTTGTCCAATGTTTGTCCAAAAATAAAATCAATGCAACGTATCAGAATTTAGTAATTGAAAAATTTAGTAATTTATGATATATGTATAGTACTTTCGGCTTAACTTAAAATCTTCGTATTGCAACTGAGCCGAATGATGTAGATCACAGGGCCATTTTAAATTAATAGGCCAAGATGAATGAATGGAGGAATTGTCATGTCAGTAAAAGTAGCAATTAACGGGTTTGGCCGCATTGGCCGTCTGGCGTTCAGACAAATGTTCAACGCTCCGGGTTATGAGATTGTCGCAATTAACGACCTCACCAGCCCAAAGATGCTTGCGCATTTGTTAAAGTATGACTCAGCTCAGGGTAAATACGCTCTGGCTGATCAGGTAGAAGCCAAGGAAGCATCTATCGTTGTAAGCGGAAAGGAAATCAACATCTATGCTCAAAAGGATCCAAAGGAACTTCCTTGGGGACAACTGGGTGTTGACGTTGTATTGGAGTGTACCGGATTTTTCACCTCAAAGGCAAAATCCCAGGCTCACATTGATGCAGGTGCCAAGAAGGTAATCATCTCCGCTCCAGCCGGTGATGACCTCCCAACGATCGTTTACGGCGTAAACGAAGGGACCTTAAAGTCAACTGACACAATTATTTCAGCAGCTTCCTGCACAACAAACTGCCTTGCACCGATGGCAGACGTGCTGAATAAATTTGCTCCCATCGTAAAAGGATTTATGACCACGATTCATGCTTATACCGGCGATCAGATGACCCTTGATGGTCCTCATCCAAAGGGCGACCTGAGACGCGCTCGTGCTGCAGCACAAAATATCGTTCCAAACTCTACCGGTGCCGCAAAGGCGATCGGCCTTGTTATCCCTGAGCTGTCAGGCAAGCTTGATGGGGCTGCACAACGTGTACCTGTACCCACCGGTTCTATCACAGAGCTCGTTGCAATCTGCAACAAGACTTTCAAAAAGGACGAAGTTAATGCCGCTATGAAGGCAGCCGTTTCTGATTCTTTCGGTTACACCGAAGAAGAGCTGGTTTCCTCTGATGTAATCGGCATCACCTGTGGTTCTCTGTTTGACGCTACTCAAACCAAGGTTACAGATCTCGGCAATGGTCAATCCCTTGTTAAGGTCGTTTCATGGTATGATAACGAGAATTCCTATACCAGCCAAATGGTAAGAACCATCAAGTACTTTGCTGAGCTTCAATAGTTGGTGGATCTTTAGTACTTAGTCGAGCTTCAGTAAGGAATCAATTGTGTAAAGCAAAAGCCGTTGCGAGTGATCGCGGCGGCTTTTTTCTTCGAAGCACAATCAAAATAGCCTAAGCAAACTAATGAAGGTACAAGCTTAACAATGCAGCGGCTGTATAAAGAAATGAGGTTATCTATGAAAAAGTTGAACTTTGGAATTGTTGGTTGCGGTGTGATTGCGGACTGGCATGCCCGTTCCATTCAGGAACTCCCGAACGCTTGCTTATTAGGCGTTACCGATTTGAACCAAAACAATCGTGATTCCTTTGCAGGCAAGTATGGCGTGAAAGCCTATGAAAGACTTGAGGATTTATTGCATTCGGAGGTGGATGTGGTCTGTATCTGTACCCCCAGTGGTCTTCATGCCCAGCTTGCTGTTTCTGCTATCAGCAGCGGAAAGCATGTGGTGGTCGAAAAGCCCCTGGCCATCACCAAAGGCGAGCTGGAAGAGATCAAAGAAGCTTGCGAAAAAAACAAGGTCAAAGTCAGTACCATTTCCCAATTACGCTTTACCGACGCAGTAGTGCAAATGAAAAAAGCCCTAGAGGAAAATCGACTGGGCAAGTTGGTGCTTTCTGATCTTTCTATGAAATTTTATCGTTCTCAGGAATATTACGATACAGGTGGTTGGAGAGGAACTTGGAAGATGGATGGGGGCGGTGCGCTGATGAATCAGGGGATACATGGGGTGGATTTGCTCCAGTATCTTTGCGGAGTGCCGAAGTCTGTCACCGCACACATCCGAACGCTCACCCGGAAAATTGAAGTCGAAGATACAGCTGTGGCCATCCTTGAGTTTGAAAACGGCGCCCTGGGACAAATCACAGCCACGACCTCAGTTTATCCCGGCTCAGAGCGAGTTTTAGAAATAAACGGCGATCAGGGAACAATACAAATGACGGGGGACACCCTTACGAAGTGGGCGCTTCAAGATTCAGAGGAAAACCTGGTCGAAGCGAAAAAAACGGAGAACAACACCTCCAGCAATCCAACCAATTTTTCCATAGCCGGACATAAGAAACAGCTTGAAGATATGGTTACAGCCATCCTCAATGATCGGAAACCAGCTATTGATCACTTGGAAGCTTCCAAGCCTGTTGAACTCATACTTGCCATTTACGAATCATCAAAAACTGGTAAAACTGTGTACTTAAAATAAGGTTCTGCTCCTATATCCAAAGCTTACTGGATTAGGCAGTGTAAGGTAAAAAACTTCCTGAAATTTCCTATCCGAAATTTCCTATCCACATGGTTAATACTTGCTTGCCGTGACAACCGGCTTTTTTGAAATACTGATCTAGATTGAAAGCGATCCTGGGGAGCAGTCCGCAGTCTTCCATCAAGGTAAAGAGGGGGAAGAAGATCGCCATCGGAGGCAACATGACGGAGACAACCCATGTTAGGGTCTTATACATGCCGTCCATTAGAAGCTGCCGAAGTAGGCTCGGAAAGCTCAGCCCGACCAGAGTCGAGTTGATTTGCTCCCCTAGGATTCCAAAACCCTTCGACAAAAGCTGGGAGGGGTAGTTGGCTCCCGCAATGGTCAGCCAAAATACGAGCCCCAGCATGGCAAGCATGATGAATACCCCGTATTTCCGGTTCAATATGATCGTATCAAAACTCTTTCTGGAGGCGATAAACAGCTTCTTATACTGCGTTACGCACTCCTTGGCATAGGCAGAAGCCAGATTGACATAGGCTTCAATTTTTTCTTCCTCAGAGGCATTCGGATCCAACATGGGTTTGAAGCCTTTTTTTATTTCCCCTTCCTTGCTCTTGCCTTCCTCTAGCCTTTGGTAAATGCATTCCTTCAACCGCTCTAGGCCTTCCTTATTTTTTGCGCTGGTCTTGATGACTGGAGCGCCCAAAAGAGAAGAAAGCTTAGCTGCATCAATATCAATATGCTTTTTATGGGCTTCGTCCATTAGATTCAGGCAGAGGATCACCTTCCGATCCAGGGATAGAACTTGCAACGCTAGGATTAAGCTTCTTTCCAACGCGGTGGCATCCAATACCAGTACATAAACCTCCGCCTGGTTCTCATTGATAAAGTCGCTGGCTGCTTTTTCGTCTGGAGACTTGGGAAGGAGCGAATAGGTGCCAGGTAGGTCGATCAGGCTTATATTTTTGTCTCGATAGGTAAAATGCCCCATTGCATTCACGACTGTTTTACCCGCCCAGTTTCCCGTGTGCTGCCTTAATCCCGTCAGACCGTTAAAAACCGTGCTTTTCCCGGTGTTTGGGTTCCCCGCAAGGGCACATAAATTCGACACATTGACCTCCATCTGCGGTTTCTGCCGCAATCCATATTTTTTCCGCATCTTCTTTTCTCAATGCGATGACGGTTCCCCTCACAGAGAGCGCGAGGGTTTCGCCACCATTGCTGTTATGAATGACTTCGATTTTCGTATTTTTAATGAGTCCAAGCTCTAGCAGTCTTCGTTTGAAATGGTCGTCAAGCTCAATTCCATAAATGTATCCGCTTGTTTCTAAGGGCAATTTGGTTAAAGGAAGCATTTTCGACTCCTTCTTATTCTTTCATGCTATGTCTATTATATTGAAAATTTCTTTAGATTGTGAATGGTTGCTCTTGCAAAAATATTTAATCTACTGTATACTTACGCATTATCTGGTAAAAATGGAGGTTAAATTGGCTTTATCAAAAAAAGGCTTTACCTTGATTGAAATCGTGTTGGCCCTGGCTGTCATTGCTGCTTTAGGCCTGATGATTGCTCCAGCATTTTCCAAAAACGAACAAAGAGCCCTTGAAAAGTTTGCTCTGGAGCTGCGGGCGGATTTTCGCTATGCAGCAAAAATGTCTGTTATTAACGGCAGAAGCTACAGTATTCGTTTTTACCTGGAGGAAAATTACTATACAATCACAAGCGTAACGCCTCATAACCGCAAGGAAGAACTGGTAAAGCGAGTTCAACCGAACTCCATATTCTTTAAAAGCATTTTACTCAACGGTGGTCTGAGCACGGTAACGTACAGCATTTCTGGTACTTTAAGCTCCGGGGCAGGAAAAGTCACTTTTGGTGACAAGGAACACACCATGATTTTATCTGTTTTGCCCGTCACTGGTCGCGTGGCTGTTTACACGGAGAAGGTTGATGAAGAGAATAGAATTTATTAATGATTATTAATAATATTGGAGGCGTTTTTATGCAGGAACTTAAAAATTATATGGAAGAATGCGTATTGGATGTCGTTGACAGTGTGATTAAAAGCTCTGATGTATGCTCTTGTGAAAAGTGTAAAAGCGACATTATGGCGATAGCCCTGAACAAGCTTCCGCCGAAATATGTAGTCACCAGAAAGGGAGAAATCTACACAAAGATTGCTACCCTTCATAATCAATTTGATGTGGATGTCATATCCGCTTTAACTATGGCGTCTGGTTTTGTAAAGGACCATCCCCGTCACGATAACGAATAGAGTATAAAACGGAGTAAATTATACAAATGATGAACATTTGCATTATAAACGGCCCTAATTTAAACTTTACAGGTATCCGAGAAAAGTCTGTCTACGGCTCCGAAACACTGGAAGATATTAACCATTTTTTGAGCCAAGAAAAGCCGGATGGATTGCAACTGAGCTTTTTTCAATCCAATGTAGAAGGCGAGCTGATTAACAAAATTCAGCTCTGCTTTCACGAAAAGGTGGACGGGATTGTAATCAATCCGGGTGCATTTACCCACTACAGCATCGCCTTACGAGATGCCATAGCCTCGGTCAACATTCCGACCGTCGAGGTTCATCTTTCCAATATTCACAAGCGGGAGGAATTTCGGCACAAGTCGGTGCTGGCGCCCGTATGTGTAGGCCAGATTGCCGGGTTCGGCAAGTATAGCTATCTCTATGCCCTTTATGCCCTTAGGGATTTAAAATAGAATTAACAGGAGGAAAATTAATGATTTCGGCAAGTGAATTTAGAAATGGCGTAACAATAGAAGTTGACGGTGATATTTTTGTAATTGTAGAGTTTCAGCATGTAAAGCCCGGTAAGGGTGCTGCTTTTGTGCGGACAAAGCTTAGAAATTTAGTGAGCGGCGGTATCGTTGAAAGAACCTTCCGTCCTACAGAAAAAATGGGCCGTGCACATATAGACCGCAAGGACATGCAGTACTTATATCAGGATGGAGACTTATTCCACTTTATGGATAATGAAACCTATGAGCAATCGGCCATCAATGCTTCTGATGTGGGCGACGCTTTAAAGTTTGTCAAAGAAAACGAAATGGTAAAAATTCTTTCCCACAACGGAAGTGTTTTTGGCATCGAGCCTCCCACCTTTGTTGAGCAGGAAGTAGTCAACACCGAGCCTGGCTTCAAGGGAGACACCGCAACCGGCGCCACCAAGCCTGCCACCGTTGAAACCGGTGCAGTCGTTAATGTTCCTTTGTTTATTAATGTTGGGGAAAAAATAAAAATTGATACTCGCACAGGTGATTACTTAGGACGTGTATAAGTTTGTAGATTTTGGGAAATATAAATCAAGTATCGATTATGTTTACAACGGTACTTATAGCAACTAAAAATGAATAGACGGGAAAAACTCCGGCTTCCTCTACTTTTTTTCAAAAGTAAAGGCTGTCCGGAGTTTTTTCTTTGTTTAAAACCGTGGGGGGGGGGGGGGGGGGGGGGGGGGGGGGGGGGGGGGGGGGGGGG
>CAZSXS010000120.1:0-7707 GCA_964611385.1 uncultured Defluviitaleaceae bacterium
CGGGTAAGGGCTTTGCATCCAGAGAAGGTGTACAAGAATGTTTTGTTCGGGAACTCTGGTCTACTGTATGCTTTTGATGAAACCCTGAGCAATACGGATTATATCAACATGGGCATCGTTTATGGGAAGATGACAGATCTGCGGGCGATTTTACAAGAGTCCCATGCCCGAATCAGTGATAACCTAGTGCTTGTATTGAATTACTTTGTTTTTATGGACAGCCTGCCAAGCAATCCCACCTACAGTTGGCATAAAAAAATTTATTTACCGTATCCTTTTTTTCAGAGGGACAGGCTTCGGGTCTTTTTTGAGGAAAGCTTTAACAATGTCTTGGACGGAAGGCCTGCGTTTACTCCCAAGAGCATGGAAAAGGAGTATTTTCATACTACCTTAAGCTCAGAGGAACTGGAGGAAAAGGCGGGTATACACAAAAGAGACTATTGGGGACTGTCGATAGACCATTTTGACAAAAACATGCAAGCTTTAGCCGATGTGATGTCCTTCTGCCAAAAAAATAACATTCGCCTTCGAGCCGTCTGGCTCCCCTGGAATTACTATACGGACGTACCAGAAATCGCCCAACAGGTTCAGGACAAGGCAAATCAAATCCTTGTTAAGGATGGTATCGAAATACTAAACCTATTGGACAGCCAGGAAAAATATCCGCCATCAGCTTTTTATGACTTAGGGCACTTTAAATATGAAGAAGGAACTACAGCTTTTACAAAGGAGTTGGATGCATGGCTGAACCGATAAAAAAAACACTTACATTACTGGCTTATCTCCTGATGCTTCTTTTGATTTTTGCCTTTTTCCAAGGAAAAGGGAACTTTATTTACGAAGGGTTTTAACCTAGTGTGCAAGAAGTCCCCCGCCTCTTAGGGGGAGGGATGAATTGCACATTGGGCTTTAATTATAAGAATACGGAGGAATTTTTATGGACAGTAAACAAATTGCTGATGAATTGAAGGATTACTTAGTAAAAACCTTTGCCATTGAAGAAGACGAGGATTTTTCTTATGACGTGAACTTGTTTGACTATGGCTATGTAGATTCTCTTGACGCGGTTAAAATCGTCGCATTTCTTGAAGAACACTGGAATATTGAGATTACACAAAAGGATATCGTACTCTATCCAATGAACAGTATTCACGAAATAGCCGAGGTTGTCGCAGGAAAGATCAACTGACTATAAATAATATTTGGATTTCTCAAAATTTCCATGGGATTTATACCAACCCTCATGTCCGACTTTTTTGAAAGGTGGAGGGAGGGGGTGTGGGTGAGGGAGGCTGAAAACTTTTTTCGCCGTTTGAAAAAGGTTTTCAGCCTCCCTCACCCACGGTTTTAAAAGTAAAGGACGGGTTTTTGTGTGGTATTTGCGGGTTAGTACACTGGTTTTGATTACCTTTGCGGCTGTCATCATGTTCTTTGCGGTGCTGCTGTTTAAAAATAATAAGCATAAAGTGCAGTTGAATGGCCTTTTGTTGCTGGCCTTGAGTTCCTTCGTTGTTTTTTATGCCGGTAAGCGATTGCTTCTCTTTTATTGCTTGTATGTGCTGCTGACCTATCTGGCGGCAAACGGACTGCGTGCCATAAAACGCTTTCGACCCTTCTTTTTTGGACTGTCCGTGCTGCTTTGCCTCTTACCCTTTTTTGCTTCCCGCTTTATTGACTTTAACATAAGCTTCGGCTTTGTCGCCATTGGGTTTATTTTCAATATGCTAAAGGCCGTAGATGCCGTGTTTTATGTGTACTATACCGACCAAAAAATCAGCCTTTTGACCTATGCAAATTTTATCTTCTTTATCCCTACCTTTACTGCTGGGCCCATTTTCAGATTCCGGGATTTTCAAAAGACCTTCTCCAACCCAAAGCCTGTTACCGGAAAGGATCTGGAGCTGTCCGTCAAACGAATCATCCGTGGCTTGTTTAAGAAAATCGTGATCTTAAACCTGGTAAGCCAAACCTTTCAGCACCTTTTGGGCCTGGAAAGCTCGTTTTTCGTTAGCTTTTTAACGGTGATTTTTAGTTATTTTATGCTGTACTTTGACCTCTCTGGTTATAGTGACATTGCTATTGCCTATGGACGGATTTGTGGGCTACAGGTGCCAGAAAACTTTAAAAATCCCTTTAAGGCACCTTCCTTTACTCTTTTCTGGCGTAACTGGCATGTGAGCCTAAGTGATTTTATCCGGGAACACCTTTACGTTCTCTTTGCCAAGAAGAAACTGAACAAAGCACAGAATGCTGGCCTGGCTTTTGTAACGATGGTTTGCATGAGCCTTTGGCATGGGTTTAATCTGCCTTATCTGTTTGCTGGAATGTATAATGGTGCCCTTTTGACCCTGGAAAACCTGTTTTCCCTTACTGGCAGCAGTAAGAAAAAATCTGTTTTTTACTTGCGCTGCTTCTTGGTTAATTTCCTCTTTGGGTTAAACACCTTGGTCTTCACCACTGGTACTGAAAATCTGTTCAAGGTTTTGAAAGGGTTTTTCAAGATATAAAGCGTATGAAAAGCCCAGTAAAACAATGCTTACAGGCATTTATTTCCTGGGAAATATTTTTTTATAGGAGACCGTTATGAACTCTGCCATCTTATTTTTGGAAAGAAGCGCACAAAGATACCCACAAAAAATAGCCATCGAATTCAATGATGAACAGATTCGTTATTCTGAATTGAGAGCGAAGGCTATTTCTGTGGGTTATTCTTTGTCCCAACACACGAAGCGGCAGCCTATCCTTGTTTTCCTGCCCAAGAGTATCGAGAGTATTCTTTCCTTCCTTGGAACGCTGTACAGCGGTAATTTTTATGTTCCGGTTGATTTTTCAATGCCCATGGCAAGGCTGCGTAAAATTATTGAAAACCTTCAACCGGCAGGAATCATCACCAACGAGGAAGGCAAGAGCCTATTGGATGTGGGATCGGAACTTCGAATCTTTTTGATTGAAGACTTATTAACAGCTGAGGTACAGCCACATGTTGCGGAGAAAGAAGCGCTTACAATCGTTGCAAAGACCCTTGACACCGATCCAATTTATATCATGTATACCTCTGGTTCAACAGGAACGCCAAAGGGGGTCACAATTCCCCACAAAGGCGTAATAGACTACGCAAACTGGGTAGTGCAGACCTTTGAAATCACAGAGGACAGCATCCTTGGCAATCAGGCCGCTTTCTTTTTTGATAATTCTGTTTTGGACATTTACGGCTGTTTGGCTTCCGGTGCAACCTTGGTGATTATTCCCGAGGCTTTATTTTTATATCCAGACCGATTGCTTCCTTATATTAATGAGAAAAAAATCGACACCATCTTTTGGGTGCCTACGGTTTTAATCGCTGTGGCCAACTCCGGCATACTGGAAAATTGCAAGCTGAATGATTTGAAGAAGGTTCTCTTCTGTGGCGAAGTTATGCCCAACACGCAGCTGAATATTTGGCGTAAAAATTACCCCTCTCTTTTCTACGCCAACCTCTATGGGCCTACGGAAATCACAGATGTGTGTACTTACTTTGTGGTGAAGGGCGACTTTGCAAACACCGACTCTCTGCCCATTGGTATACCCTGTGAAAATATGGATATCCTCCTTTTAAAGGAAGACGGCAGCCCAGCAAAGACTGGCGAAACGGGAGAGATTTGCGTCCTTGGCACAGGCCTTGCCCTAGGCTACTGGAATGCACCTCAGCTTACGGAAAAAGCTTTTATTCAAAACCCCAACAACAAAAGCTATTTGGAAAGAATCTATAAGACTGGTGATCTGGGATATTGGCGGGAAGACGGGCTGCTGATGTATATAGGTCGGATGGATACTCAGATCAAATTAAAGGGAAAGCGTATAGAACTGGGCGAAATCGAAACAGCTGCCAAAAGCCTTCCCAACATCAACAATGCCTGTGTGTTGTTTCAGCAAGAGGAGGGTATCGTTCTTTTTGTTGAGTCAGCCGCAGCCTTGAAGCTCAGGCAGATCAACCTGCTACTCAAAGAGCTCATTCCCTCTTACATGCTCCCCTCAAAGCTGCATGTGATGGAAAGGCTGCCACTGACACCAAACGGGAAGATCGACCGGGTACGCTTGAAAGGCATACTGAACGAGGAGAGGTGTCTATGAACTCAGCTATACAGTATTTAGAAAACACTGCAAAGAAGTATCCTAATAAGATCGCCATTGAAAATAACGATGAACAAATAAGCTTTTCAGCGTTAAGGGATCAAGCAAAGGCGATTGGAACCGACTTACTGAACCTTTTTAAAGGAAAGGTAGAAAAAAAGCCCATCATTGTCCTTCTGCCGAAGAACATTGAGAGCATTGTCTCCTTTACGGGGATCCTTTACAGCGGCAATATCTATACGCCGCTGGATTATGCGATCCCAGTCCAGCGCCTGGAAAGAATACTGGAAAATTTACAACCCTTAGCCGTGATAACGGACAAGCAGCTTAGTCCGGCTTTATTGAACAGCATAGAAAATTGGCAAGGCAAAAGCCCTTGCGAAGTCTTGTTTTATGAGGACTTGCTTCGACCGGGCTCCGAGCTATTTATAGAGGAAGAGGCCATTCAAAAAGCTTTAGGCAAGGTTATTGACACGGATCCAATTTATATCATGTATACCTCCGGTTCCACTGGAGTACCCAAGGGGGTTACCATTTCCCACAGAGGCGTTATGGATTACGCCGACTGGGTGAATACGATCTTTGGTGTGGATGCTGATACCATCATCGGGAGTCAGTCCGCTTTTTATTTTGACAACACAACCTTGGACATCTACTGCTGCCTGTCTACTGGAGCCACGCTGGTTTTGATCCCAGAGACTTTGTTTATGTACCCGATGAAAATTCCGGACTACTTAAATGAAAAGAAGATTAACTTCATTTTCTGGGTGCCCACGGTGATGATCACTGTAGCCAATTCGGATATCCTGTCCGAACGTCCTTGTCAGTATTTAAAGAAGGTTCTCTTTGCGGGTGAGGTTATGCCGAATGCACAGTTGAACATCTGGCGAACAACGCACCCGGATTTATTATATGCAAACCTTTACGGCCCCACTGAAATAACGGTGGACTGTACCTACTATATCGTTGACCGAGAATTTACAAACACTGAGCCCCTGCCGATCGGTATTCCTTGTAAAAATATGGACGCTTTGATTTTAAATGACAAGGACGAGCCCACGAAGCCGGAAGAGATCGGCGAGCTTTGCATACTGGGAAGCGGCCTGGGTCTTGGCTACTGGAATGATGAAGAGGCGACAAACAAAGCCTTTGTCCAAAATCCCCTCAATCCGCACTATCCGGAGCGGATGTACCGTACCGGCGACCTAGCTTATTGGGCCAAGGATGGTCTGATTATGTATGTAGGCCGGAAAGATTCGCAGATTAAGCTGAAAGGGAACCGCATTGAGCTAGGGGATATTGAGATTGCTGCCAGCAGCTTGGAGGGGGTTCAAAAAGCCTGTGTGTTGTTTGATGAAGAGGCGCAGGAAATCGTACTCTTTGCGGAAACAAACCAGAGTTTGAAGCTGCGCCAGCTGAATCTCCAATTGAAGGAATTAGTTCCTAAATATATGCTGCCAGCAAAGCTTTATACCTATGACGCCCTCCCCTTAACGCCCAATGGTAAGATTGACCGGGTTAAGTTAAAAGCTGAATTTAGAAAGCATTAAGCGTCAAGAAAAGAGGTTTTCCATGGACACAGCCAAAATTGAGTCTAAGAACGAGCCGGAAATCCGAGCCGCCAAACCTAGCGACCTAGAAGGCTTAATTCATTGTTATGTTAAAATGTATGAGGAATTGAAGGGCTTTGGCTTTCCTTTTGAATTAAACATGGAGCAGCTTAAGGATGTGCTTAAGACTTATATTGAGTCTAAATTGATGTGTACCTTAATTCTTTGGGATCAGGAGATGCAGCAGGTAGAAGGCTTTATTACGGCGGGAATTTCAAAGCTTGATCGACAGTTTCAACGGAGCGTCAGGTTTCACGCAACTGACGAAGTTGCTCCAGAGAACAAACGCATCGTAGCGACTTCGCCATTGCTTGATCCCTTAATCGGTAACATCAAAGACCTTTATGTTTCGGAGCGTTTTCGAAAAATGAACCTGGCCACCAGGTTATATGAACAAGCTGAAGCTTGGTTCACCAATAAAAATATCAGTTTGATCCAATTGAATGTTTTCCCTGGAAATTTGAAAGCGGAGGGATTTTGGGCGAAGCATGGATTTTTGCCCATGACCACCCAGCTTTATAAGAATCTCATACAAAAATGAAACGGAGGTGGCACTAATGAAAGCATTGGTTGCCATGAGCGGCGGCGTGGATAGTTCCGTTGCCGCTTTTTTGTTGAAGAAAATGGGCTATGATCTGATGGGGGCCACGATGAAGCTTTTCGAGGCTGAGGAAGAGGCCCCGCACATGAAATCCTGCTGCTCCCTATCAGATGTTAATGATGCCAGAAGCGTTTGCAACCGTATGGATATTCCTTTCCATGTATTTAATTTCAAAGAGGAATTCCAAGAGCAAGTCATGGATAAGTTTGTGATCAGTTATCTGAATGGACTTACCCCGAATCCTTGCATTGATTGCAATCGGTTTTTGAAGTTTGAACGTTTTTTGCAGAGAGCAAGGCTTTTGGGGTGCGAATACATGGCCACGGGGCATTATGGTATCATCCAACAAGATAAGGTAAGTGGACGCTTCCTTTTAAAAAAGGCCTTGGATCGCTCCAAGGATCAAAGTTATGTGCTCTATGCCATGACGCAGGAGCAGCTGGCTGGAACCTTGCTGCCGCTTGGCGAACTTAGTAAAACTGAAGTCCGAGAAATTGCAGCTGAAAATGACTTCTTTAATGCCCAAAAACCGGACAGCCAGGATATTTGCTTTGTACCGGACGGGAATTACGGCGGGTTTATTGAACGCTATATGGGAGAAAGAGCCGAAAAGCGCTTCTTTCAGCCAGGTGATTTTGTGGACGTAGAAGGAAACATACTCGGCAAACATAAGGGGATTATTCACTACACCATTGGTCAACGAAAAGGGCTTGGTCTGGCTTTCGGTAAGCCTATGTATGTCTCCAAAAAGGACAAGGACAGCAACCGGGTAACTTTAAGCGAGGAAGCCGGGCTTTATTCGAACACACTGGAAGCGGCCGATGTGAACTTCATCACCTTTGATCAACTTACAGCGCCCATGAAGGTCAGCGCAAGAACCCGATACTCTATGGCAGAAAAAAGTGCCAGAATCATCCCCTTGGATGAGGGGAAGGTTTTAGTCGAGTTTGATGAGCCTCAAAGGGCGATCTCACCTGGTCAGGCCGTTGTGTTCTATGATGGGGAGTATGTGCTTGGCGGAGGGACGATTGTAAAATAGAATCCAGAGTATACTTATACCCGGAGTTCTTTCGATTACAGGCACGGTAATAATGCAAACCAGCCATTGTTACCGTGTTTCTTTGTTCATAAAAAGCTCCTTTTGTATTGGCTTATTCAATACAAAAGGAGCTTTGCTCTAAATAACAATTTTATGACTTTAATCCCCATTAAATTGAAGCGGCTTTATGTGCGTTAGATAATCCGCTTACTACAGGTAAAGCCATCGCAGCTGAAGTGGGCTTAGGCGGCAAAGAAAGGGGCGATATGATGAGTAAATCCTTGGAATGTAATAATATAGTGCTTTCACTTGAAAACGGAGTCTATAATTGGTAAAATAAGACAATG
>CAZSXS010000121.1:0-7233 GCA_964611385.1 uncultured Defluviitaleaceae bacterium
CCCCCCCCCCCCCCCCCCCCCCCCCCCCCCCCCCCCCCCCCCCCCCCAAGGTCTTTTCTATTCTTTTCTATTCCTCTAAAAATGCATACTGTGATTGGTAAAGCTTGTAGTAGTGCCCTTGAAGTGCCATTAGCTCGTCGTGGCTCCCGGCTTCCTGTATGCTGCCGTTGGCAATGTACATAATGCGGGTGGCGTTCTTGATGGTGGAGAGCCTGTGGGCTATGATGAAGGAGGTCCGCCCGACTAAAAGACGGTCAAGCCCTTCCTGTAAAGCCATTTCCGTCTCTGTGTCTATGCTGGAGGTTGCTTCGTCTAGTATGAGTATCTTGGGGTCTGCTAGTAAGGCCCGGGCAAAGGAAATCAGCTGCCGCTGCCCTACTGATAAGCGGCTCCCGCGCTCGTTCACTTCCGTTTGATAGCCCTTTTCCATCGCCATAATGAACTCGTGCGCCCGTACCGCCTTGGAAGCTTCAATAACTTCCTCGTCCGTAGCGTCCAAACGCGAGTAGCGGATGTTGTCCATAATGGTGCCGGAAAAAATAAAGCTGTCCTGTAGCATAATCCCCATCTGGCTGCGTAGGGATCTTAGCGTCACACCCTTGATGTCTGTGCCGTCCAGTAAAACTCGCCCGCCCTCAATGTCGTAAAAGCGGCTGATCAGATTAACTACCGTGGTCTTGCCTGCTCCCGTAGGCCCTACCAGCGCAATGGTCTCTCCAGGCTTGCAGGTAAAGGATACTTCCTTTAATATTGGCCGCCCCGGATCGTAGGAAAAGGTCACCTTCTCAAATTCCACATGTCCAACAATGGTCGGCATCTCTGTTGCATTGGGAACGTCCTTTACCAAGACCGGCTCGTCTATGGCTTCAAAGATTCTTTCCAGATAGGCCATGTTGACAACAATGTTGTTGTATACGTTGGCAATGTTGTTAATGGGCCCCCAGAAGCGCCCGATGTAGCCCACAAAGGCCACCAGCACACCAATGGTAATCGCCGTGTTTCCGCTGGCCCAGGCCAGGCCGCATACGTAAAGCAGGGAAGTAGACCAGATGGAGATGTTATCTGCTGCCGGACTCATGAAGAACATAATGCCGCAGGCCTTCAACCAGGTCTTGCGTACCAAATTTGTAACGTCGGAGAAGATGCGCATGTTCTCCTCTTCCCGGACAAAGCTTTGGGTAATCTTCATGCCGGCTATACTTTCGTGTATGTATGCATTCATGTTGCTTTGCTTGGCACTGTTCAGCTGCCAGGCCGCTCTTTGTTTAATTTTGATGATGTGCGTCACAATAAACAGTAAAGGTAAGCCCGTCATACAGACAAAGGTCAGCTTTACGTTCAGGGACAGCATGATAACAAAAATGACAATCAGGCTGAATACATCTGTGATCAGATTAATAAAGCCGTTGGCCAGTAGGTCACTTAAGGAATTGATGTAGTTCACTACCCGCACCAATATCTTCCCATGGGGGCGGCTGTCGTAGTAGCTAAAGGGTAGCTCCTGCAAATGCTTAAATAAATCCAGCCGTAAATCTCGGATGATGCTTTGACCTACCGTAGCCATGGTCAGTACCTTGTATCGGATAAGGTAGACATTGGCAACTTGAGAAAGAAAGAGGATGGCCGACAGTCCCAAAATCCCGGGTATGCTTTTATTTGGAATGTAGTCGTCAATGGCAGCTTTGATCAAGTAGGGGGGGGCCAGACCCAGAAGGCTGGAGGTGAGCATCACAAAGACAGAAGCTGCAATCTTGCCCTTATAGGGCAGCATGTAACGCCCTAAACGTAGCATATGCCCCAGATTAAATTCATTTCCCTTTTCCAGCGTTTCGTCTATGTCGAACTTGTTTCTAGCCATCAGAGTCCCTCCTTCCCATAATCGCCGTACTGGTTCATAAACATGCTGTGGTAATGGCCCTGTTTCTCTAAAAGTTGTTCATGGGTTCCGCTTTCAATGACCTGACCTTCACTCAGCACCAGGATTAGATTTGCTTTTTGGACGGAGGAAATGCGATGGGCAATGATGAAGGTGGTTCTGTTGCCTGCACTCTTAAGCGCACTTTGTATTTTTGCTTCTGTTTCCATGTCCACTGCCGAGGTGGTGTCGTCCAGGATCAAGATGGAAGGCTTCACGGCAACAGCTCTGGCCAAGGCCAGTCTTTGCTTTTGTCCTCCGGAGAGACCAACGCCCCTTTCACCGATGATGGTATCATATCCTTCTTCCATGCCTCTTATAAAACGATCCGCATCCGCAATTTCTGCTGAGGAATAAATCACGTCCATAGGGGCAGTGGGTACACCATAGGCGATGTTCCCTTCTACCGTGTCGGAAAAGAGGAATACATCTTGATTTGCAATGGCGATGGAACGACGCAGACCACTCAAGTCATAGTCCCGAACATCCACTCCATCCACTAAGACCTTTCCCTCTGTACAGTCATAAAAACGCCCAATAAGATTAATCAAGGTCGTCTTACCCGAGCCAGTTTCGCCCACCAGACCGATGGTGTCTCCGGCCTTGGCCTTGAAGCTGATGTTTTTCAGCACGGCTTCCTCTGGATTGTTTTTATTATAAGAGAAGGATACATTTTTAAACTCGACCTGTCCTTCAATCTTTTCTGGAGTTTTTGGGTTTTCGGGATTGGTAATGCTAATCTTTTGGGAAACCATGGCGTGAATCTTTTCTAGGGAAGCCACAAAGCGCTGCGTGTCGTTGACTAGCCAGCCTACCATACGCATGGGGTTGTTGACTGCCCAAAGATAGCCGTTAAAGGTAACGAGCTTCCAAAGCTCCAGCTTACCTAGAATAACCATGATCCCCCCTACCAACATTAAGATAAAGAAAAGTAGTCCAGCACAAAGCTCCGTGATAGGCAGGTACTTAACCCAAATCCGTGAGGAGTTTAAGTTGCTTTCCATAAAACCCTCGTTTTCGACGGAAAACTTTTTGATTTCCTCGTCCTCCTTGGCAAAGGCCTTGACTACCCGGTTACCGCTGATATTTTCTTGACAGACGGAATTTAGCTTTGAAAACTGATCTCGAATCCGCATAAAGGCAGGTTTGATTTCGCTGGATTGCTTAAAGGTACAGATACAAATGACCGGTGCAACCAAAAGCATGAATAAGGTTACCTGCCAGCTCAGGTTAAACATCAAAACCAAAGCAAAAACGAAGGTAACCAAGTTTTCAAATATGGAGTAAATCACACCAGCCAAAAAATGCCGGATGGCATCCAGATCGCCCGTCATCCGAGCCATAAGGTCTCCGACTCGGTTGGAGTCGAAGAAGGAATAGCTTTGTAACTGAATACGCCTGTATAGGTCACGGCGTAAGTTTAAAAGGACTCTTTGGGAAAGAAATTCAAAATTCATTGAACAGCAGTATCGGATAATCCCTTTTAAAAAGGTACCGATTAATAAGATCAGTAAAAGTCGAGGCAACAAGTCCTTATTACCGGCTTGAAAAACCTGGCCAACAATCTGCCCGGAGATATACGGATTCAAAAGGGCAAGGCCTATAAGAGCCAAATCCATCAAAAGCCCAAGTAGAATCTGAAACCGAACCTTTTTTATGTAAGTGTAAATCCACTGATAAGCGTTCATTCTGTTCCTCCAAATAAAACCATGCAGCGGCCTTATACTCTAAGTCTTGTAACAGAGTATACGCTGCCGCTTACATGTCTTCCACCACGTTTTTGACCCAGATGTTAGAGAAAACGCGGTAGGCGCTGGCAAAAAGCTTCACAATTTCCTCGCCGTAAACAAAAAGCACAACCCAATAGATGGGAAGGCGCAAGAAATACCCTCCTATGAAAGCCAAGGGCACACCCACTAGCCAAACCGTTAGGCCGTCCAGGATAAGGCAAAACATAGTGTCTCCCCCGCTGCGCAGGATACCCACGATAGAGGTGAAGTTAAAGGTCTTGATTACCATACCGGCGGCAATGACATACATAATTTTAGCGGCATACTCCTTCACTTGGTCGGATACGTTAAAGAGACTGATAATGCCGGGGGCAACCAAGAGTAAAACAAGCCCCATTAAGATACTCAGTGCAACTGCAAGAAAGAGGGATTTTCTGGAATAGCGAATGGCTTTTTCCTTCTCATTGGCACCTAGGGTGTTGGCCAGAATAATTCCGGCAGCGCTACCTACGGAAAAGCCGATCACACCGAAAAGATTTTGGATCGTGCCAGAAATTTGAACGGCACCCTGTCCCTCTGTGCCGGTGAATTTATAAGCGATGTTGTAGGCCGAGGTGCCCAGGGCCCAAATGAATTCGTTTAAAATAACGGGATAGGTCAGCATAAAATGCTTCTTGATAAAGGCAGCATCCGCAGAAAAATACTGCCTGATCTGTCCGATCACCGGCAATTTTAAGAGATTGACCAACACAAGCTGCACGCAAAGCTCAATGAATCTGGCGATTAAGGTGGCATAGGCAGCACCCTCCACTCCCATTTTTAAAATGAAAATAAATATGTAATTTAAAATGAAATTACAGGAAAGGGCTATCATGGTGGTAAACATGGGAATTTTTGTCTGACCGATGCTTTTCAAGGAAATGTTCAGGGTTGCAGAAAAGGCGGTCAAAAAATAACTGAAGCATACAATCCGCAAATACTGAGCACCAAGTTCTATCACTCGGGTATCATTGTCAGAATAAATGCTCATAATTTTTTCTGGCACAAAGAAAGCAGGTATAGCAAAGAGACAGGCTCCCAAAAAGGTAGATATAAAACAAATACCCATAACCTTTCGGATGCTTTTCGTGTCGTTCTTTCCCCAAAATTGCCCCATAAAGATTGAGGAACCGCTGTTAATGCCGAAGGTCAGCAGAATAAAGAGAAAAAAGATTTGATTCGCAAGACCCACAGCGGTGACTTCGTGTATCCCTAATTTACCGATCATAAAGGTATCTAATAGATTAACAGTAGAATTAATAAGCTCTTGTAAAATAATCGGAACAGCCAATAAAATAAGTCGTGCTACAAAGGAATCCTTCGCCGATTGATCAGTAGGTGATGAACCCGTACGAGAAAATAATTTAAGCATAAAAACTCCATTTCTATATTAAGATTTCATCCGAAGCTCCAAAAAGCGGAAGGCCAGGACCACTTGAAAGTAAAATCCGATGATATTGGCAGCTGTTCCAGAAAGCACCAGAAAAAAGGGGTTGACAATACCGGCCTTGTTTGCCATAGGGAAGATGGAAACAAAAGCGTTGATCACAGAGGAACCGACCACCAAATCCAAGAAACCAATAAAAAGAACAAAACCAAAAATTTTAAAAAAACGTCCCTTTACCAAACTCATACTGGAGCGTAAGGCCTGAATGCCAAAACAATCCTGTGTGGCCACCAGATGACTAGAAAAAGCCAGCACCGTATTAAAGTAAAGAGGAGGAATAATCAGAACACTGAACAGTACAATCAGCAAATTCACCATCAGTGCAGTTACAATCAACCTGCCCCACTTCATAAAGGAAAAGTCCAAAATCAAAGCAAGGGAAGGCTTCTCATTCAGAGCAATACAGGTGGCGGCTGCCTGGGCCAAGGGGGTAAAAAGAATACTGATGAGCAGAATAATCCCAAAGTAAGCAAAGAGCTTGCTATAATTCATAGCCCGCCCTTCTAGGATCTCTAACATAATCACAGTCGGGTCATATTGTGGTGGTACCAGAGCAAGAATCACCTGTATGGGCAGATAAACGAGCAGTCCAATTAAGGTTATCGATTTAAAGTTTTGTTTGTAACTTTTCATGGCTTTGGAAAAGAGAAAGTTCATTTCATCAACCTCCATTGCGTTTTCGTTTGTGATTAAAGAATCAGTTGAGAAAGTAAAGGAATGGTAAACATACTGAATACGGTGGTAATAAACACAATCTGAGAAGCCAGAACCTCGTCAGCCTCATACTTGGCGGCAAAGATCGCTGTAACAGCTGCGACCGGCATGGAGGCTAAAATGATGACTAAAGCCAGATGCGTTTGATTTTTAAATAACGGTTTGCATAAATAAAAAGAAGCTAGGGGAATCAGCACCAGTCGAAAGACAGCAATAAGATAGCTTTGGGCACCTTTGAATACGCTTCCCAACTTAATCTTGGCCAGGATGGAACCGATGATGATCATGGAAAGAGGCGTGGTCATATTCCCTAACATAGAAAAGGCGTTCAAGACAGAAGATGGCAGACGTACAGAACAGACAAAGAACACCAAGCCTAGAAAGGTCGTCAGAATAGGAAGGTTGAGAATAGCCCGCAAATTCAGCTTTTCAGCATTTTTACCACCCTGGGAAATAAAAAGAACGCCGATGGAAAAAACCAAAAGATTAAAGGCCATGTTAGCCATGGAGGTAAAGAAGATAATGTCTTTACCAAAGATGGCTTCGGTAACCGGAAAGCCCATATAACCCACATTGGGAAAAGTCAGGGCAAAAATCCAGATTCCTTTCTCGTTTGGCTTTGCTCGGAACAGTTTCGCCAAAATAAAGCCGATCAAAGCTCCGGACAGATAAATCAACCCAGAAACCGTAAAGACAAGAAGGCTGTCTCCCAAGATTTCTTTCGAAAAAGGTTTTTGCATGGAAACAAGAATCGTGGCAGGCAGAGTGATGCTAAATAATAGATCCGACAGCCCCTTTGAGAGTCGGTCATCGATCAAGCGGGCTTTCTTGGCAATAAAGCCCGCGATCATACAGATTAAAAGTGTTACCAGGTTGTTAAAGACCGTGAAAAACATACGTCCTCCTAATAGCCCATTTACTCAGTCTCTAAAACATTTTCTAAGCCGCCTTCATTTAATCTTGATGATTCTATTTGTTTGCGTGGTGGCTTTGCAAAGCTGAACGTGACTGGGTAATAGCTACATCTTTTTCCGATGAAATTTACTGTTGCGAAAGGTTTGCATCATTATACCCCTTACACACAAAATATCAAAGTGCAAATTTGGGGATAGAATCCAAAGGAAATTGCAAACAAAGAAAAATACATATAAAAATTTCAAAGCCTTGCAGGATTATGGTCAATATTGAACGAAACTGAATGCGAAGGATAGTGGGGAGTGTAAATATAGAGGTAAACGAAGAGAAGGGGATATAAATTAAGGTTATTTTAATAAAATATGAGCGCGTTTGAGGGGGTTGGATTGATGTTGAAATGAAGCTTAGCGCTTGAATCATTGTAAGCGTCAATCCAAGGACACATAGAAAAAGGGTTGCCCCCGATGTAAAAT
>CAZSXS010000122.1:0-6690 GCA_964611385.1 uncultured Defluviitaleaceae bacterium
CTTTTTCGCCGTTTGAAAAAGTTTTTCCCTTCCTCCCCCCAAGGTTTTAGCCAGACCCCAAATTAGGCTTTTTGAACTTATCAGTACTTATTCAGCTATAACCAAAGTAGCAATCGCGTCCCCTGGAAGCTCTGTGGAGAGTACCTTGCCACTGAAGCGTACAGAAAGCGGAAGGGTCTTGTCGCCCTTGTTCAAAAAGACGCAGGCAATACTTCCATCTGGATTTTTAAAAGCAGTTACTTCCATCCGCTCAGTGTACTTGGAACTTCCAATCCTGACCGAACCTGGCTGTATGTACTTGCTGAAATGCTTGAGGTAGTTATAGGAAAGCTTGTAATCCAATTCACCAGTCTCTGTGTTGCAATGGATGGGGGCATCACAAAAATTGCTGACATGATTCGGCCCTCCGTGCTGATCAAGATAGAGATTCCAGTCAATGGAGAAGTTCATGCCTGCGTTCAGGTTGCCAATGATGTCTTGGGCATACATTCGGGCATGAGCCAGCCGATTGCCCGAGTCAAAACGGCTGTATTCCACACAACCCTCGGTAAAGGCAAGCTTAAGCTCAGGGTAGATTTCCCGTATCATCCGCAGGGTGTCAAAATGCTCCCCGGTATACCAATGGAAGGCTACGCCCTTCAACATGCTTCTTGTCTGTTCGTCAACGATCTCCAACGTGCGCTCCAAGGCCCGTTCCTTGTTGTGATCCCAAATATAAAGGTCAATATCAAGCCCGTGTCGCTTGATGGCCGGATACAAAAACTCTTTCAAAAATGCTTTCTCCTCAGCCCCCGTGTAAAGGCAGGAATCCCAGGTTTGTTTTGCATTAGGCTCGTTTTGAATGGTCAGCATTTTCACTTCAAAACCTAACTTGCCATATTCCTCAATGTACCGGCAAATATACTCAGCCCATGCACCCCGGCACTCAGGCTTTAGCTTTCCCCCAAAGTTTCGCTGTCCTGTGGTCTTCATAAAAGCCGGAGGACTCCAGGGCGAAAGAAGTATGTTCAGCTTCTCACCAGCCTTCTTCTCCGCTGCCCTTAAAAAGGGGATCACATACTTTTCATCACGTTCTAAGCTAAAACTTTTAAACTTTGTATCCTCAGGGTCATTGACGGCCTGGTAGTGGTTGAGACTAAAGTCACAGCTGTCCAGAGACAGGCGTACAAACTTATAATTGCAGCCCCCCTTGCCGAAGTAGGCCTCCAAAAGTTCCTCCTGCTTTTCCGGACTCATTTGGGCCCAGGTGTAAGCCGCCGCCTCTGTGGCTGCCCCACCAAAGCCTTCGAATATCTGATACTGAATCTTTTCATAAAGATTAACCGCATTCATTTCGCAGTTATTGTCATTCTTCACTTCCAAGATCTTCGTATCGGTTAAAACTTTATTGTCTTCAAAGTTCGTGCATATCCATTCGCAGTTCATTGTATGATTTCCTTTCAACAGCCCATGGTTGACTTCCCCCATCGCCATGCCTGAAAATTCAAGCTAGCGTCTACTAGCCATGGCTACCATTTTTTCATATTAAGATGATTTATTCATTCCAAAGCGGATCTGGCAAGACTTCCTAAGTACCAGCTCAGTGCCTACTCTGGTTATTCGTCCCTGTTGCACTGGATCTTTCAGTCTCATAAGCTCATGAATCGCTTGCCTTCCGATTTCTTGGGTGGGGTTTTTGATGGTGGTAAGCGGAACGAGACATTCTTGAGCGGCAGGCCCGTCGTCGAAACCGATTACACTGATGTCCTCAGGAACACTTAGGTTTAAATCAGCCAGTGCCTTCATGCAGCCTACCGCCATTTCGTCGTTTGCGCAAAAGATCGCGTCCGGCTTGTGATTCACATGAGGTAAGCCCCCACGGATTGCGCTGTAGGCTGCATCAGCTTCAAAATATCCGTTGAATATCAATCCCTCGAATACTGGCAATGAAAACTTTTCCATCGTTTTGATAAAGAGAGCCTGCCTTTCATCCCCGTCAAAGTTTTTGTGACCTCTAAGAAAGGCAATCACTCGATGTCCAGAATGGATAAGGTATTCGGTTCCTTGCGCAATCCCCATTTCATTATTGACCAAAACACTGGAGATGCGGGGCCCTTGTATTGCCTTATCCAAGAACACATACGGAATATTTTTCATAGTCAGTAAGTCAATGTCCTGATCCTCCAAATGCTCATTCAAGATCACCGCACCATCAATATTGGATGACAAAATCTCAGCCACAAGCTGTTTGCTGGTAAAAGAATTACTGATATGAATGATCAATGAATGATTGCATTTGGTGCAAGCAGCATACATTGACTGCAAGAGGTTGATATAGAAAGAAGAAAGAATATTTGGAAGGAACAATCCATAATTGTTCGTGATACTAGACTTCAAAAGCTTTGCATTAATGTTCGGAACATAGTTCAGCTCAAGAACAGCTTCCATGATCCGTTTCTTTGTGTCTTCCTTTACGTATGAAAGGCCGTTAAGCGCATTGGATACCGTTGAGATTGATACCCCTGCTCGCTTAGCCACATCCTTAATCGTCGTCATTGTTTACCCCTTATCAAAAATACAAATTAAGTTTCACTATACCGTATCGGAAGGCTTGCTGCAAGTCTATTTTAAGCCCAGTCGTTGAATGTTGGATTGTATTTTTTCGCTTCTGATAGCAACGATTTTGTCCCACCCGGTGTCTTTTAGAAATTTCTTGTAGTCCTCAATATACTTGTCAAACTCCGCATCATTCTTTGCCCGAATCAGGTTTGCAAGCGTTGTTGCCCAGTAGCTATCAATATTCTTTAAGTTTCTGGCTTCGGCACTGCCGGCTTCGGGGTTATAGTTTTCGAGAACAAAGTGGGGCTTGACTTTGCCTTTTCCCCATTCAACCATCTGACGGGTTGCATCAACGGTGTTGTCTTTTCCGTTCTTGGCGGCAAAAGAGTCCACACCAAACAAACAAAATTCACCAAAGCGATAGGTTTTCTTGAAGTTGTCTGGATTGTCTTTGCGCATAGCTTCTACTTCTGGAGTGAAGTAAAATTTACCATTTTCGTCCTTTAAGAAAGTTTCGTTTTCAAGTCCATAGAAGCAAACCTGTCTGCCGTAATCGCTGATCAGATAGGTAAAAATCTGAATAGCCTTTTGAGGATCAACACAGTTTTTCGTAATCAAGCTTAAGGTCCAGCCGGAAATACCGGATTGAGGAAGAGTCGGCTCGTTTCCTAGACTGCTCTTGGGGCCATCAATGGCAATATATTTTCGAGCGGGGTCATCGGCTATGTTTTTCTGCAAAGTACCCGTAAGCTGAGGTACGCCTGTGATCATGGATGTTGCATAACGTCCGCTGGCTAATTTCTCTTCAAAGGTTGCATTGTCATCCGAGAAGGCATCGTCACTGATCAACCCTTCCTGATAGGCTCTATTAAAGGTTTTAATCCATCTCAGGTATTCCGGGTCAAGGTTACGGTCATAGAATTGATTATCTTCGGTTACAAGGGGAACGCCAAGGAAGTCTTGGAACTTATCCCCCAGAGAGCTGGTAGTGGGATTGATACCAGAAGTAAAGCTACGAATCCCAATTGGCGCAATCTGAGGATACTTGGCTTTGATTTCCTTCAGCGTGCTAATAAATTTATCACCATCAGACATGTCAGGCTTTCCCAAGGCATTGTAGATATCTTCTCTCATTACAAAGAAATCTGCCGCTTGAAGGTAGCCGTTTTCATAATCCTCTGTTGTATTGGAATAGCTGGGGTAACCATAAGTTTTCCCGTCGCTCAATTGTGTCCAGTCAAAGGTTTCTTTATTGATTACATTATAAAAATAGGGGTCATATTTATCTGCAAGCTCATTGAGTGACCAAGCCCAGGTGTTGGCCTTCTTGGCTACCTGAGACTGTGTATCCATGACCGTGATGATATCTGGGAGCTGGCCCGAACCAAATAAGCCGTTTAACTTCGTGTCGTCACCTACCTGGAAGGTGACGTCAATGTTTAAGTCTTCCTTTAAAATCTTTGTGACATAGTCGGTTCCGAAATCCTGACTCCACCAGTCCACATTGACATACCAGGTCAGCTTTACATTTTCCGCTGGGTCAAGCTTCCAAGCAGGCGTATTGGGGTCTATTGTGTATCGCGCTTCGGGTAAATTTGTACTTGCTTTGCTTCCAGTGCTTTTGTCCCCTTCTGAGGAGGATGAACAGCCAACGAGTGCAGACGTTAGCAGAGAGAGGGATAAAAATAAGGTAGATATTCTTTTAAATTTAAACATAGCAAACATCCTTTCTATTCATATACTTTTTAACATATCAAATTAAGTCTTTGAAAAATTTTGCAAAATCTGCTTGCATTGAGTTTTCAGCAAGCAAGTTTATTCTTTGACAGCACCCAAGGTCATCCCTGAGACAAAATATTTTTGAAGGAAGGGGTAGACCATAATAATGGGTAGTGCGGTTACAACGATGGTAGCCAGCTGGATCGAGCGAGTGGTCGTAGGCATGACTGCACTGGCGGCCGGGTTTAGCATGGTTTGGGTTTGCGACTGTACAATGATTTCAAAAAGCTTCATTTGTACGGGGTAGAGCGCTTTGTCATTGATGTACATTCTTGCGCTCATATAATCGTTCCATTGTCCTACGCCGTTAAACAAGGCAATGGTAGCCAAGGCGGGCTTTGAGAGCGGAAGGATAATCCGGAGGAAAACCTGCCAGGTTCCAGCACCATCAATGGTGGCGGATTCTTCAACGGCTCCGGGGACATTTCGAAAAAAGTTCATCAAGATAACCATATCAAAGTAGGTAAACATAGCAGGCAAAATATAAACAAGGAAGTTATCCAAAAGATGCAGCTGCCTGTATAACAAATAAGTGGGAACCATTCCACCACTAAAAAACATAGTGATCAGCCCAATGGTGGTGTAAAGCTTGCGGCCCATTAAGTAATTCTTGCTCATGCCATAGGCCACCATACTACAAAAGAAAACATGTGTGGCAACGCCCAAAATCGTTTTCAAAATTGAGATCAAAAAAGCATTCCAAATGCTGTTATCTCGAAAAACAGCCGCATAGTTATCCAAGGTAAATTCCTTCGGATAAAAGGAGATGGTTCCCGTAGCAAGTTGGTTTGCACTACTAAAGGAAGAAACCACTACGTTCCAGATCGGATAAAAGATAATGAAGGTTCCGATCGTCAGCAGAATGAGATTCATGACATTAAAGATTGCATTTTCCTTTGTTGATTTCGCATTCACTGGCTTCCCCTCCTAAAATATGGATTGATTGTCGTTCAGCTTACGAGTAACCGCATTCGTTGTAAGCACGAGGATTAAGGATACAATAGAAATGCCAAGTCCGACAGCGGTGGCGTACGAAAAGCTCCCCTGAGCGATCCCGATGTTAAATACATAAGAGTTGATTACCTCCGCATTAGGACGGTTCAAGGGGTTCATCAGTACCATGGTTTGATCCAAGTTGGAGTTGAGCATCCCGCCTATCGTGATGATCAGGTTCATGATGATAATCTGCTTCATTAAGGGCAGGGTGATATGTATGATTTGCTTCAACTTGTTTGCGCCATCAATTCTAGCCGCTTCATAATAACTCGGGTCTATGCTGGTGATTACCGCCAGATAAATGATGGTATTCCAGCCAGTTTCCTTCCAAGCCTCTGTCAAAACCGCAATCATCCAGTACTTGTCAGCTTGAACCAAAAAGTTCACTGGTTCCTTAGTCAATCCAAGAAGAAGCAAGATCTGGGATACGATCCCGCTTGTTGAAAGCCAGTTGATGATCATACCACCCAAAACAATCCAAGAAAGGAAGTGGGGTAGGTAAGAAATCGTCTGAACAATCTTCTTGTAAGTTCCTCCTGACATCTCCGAAATCAAGACTGAAATAGCGATCGGAAGCGGAAAGCCGATCAGCAGCTTCAAAAAGCTAATGGCCAGCGTGTTTCCCACAGAGCTCCAAAAAAACCGGTCAGTAAAAGCAATTTTAAAATTCTCCAGGCCAATCCAGGGTGCGCTATTGAGCGTGTCAACAACGGTGTAATGCCGAAAGGCTATGCTTAACCCATAAATGGGCAAGTAACAAAAAACAATCATGAAAGCAATGCCAGGCAAAACCATCGTCTGAAGCGCAAGTTGTTGTTTAAAACGAGACAGCACAGAACGCTTTTTCATGTCGAACTCCTTCCTCCGCCGACAGATCTCCTTTACATTAAAACGTTTTACTAAAAAGTGCTGATTTCGGCGGCAAATCACACGAATGAGTAAAAGTCCAAACTCGGTTTCGGCGAATCCCCTTTCGCCAAAACACGCTAAAATCACCCCCACTTTTTCGATCTCAATAAGCAGCAGACTATAACCAAGCCTGTCAATTGGCTTATTGAGCTTGACTCAAGGCAAAGACAATTTCAAAAACCATCCAGGTACTCGCCTTAAGTTTATTTACAGTCTTCAACATTGGTAACAAACGGAAAGGCCAAGTGATTGTTTCATTAGAGAAAACGAATGAGAGAACATTAAAACGTTTTTATATAATACCCAAAAAAAATAACACGAACTTTTTCTCAGCCTTGCCTTTGATTTGTATTATATTACAAGAACTTGAGATTTGCAATAGATTTTTTCAGTATTTTTTATATAAAAAATATTTTTAATGCAAACGTTTTTATTACTATCTTTTTATAAATTATTATTTAAATGATC
>CAZSXS010000123.1:0-6512 GCA_964611385.1 uncultured Defluviitaleaceae bacterium
CATTTTTACATCTCCATTAATTGTTTGTCGTGATTCAATTATACTGGATTTTTGTAAAAATGTTTTGTTTTTTATTTGCTGGAAATTATTGGTTGCAGTTTTGCACTATTATAGTATAAGCAAAAAAAGCTTTTGGGCATTGTTTTAATGCTCCAAAGCTTTTTTGTTTTTTAGGTTTTTTTATTGTGTTTAGGGTTTTATTCGTTTTATCACTTCGCAAACACTAAATTTGTATTCAGCATAAAGGGAAAGTTAGCCCCGGTCAAGTTACTCATAGGCAAGACATCGTCCTTCAGGGTGATCCCCAGAACTTCCTTCATTACTTCTCTGCGTTTCATGATTCTGTCGTATGCTTCTGGATATTGCACCCTAAGTTCGCTTCTCAGTTTTTCTCCCGCTACAACCACTGCATCCTCACAAATGGCCGTCCGAACAGGGCTTCCGTTGGAGGCGATGATATCCGCCTGAACCAAAGCCCCATCGGCAATGGGAAGGGGAGAGTCCTTGTAACTAACAGAATTGGTCCATTCATCTGTTGCGGAATGATGACCGGGGTTTAAGCTCACGCCGAATTCCGGCCCGCCGACCACTGACATAACAGCCTCGTACAGCTGTCCACCTGTAGTACCCACTTCAATCGTCTCGTACCAGTTGCACATGGCTTCAAAGTGCTTTTTATAGAAGGAATCAATATAAGGCCTCAGCTCCCCGCAATCGTCCAGGCTATAAGCAGCGACCGAAACCCGGGAGCACAAATGTCCGCGTATGGCATAGCAAAGACCGGCAGGTTTCTCCACTTGCAGTTTGCTTTCTGTAGGAGAGCGCATACCCAGCCTCACGCTTTCGTCCCCAAAGTTGGTTAGAGGATGACAGCTCACGGGATCAAAACCCACCTGAGACAGCATGGAAAGCTCATACTCACGGATGCCGGGCTTCAAGTTTTTAAACAATCGTTGTACCACAGCCGCGCAGCGGTTTCCGGCAGACTCTGCCCAGGCGATTTCCTTGGCGGTATACAGCTTCATTCTGATGCCGTTGGGCAGGCCGGTTATTTCGTATGTAAAGTTTTGACAGTTATCCGTGGCTTTTCGGATGGATGTCATCATATATTCCGGTAAGTCGTAGGTTTGCAGAGGGTCTGTGTCTATGTCCGTAGCGTTAAAGTACTTGTAGCCCACGACCCCGACCTTAGAGGATTTTTTAATCCCCATATCAGCAAAAATCTCATCCAAAGGCTTGCTCCGATCCCGGGGCTGACCTTGCAGGCTAAAGTTTTGAACCATATACCGTTTGATTTCATAGGGGATAATCTCACTAAAGCCCATCCCCTCATTTCCAACACAAATGGATTTGTTGCCAGCGTCATCCATAACAAAAAGGGTTTCCTCAAAGCGGCAATCATATTTTGTAAAGTACTCCACAGTTGAAAAATGCTCACGATCTCCATACAGGATCACATGGCTCAGCCCATGCAGCTTCATTCTTTCCAACAGCAGGGAGCAGCGAAGCTCGAGGTCCTCCTTATTCAGGTCAATGACGGGCATGTTGACCTCCGTCATGAAAAGAGGATGCCCTTCTCTTATTTGAATCATAAATTCCTCCATCTGCGCATAGGGCGCCAATTATTTTTGCTTCTTTCTAAAACCGTGGGGAAGGGAGGAGGAAAACTTTTTTCAAACGGCGAAAAAAGTTTTCCTCCTCCCTTCCCCACATCCCTTCCTTCACCTTTCAAAAAAGCGGAAAATTGAGTACAAATACAGAATCTACAGAAATTTAGAAAGAAAACTTAGCAATTTTATATAAGCGGAAGATATCATAGTTCATTCTGGCTGTCAAGAGATATTTTCATATTGAAAAAAACTTCGATCTAACGTACATGGATTATCTGATCCCCCATATGCTAAAGACTATGCTGTGGAAATAACTTTAAAATTATGATATACTCATATCAATATATTTTCACTATAATCATTACCCTTTAAAATAGAATGCATTGAGGTGAATTGATTGGAACAAGGGTCCACAAACGAACACAGGATTGTAAATGGAACAAAGCTTGAAAATATTCGTTCTGTATTTGACTTAATCCGAAGCCATAAGACGATGACTCGGTTGGAGCTTTCTGAGAAAACAAAGCTGAGTCTTCCTACCATAACGAGAATTATTGTAAATCTACAGGATCTTAACCTTATAGAGGAAGAAAAGCAGGCTTCTGCTGGACTGGGGCGAAGGACCTCTGTACTCAAGGTTTCTCCCAGCGCCAAATATAGCTATGGCATACATATTGACAAAAAAAGCTTGAATCTTGGAATCGTCGGCTTAAATAACAGTATTATAGCAAATAAAAAAATCCCTTTTGATTCCTACTTGAATTCGGCCAAGAAGGTGATCGAAGAATCCGGAATCCGTCTCAATGAACTGGCTACGCAATATCAGATCCCCCTTGAGCAGGTTGTAAGCGTGGGCATCGCTCTCCCAGGGATTATTAACCCTACAGAGGGTATACAGGAGTTTTCACCCCAACTGGGCTGGAAGGGACTCCCGCTCCGTTCCCTAGCCACAGAGATATTGAAATTGCCCGTCATCATCGAAAATGATCTGAACTGCCATGCTTACGGTGAATCTCTTCTGGGCGTTGAGGGCAACCCGTTCACAGCGGTTTTTATCAACATCGGCTCCGGTGTGGGGGCAGCCTATGTTGAAAACAACGTGGTATTTAAAGGAAGCTTTAATAGTGCGGGGGAGATCGGCCATACCAAGATAGATACAGGGGGTATCCTCTGTGACTGCGGCGGCACCGGCTGTCTGCAAACGCATATGTCTGAATGGGCCATTGTCAACAAGGCTAGAAAAATCAATCCCAAGGTCACTTCCTCGAAAGAGGTTTTTGACTATATGAATGAAGGCTACGCTTGGGCCTCCTCTATTATCTTTGATCTGATTAACTATACCTCCATTGCCTTCGGACTACTGGTGGCCTTGTATGATCCTCATGTCATTGTAGTAGGCGGGGAACTGATAGACCAAAATCCGGCCTTCTTTGACTACCTGGTCAACCGCTACAGCGATACCGAAAGCTCCCATATGATCATCAAAAGGAAGCTGCTGAAATCCAGGTCTGGAGGCAAGAGTGTTTTTTATGGAGCAGCCGTATTGGCTTTAAATCACTTTTTGGAAACCTACGGGTTTTGCTGAAATAGGAGGGTTTTATATGATTATGAATGAAAGCAATGTGATTCAGGAACTGGCAAAAAGATATGCTGAGATTGCTCAGTTAGACATTCAGGAGCAGAGAATTTTGCAGTATAAGCAATCCAATTCTATGCTGGGCTGTGTTCCCTTGGTTTTGATTGATGAAATCCCCTGGGGGGAAATGGATATAGATGGACAGCTTCAATGCATCAGTAGCGACCCGGATTTGCGGGCACTTGAAAGCTACCTTCGCCGTATGCTCTATCAATGGAAGTATTTGCAAGGAGACATGATCTTGCCGAACTATTACCCGGTATATATCAAGACCTCCTCCACCAGTATCGGCTTAGAAATCAAAGAAAAAACCTTAAACACCGCCTACTCTGGTTCCGGAATTGTGGCGCACGAGTACATAGATCAGCTCAAAACAGAAGAAGACCTGGAAAAGCTTCAGATTCCAACCATTACCGTCAACCATGAGAAAACCGAGCAGCTTGTGGAAAAGCTCAGCGCACTGCTAGGTGACATTTTATCGGTAAAGGTGCTGGGTCATAGTGTCTACTGCGCCATTTGGGATCAAATCCCCTGCTATCATGGGGTCGAGAACATGCTAATTGACTTATATGATCGTCCCGAATTTATGCACAAGATGATGCAGAAATTTACCGACATTAAAATTGAAAGCTATCGGCAGATGGAGACATTGAATCTTCTGGAGCCCAACCCCTTAACCGTTCACTGCACTCCAGCTTGCAGCTTTGATCTACCCTCAAAGGATTTTGATGGAAAGGCAAAGATGAAGGATGTATGGGGGCGGGGCATGGCTCAGATTTTTGCTACTGTATCGCCGCAGATGCAGGATGAATTCGACATACACTATGCGCAGAAGATTTACGGTCACTGCGGCTTAGTGTATTATGGCTGCTGTGAGCCCCTGGACAAAAAAATCCACATCCTTAGGCAATTTAAAAACCTCCGCAAAATTTCCATAACCCCCTGGGCGGATGTCGAGCTTGCTGCCTCAGAGATCGGCAAGGATTATGTTCTGGCGTACAAGCCAAACCCCGCCTTTGTAGCCGGAAGCTTCGACGCCCAAGTCGTAAGAAAAGAAATCACCCATGTCCTGGAAGCCTGTAAGCGAAACAACACCCAATGTGAATTTGTCTTGAAGGATATCTCTACTGTTTCTGGAAAGCCCAGCAATCTGATTGAGTGGGAAAAGACGGCTACGGAGGTAATTCGAGATTTTTGTATGTAATTGATATCCTTCCCCACGGTCTTAGTCATCCAACACAAAAAGGCAATTCCTGTACAATTTGGAATTGCCTTTTTGTGTTGTTGAAAGCCCAGACCAAATAAAGTACTGAGCTACTGCAAAAATAGTGCGTATTCTTGAGTCAATAGCAACAATAATATACTGCCTATCTAAAAAGGGTATGGTATAATTTCAATATAAAGATACACCAATATAATGAAACGCAAAACAAGAACAAGGAGGTCGAATGCAGCCAATGGAAAGGAAAGATGGATTTGTTGAGGTTTCATATAAAACCGGCCGGGCGTATTTTACTTCAAACGTAGAGCATACGCACCAGGGCATTGAATTGTATTACCTTGTTTCAGGAACCAAGATCTTTTATGTAAACGGGAATACATACACGTTAAAGGCTGGCGATGTCATGCTGATCCCATCTATGCTACCCCATCGCTCCCAGTGGGGCAAAGAAGCTCTGCCCAGCCGTATTGTTACCTTGTTCAGTAACGACTTCGTACTGCCAGCTATTGAATATTCCGGCAGTACAAATATTGCCTCCCTTCTGTCCGATGAAGAAAAGTTACTCTCCCTTTCAGCAGCAGGCCGTTCTCAGTTTGAAATTTTACTCAGAAGCCTAAACGATGAGCTTACTCAAGTGAAGGAGGAAGGGATGTGCTTGGTAAGAATGTACTTGCTGCAGCTGTTTATCTGCCTGATACGAAACGGAACAAGGGCAAACTCCCCACGGAAGAAAAAAAGCAGCTGCTATATACAGGCCATTGCCAACTACATAGATGAAAATTACGACTCGCCTCTCACCCTGGAAAGCCTGGCGGCACTGTTCTACATGAACCCAAGTGCTATGTCCCGTAGCTTTAAATCTGTTATAGGCCTAACCGTAGTAGGTTACATTAATCAAAAGCGGATCGAAAGAGCTAAAGACCTGCTGGAAGCCGGTAAGTTGAGTGTGGCCACAATCTCAGAAAAACTTGGATACAATGATCCTTCTTATTTTGAAAGGGTGTTCAAGCGCAATACGAACTTAACACCTACAGAGTATAAGAAAAGATTGATTTCTTGTTGATTCAATAACACTGAGGCTAAGCCTACATGCTTGGCCCGAAAAAAAGGAGGCTTTGGCTTGAAAATTAAAAAAGGCAGTTTTTTGGATGAGCTGATCAAAAACAGGGTTCTGTTTATAATGCTGATACCAGCTTTTGTTTTTTTCCTAATTAACTCGTATGTTCCTATGGTTGGCATTTATTACGCTTTTACTAAGTATAACTTCCGCGGCGGTTTGTTCGGAAGTCCCTTTGTAGGCTTTCAAAACTTTCAATTCCTTTTCAAATCTGGAACCTTGCTGACGCTGACCAAAAACACAATTCTATACAACATTGTCTTCATTATTCTAGGGAATGCCCTACAAATTTTTGTGGCGATTCTGATTAGCAAAATGATAACGGTTCGATACAAAAAACTAACCCAATCGATTATGTTTTTACCTTATTTTGTATCCTCTGTTATTTTAGGTGTACTGGTCTACAACCTGTTTAACTACGAATATGGCTTCGTCAATTCTGTACTCACTTCCTTCGGCCTTTCTCCCATTGATGTTTACAATACGCCCTCCTATTGGCCCTTTATTATTACTGCCTTTTTCATTTGGAAAGGCTTAGGCTACGGAACAGTCGTTTATCTTGCGGCTGTCTTAGGCATCAATGCTGAATACTACGAGGCAGCAGAAATAGACGGTGCCGGAATTTTTAAGCAGATCTATCATGTAACGCTCCCCCTTTTGAAGCCCACCTTTATCACCTTGTTTTTATTTTCTCTGGGTGGAATCATGAGAGGACAGTTTGATTTATTCTACCAATTGGTAGGCAATAACGGCGTTTTGTTTTCCACCACTGATATCATTGACACCTATGTTTATCGTTCTTTTGTTTCTTATTTTGATATCGGACTTGGTAGTGACGCGGGATTGTATAATTATGTTTTTGGATTTCTGATTATTTTGATTTTAAACTTTGTTGTGAAGCTGGTAATTGTTGAGTTTGCATTGTTT
>CAZSXS010000124.1:0-6151 GCA_964611385.1 uncultured Defluviitaleaceae bacterium
TATTCTAATATCAGAGAAGCTATTTTACACCATTTTCAATAGAAAGCACTATATGAAGCTCGTTATCAAAAAGTTTTTGAGGCTGGTGTGAAACGCTGGGGACACTCTCCCCAGGACGAGACACTTTTAGAAACGCTTGAAAAGTGGGTAAAGGAAAATCAGCTTACAGGAAAGAAAGTGATTGAATTTGCTTGTGGCGAAGGGGCTTGCGGGGTTATTTTGTCAAAGCTGGGTTGCCAATATCACGGCGTTGACATTGCCCCCTCGGCGGTAGAAAAAGCAACTGCAGCTTTGCTGGACTTTCCCAACGCTCGCGTTGATTTATTGGACATGGTAAAGGAAACAACTGGTGAACTCTATGACGCAGCTCTGGATTGCATGGGCTTTCATATGCTGGTAACCGACCATGAAAGAAGTGCATATCTTTGCAACGCAATTCAATCCATAAAAAGCGGAGCGCCTATGCTGTTTTTCCGTCAATCTTACAGGGAAGCGGCCTACGAAGGGGTCGTGGATACTTATGAACAATGGAAGGAAATATCCGGTGAGGATTATGAAACCCCAAGCCTGCGCTGTACAAAAAACGAAGATCAAGAAATGGAAGTATACATTCCTCTGGTTCCGGGTAGAGCGAAAAATAAAGAAGGATATCTGAAAGAAATGCAATCGGTAGGATTTGTCGTTGAAGATTTTGTGGAGATGAGTATGAACTCGGAAAATCCATACTCAGCCAGTATTTATGTAAGGAAGCCTTAAAGGGAATTCTCAATCAGGGGGGGATTGAATAGGGTGAGTAAGCAATTTGACTTAACAAAGTTGCCAAAAAGCATTTCTGACATAACAACAGGGCTACCATGGACCTTCGACACCTTTGGCATGTCTGGCTCAACGATTTTAGTTTTTGATGAAATGGTATTGAAGATAGAAAAGCTATCTCGCACATCAGAAAATGAATTGAAATTACTGAGCTGGCTCCAAGGCAAACTGCCTGTACCAAAGCGGATTGAGGCCGTTCAGCAGGATGGTTATAGCTTTATCTTGCAGTCCAGGCTATCCGGCGAAATGGCTTGCTCGGATGGTAACCTGCAAGAGCTAAACCATACGGTCAAAGCCCTGGCGAAAGCGCTCAGACAGCTCTGGACAATCGATCGGGGGGACTGTCCTTGCTCAAATGTGGTTGCCGAAAAGCTCAGTCAAGTGAAATGTCAAATTGAAAACAAGCTCGTAGACACAGACCACTTGGACGAAAAAACATTATCAGCAAGGGGGTTTTCCAGCTTATGGGGTTTGTACGATTTTTTGAATGAAAACCAGCCAACACAGGATTTTGTTTTCTCTCACGGTGATTTTTGTTTACCGAATGTGTTTATTTCCGGAGAAGAGATAACAGGATATATAGACTGGGGCTGCGGTGGCATTGCCGATCGCTGGCAGGATATCACCTCCTGTGTCCGCTCACTTAGGTATAATGCTATAAACTGTGCCGGATATAACGAAGCGGATTTTTTGAACTATAAAAAGTTGCTATTTAACGAGCTTGAAATAGAGCCTGATGAAGATAAGATAAGGTATTATTGCTTGCTAGACGAATTGTTTTAAATAGGTCGTTTTACATAAATTCATTCACTACCAAATAGTAACAAAACTAAAAAGAAGGGGTTGCTTACTGTAATCATGGTAAGCAACCCCTTCTTTATTCGACTCTTTCGAATTTTCATATCTTTCAAAATTTCCGTGGGATTTATATCACACCCATTATAATAGCAAGCAAGCATACATAGCTCCCATCAGCCCTGCTTTGTTCCCCAAGAGGGATTGATGTACTTGCGTGCCTCTAAAGCTTGGAATCAGCTTTTTCTGTAGCTCTCTAGTAATTTCCTCCACACAGTAAGCCTGTTCCATTACACCACCGCCCAATACAATCCGCTCCGGATGAAGAGCATGGGTGAGGGAGACAAGCCCCAGAACGATTTCCTGTATCCAATCCTGCAAAATCGGCTGCAATTTTGATTTCAGATCCAAATCGCTGCTCGTCTGTTCTAAGGCAGCAAAAATCTGCCGACCATTCAACTGTAATCCAGTCCGGGTTTGTACGGATTGAATCAGCGCATTTGTGGAAGCATACATTTCATAGCAGCCCCGACCTCCGCAGACACAGGGCAGACCTTCTGGATGTGTAATCAGATGTCCAACTTCCCCCGCTGAGCCAAGGCCTTCATAGACTGCCTTGTTGACTATGATAGCGCCACCGATGCCTGTGCCGTAAGCCACAAACAGAAAATGCTCGCAGCCCTTTCCGCAGCCATAGGCCGCTTCCCCCAATCCGGCGGCGTTTACGTCATTCAGGACGGCAACGGGAAGCTTGAGCCTTTCCTCTAAGATGGACCGCAAAGGCGTTCCGGTGTAGCCGGGCATGGACTCCGTCGCAAAGGTAATGGTGCCATTTTTGACTTGTCCTGTGGTGCTGATGCCCAGGGCAGAAAGCTTTCCGAATTTTTCGGCATAGCTGCAAATGGTATTGAGTAAGGCCTCTGTCCCCTTCTGTGCATGGGTGGGCACTTCCTCAAAGTGCTCCATTTGTTCGTTGACGAAGCTGGCAAGCTTCATGCTGGTGCCGCCGATATCAAGAGCAAGTATCATCTTTGCCTCCCATTGTCTGAACAAAGCGCTTCGTAATCTCCATAGGACGGGTAATAGCTGTGCCTACAACCGCACAGTGTACGCCCAGAGACATGACCTGTGCAAGCTGTTCTGGTGTCCAGATTCCGCCTTCAGCGATGATGGGTACATTTAGCTTCAGTATGGCCTTGATGAGCTCATAGTTGGGTAAAGGAGTGCCTTTGGTGTTTTCAGTGTAACCGCAAAGGGTGGTTCCGATGTAATCAAAGCCAAGTGCTGCCGCCGCTTCACAATCGGAATATTCTGAACAATCGGCCATAAAAAGCTGCTTGGGATACTTTTGGCGCAGGATTGGAAAAAGGGTTTTGATGGTGCTACCATCAGGACGAATCCGGTCTGTGGCGTCTATGGCAATCACATCGGCTCCGCATTGTACCAGAGCGTCTACTTCAGCCATAGTGGGCGTAATGTAAACGATCGCACCAGGGTAATCCTTTTTGATAATGCCGATGACAGGTAAGTCAACAGCCTTCTTAATTTCGACGATATCCTCCACAGAATTCGCTCGGATGCCCACGGCCCCACCCAGCTTGGCAGCAACTGCCATCCTGGACATAATATAGCTGCTATGTAGAGGTTCATTGCTTAGGGCCTGGCAGGAAACAATAAGCCCGCCCTTGGTTTGAGTATTAAAATTATTCATAAGTCCGTTGTCAAAACTATATAAAATTCTATAACAAGTTGAAAAAAGTCTATTCCTTGTTCACTGCGTCCGATTTTGCGAAGTTGCTGCTACTTTCGTTTGTTTGACGCTCCGAAGGCTTAAATTCCCGTACAACGAACGGTACTACTGCGTTTTTTGTTTTCACGCCGTATCTTTATATCTTGCAAGATTTATACTCGCTTGATAGTCCCGGTCGATTTCGTTGTGACAAACAGGGCATTTGTAAACTCTTTCTGTTAGTTTCAAGTCCTTCTTTATAAATCCGCAGTTACAGCATGTTTTGGACGATGGATAAAATCGATCGGCTCTTATAAATTCAATGCCGTAAAATACGCATTTATACACAAGAATACTCATAAAAAGAGTAAAGCCCTGCTCACTAATAGCCTTTGATAAGTGTCTGTTTTTCATCATTCCTTTAACATTCAAGTTCTCCATCACAACACGGCTTGGCTTGGTTTTCACTAGGGTCGTTGTTGCTTGATGGATATGATTCAGACGTATATTGGCTATCTTTCGGTGTGTCAGCCTTATTTGTTTTTCGAGTTTTATAATGTTACGAGTTTTGACATACTCCTTTCCTTTTTTATTTTTCTCGTATTTACGAGACACTTTACGCTGTAACCTGCGTAGTTTTTTTGCTTGTTTTCTTGCCTTTTTTGTCTTGTTTATGTTTTCAAACTTCATTTCGTTTGAACAAACAGCCAACTCTTTTATGCCAACATCAATGCCAATTGATTCTTCTGTTAATTCAACTTTAGGTTGGCACATATCAATACCTACGCTTATGTACCAGTATTTACCATCAAACGAAATCCTAGGATTATGAAACTTCTCTTCACTGATTCGTTCCGGTTCTGATACACTGACCCAACCAACTTTTTCTATCAAAAACTTACCATCTTTAAATTTTAGCTTGATATTGTCGTTATAAAACTTTGGAGCTGTGCGTCTTTTGCTTTTGAATTTCGGAAAGCCTGCCTGACCATTGAAAAAACGCTTATAAGCGTTGCAAGCGTCCTTGATTGCCTGCTTGCTTATGTTGTTACTCGTCTCATAAAGCCATGCATATTCTTCTTTTTGTTTTAGCTGCGTAAATTCCTTCCTCAATGCTTGGTCGTTTAGGAACTTACCACCGCTATCATGATTTTCCTTCTCTTGAGCCAACGCCCAGTTATACGCAAAACGGGCTGCTCCGGCGGATTTTTGTAACTGTGTTTCCTGTTCCTTAGTTGGTTTTAGCCGTACTTTCACTGCTTTTATCATCTTCTAAAAGTTCCTTTATCATTCTCTTAGCTTTATTGGCACGTTTGCCTTGTAATTTGCAACTGAAAACCGTAACGATTTGAACTAAATCTTCTACTAATTCTTGTTCCTCTGTGCGCTCTGTAGTGTCGATAATCTCTATCGTTGTTCCATACTTAACGCAAAGATTCTCGACTATCTCATAACCAAAACTGAGTAATCGGTCTTTGTACAGAATCACGATTTTATCAACTTCGTATGAAGTTATCATTGATAGTAGTTGATTTAGCGCTTTCTTGTTATAGTTTATGCCGCTTCCAATATCTGAAAGAATTTCAAAAGAATAACCTCTCGCACACATAAATGATTTAACATTCTCTATTTGTCTTTCAAGGTCGTCTTTTTGTTTATTACTTGATACTCGGCAATATCCTATAACTTTTCGGCTTTTTTGTCGCTCGTTTTTTAAGCCTAAATAATGATAAAGTTGTTCTTGCGAATAATATCTGTAACCGCTTTTGCCCGTATGATGGGGTTTTAATCTTCCTGTTTTATCCCAATTTCTAAGACTTTGCTGTGTTACACCGATTAGCCCCGCAAATTTCCCTATTCCATAATATTCCATAACATCACCCTGACGCATTATAACAATTTTAATTGTTTATATCAAGATGCTTTTATAGTGTTTTATAATATTTGTCTAACTGTTGTTATCCCTCCTTCTCTTTCTATACTCAGTCATGTCCAACGTTGCAAGGTCGCCACCCAAAGCACTAGAATTGATCCCGTTTGAATGAGGGCGGCTTAGTAAATGTTTAATGGACTGAGTATAACAGGGCTTCAAAGTATGTTTTGACTTTAGAAATAATAGCAGGTACTCTTGTTACCCGGTCGATTCATGCAGAACCCAACAAAAGCTCATATGTTCCCTACTATCAGCAATACAGAAAAGAAACACCAGTGAAATCAAGTAGTGTAACAAATAATATCCTATCGTTCTTTGCTCCAAAAGATGGAATATATGAATACAAAAACAATGCCATTCCTTTCTCCGATACTGATAATCACTGGGCAAAGAATACCATTGACTTTATTACCGCAAGAGAATTGTTTGCCGGTGTTGGTGACGGAAAGTTTGACCCCGATGGAGGCATGACACGAGCTATGTTTGCGGCAGTTCTTGCAAGGTTGGATGATGCCGATTTGTCGAACTACGCAAGTTCGGTGTTTGCCGATGTAGACATCAACACATGGTACGGGCCTGCTGTTAATTGGGCAACCGAAAAAGGGATCCTTGCGGGATATGGTAACGGAGTCTTCGGAGCTACCGACAGTATTACCCGTGAACAGATAGAGCAAGTGTGGCACAAATAATTATGAATTTCATCAATGCAGTTATGAAAATTAGGATTTAACAACATGCAAAAAGCACCTACGGTCTATATAACTGTTAGGTGCTTTTTCAGTCTCTGCTTTATGACTCTACCATCTCCCCTCCCTTTGTATCCTCGATAGCGTCTTGTCAAGTGGTGTAAAAAGGAAAACTTCAAAGTGCAGAAAGAA
>CAZSXS010000125.1:0-5136 GCA_964611385.1 uncultured Defluviitaleaceae bacterium
GGCTAAATTGGCGTTCTTGTCGGTGTTGTTGAAAAGATTTTAGACAGGCTCTAAGCTTTGCAAAGCCATCAAACAAAACTATAGAATTTATTGAGATTGAATGAAGGTGGCTTTGAATAAAGACTGAATATAGTCTGCTTTGCGAAGGCCAAAAATATAATTGCGAAAGCGGAGGCAAATTAAGTATGTGGTCAATGATTGGAACCTGGGAATTTTCAAAAGAAAGCGTTGCTAAGGGAGCAGAACTACTGCAAGAGAATGTGTCGGCGTTGGATGCAGTGATTACTGCTGTGACAATGGTGGAAGATAATGAGGCGGTTGATTCGGTTGGTTGCGGTGGCTTTCCGAATGTTGAGGGAGAAGTAGAGTTGGATGCAGCCATTATGCTGGGCAGTACATTAGAATCTGGATCCGTTGCGGCCGTGAAGGGTTTTAAGAATCCCATCCTACTGGCAAAGGATGTATTGCTAGAAACCAAGCATTCCATTTTGGTAGGGGAAGGGGCTATGAAGTTTGCTCAAGAAAGGCAGCACCGCCAAGGCAACTTGCTGACAGAACAAAGCTATCAGAAATGGTTGGAATTAAAAGGAAAGCTTGAAAAAGAGAAAACTGAACAAGAGAAGCTTGAAAATGAGAAGATGGATCAAGATAAATTGAAAGAAAGCAAAAAAGCTCAGGCCAATAATGAAGTGATCGGCCATGATACGGTGGGGATCATTGCTCTTGCAACTGATGGGCAGATGTGCGTAGGGACTTCCACCAGCGGAGCGGGGATGAAACTGGCAGGAAGAGTAGGCGACTCTCCGCTGGTTGGCTCTGGCTTTTATGTGGACAATGCGTGCGGCGGAGCAGCAGCTACCGGCTGGGGAGAGGATATCATGAAAGTCTGTACCAGCTTTTATGCAACGGAGTTGCTTCGACAAGGCTTTCATCCGCAAAAGGCAGCGGAGCAAGCCGTGCTTCGGACTCATAACGCAATCATAAGAGCAGGGAAAAACCCTGGTAACATTGCCGTAATCTGTGCCGATAATCAAGGCAATACTGGTGGAGCGGCAAACCATGAGGGCTTTTCCTATGCGTCGGCTTCCGAAGGCACTGCCGTCCGTCTTATTCAGGTGGAACCCATCGTGCTGCGGGAAAGTTCTAACACAAAACTAGAGCTGATCAACAATATTCAAAAGGAGAAATAGAACTTGTTTAGAGTAAGAACACGCAGTAGAAATGGCAATCATCAATCTTTTGTATTCCATGGAATGGAGTAGCGTTTTTGGCCTAAATAATTTCTTGACTTTTTCATACATTTATTATAAAATGCAAAATCATAATTAATTGTAGATACGGAGGTGTAAACATTGGCAAACATAAAGTCCGCAAAGAAACGTATTCTAGTAACGGAAAAGAAAGCACTCAGAAATAAAATGATTAAATCCCGCACAAAGACTGCCATCAAGAAGGTTTTGGCTTCCGTTAAAGCTGGAAACAAAGAAGAAGCAAATGCAGCTTTGATCCAAGCTGTGTCGATTATTGACAAAGCGATGTCTAAGGGCGTGTATCATAAAAATAACGCTTCAAGAAAAAAGTCCAGGCTAACAAAATTTGTGAACAAGAGCTTGGCTTAATCTTCGATGAATTGATCTGTATGAATAAAGAAAGAGCCGGTATCCTGGGATATCGGCTCTTTCTTTATTCATACTTCTGTTGCCAAATAAAAAGACACTCAAAAGCGCACAAGCGTTCAAGAGTGTCTTGTAAAAAAGAACCAATTCGATTATACTACTTACGCACACTGCTTGTGGGCGGCTTGGCTTACGGATTCCCCGATGAAAGGGGGTCTGGCCTATGTCAAATTATGAAGCGATCAATCTAATGCTTTCATTCGGGATGTTTACTTTGCTCCTGTTGACATATATTTCTTCAAAAAAGAAATAACCGCTGCCACTCGCAAAGGTAAGCGGTTATAACCTCAACTTAACCGTAAGCCAAGCCGCCTTTTAGCGGCTGTGCATTTACAGAGGGGGTGTTACTAGCACTCCCTCTTTTATTATATTCAGAGTATAGCACATCCATACTTCTGTTGTCAAAGGCTAATTAAAAAGTCGCTTTCCTTTTTATCCTAGCTCTCATGAGCCTGTAAAGCTTTCTTATTCATAACAGACACTGTTACCTCCTTTAGCAGCATCTTTTGCAACTCCACAACAAGGAGGGGAACCAGACTAAGGGAGGCCACGAGGAGCCATTGCGTAAAATTGAGGGGTACGACCTTGAAGCTTTTGCTGAGAGGCTCAAGGACAATAACAGAAACCTGCAAGAGCGTGCCCACGATCAAAGCGCCGATCAAGTAGGGATTGGACAGTAGGTTGATGTTGAAAAGGCTGCCCTCGCTACGCATGTTAAAGGCGTGAATGAGCTGGGAAATGCTTAAGGTTGCAAAGGCCATGGTGCGGCCCACATAGGGGATGGGGCCAAAGTCGTAGAAAAAGGAACCGGCGGAAAAGGCAAGCAAAGCCAAGGTTCCGATCATAAGACCCTCTAAGAAAATTCTGATCCAAAGACCTTCCGAGAACAGGCTTTTGTGCCGATCGAAGGGTCTTTTTTTCATGATGGAGGCATCAGAGGGATCCAAACCCAAGGCCACAGCCGGCAGGGAGTCTGTTACCAGATTCACCCACAGCAGATGAATAGCCAACAGAGGGGTGCTCCAGCCCATCAGGATGGCTGTAAAAATGGTGATAATTTCACCTATATTACTAGAAAGCAGGAAGTGCACGGCTTTCCGGATATTGGAGTAAATGCCCCGACCTTCTTTGATGGCTGCCACTATGGTTGAAAAATTGTCGTCAGCCAAAACCATATCCGCCGCACCTTTGGCCACATCTGTGCCGCTTAGCCCCATGGCACAACCGATGTCTGCTGTTTTAAGCGCAGGGGCATCGTTTACCCCGTCGCCTGTCATGGCTACGATCGCACCTCTGGCCTGGAAGGCCTTGACAATCCGCACCTTATCCTCTGGGGTCACCCGGGCAAAGACGGAGTAATCGTAGATTTTTTTGGTCAAATCCTCCTGAGAGGTTTGACTTAATTCCGTTCCACTCATGGCCTTGCCCCGTCCGTCCAGTATCCCGATCTTTTTGGCGATGGCCGTGGCGGTTCCAATGTGGTCGCCCGTAATCATAACCGGCTTGATTCCGGCTTCCTTACAGATTTTTACTGAGCGGCTTACTTCTTTTCTGGGCGGATCCACCATACCAATCAGACCCAAAAAGGTCAAATTCTGCTCCAAGTCTTCATTTTTAATCTTGTTGTTGACAATCTCAAGCGTAGTCACCCGCTTATACGCCACCCCTATTACCCGTAAGGCGGCCTCGGTTAATTCCTCATTCTTTTTCTCTACGATACTCTGGCTATACTCCCCAAAGTGCTTGCAGCAGGAAAGTACACGCTCCGGTGCGCCCTTGGTAATCACCAGATAGCCCTCTTCGCCCCGATGAACCGTGGTCATCAGCTTTCTTTTTGAATCGAAGGGAAGCTCATACACTCTGGGAAATGCTTCATCCAGTTTTTCTTTATCAATGCCCGCTTCCTTTGCTCCAATGACCAAAGCTCTCTCTGTGGCAAGTCCCAACTCTGCTGTACTGTTGTTGCAGAGGGCGGCAAACTGCATCAGCCTTTCCTGTTCACCGAAGGTCTCCACAACGGTCATTTTGTTTTGGGTCAGGGTGCCGGTTTTATCCGAGCAGATTACGCTTGTCCCACCCAAGGTTTCCACCGCAGGCAGTTTGCGAATCACAGCGTTTTTCTTGGACATTCTTTGAACGCCGATTGCCAGCATGATGGTAACAATAGCAGGCAATCCCTCTGGGATGGCCGCAACAGCCAGGCTAACCGAAGTCATAAACATATCCCAGGCGGGATGATTCCGTAAAATACCAATGACGAAAATTATGAAGCAAATACAAAGAGCGCCGATGCCCAGAATTTTTCCGGTTCCGGCCAGCTCCTTCTGAAGCTCTGTTTCATTGTTTTCCTCACTCATGATTAAATGTGCAATTTTCCCGACCTCCGTGCTCATGCCTGTATTGACCACAATCGCCATACCCCGACCATCACTAACGGTGGTGCCGGAAAAGACCATATTCCGCTTATCTCCAAGTCCGATATCCTTGTCCAACTTCTCAATGTTCTTTTCCACTGGAAGGGATTCACCAGTGAGGGAGGATTCATCGGTTTTGAGATTGTTGCTATGTACAAGCCTTGCGTCCGCCGGGACATAATCCCCGGTTTCCAGGATGATCAAGTCACCTGTCACTAAGTCCTCAGCCTTAATCCGAGTTTGAAGGCCTTGACGGATCACTCTGGCCATGGGTGCGGACATTTTTTTCAGTGCCTCCAAGGCTTTTTCCGCGCGGCTTTCCTGAACGATCCCCAGCACAGCATTCAAGACCACTATCACCAGAATGATAATAGGGTCTATATAGTCATTTTCCCCCCGAAGGTAGGTACTCAAAAAGGAGACCCCGGCCGCTACCAACAGAATGATAACCATAAAGTCATTCATCTGCAACAAAAACCGTACCAGAAGGCTCGTCTTCTTTTTTTCCTCTAAGCAGTTTTTTCCCTGCTCCAAGGCTCGCTTTGCTGCCTCCTCATTGCTCAGGCCCTTCTTGCTGTCTGTCATTTGAATCTTTGCCACTTCATCGCAGTTCATTGAATGCCACTTCATTTGTATTCATCTCCATTCATAAGATTGGTGTTTATAGTAGTAGTATATTAGGACAAGCTCAGATTTATGACTGAGGAAGGGAAACAAAAAAAGGCTTTTGAACATCGCAACAATGCCCAAAAGCCTATTGCTTATGGTAATAAGTAGCTACTAGAAATCGCTTAGCGGCTGTGAATTGTAACAACATCTTGAAGGAATTGTTAACGCATGCTATACTACATGAAAACGGGCATTACTATGCTAAATGGGTCGTTGTAAAGAAGTGTAGTTCAATTGCTTATGATATTGAATATTTAGTTGCATATGGTGGGACTCGGTTGCAGCGTTTGCTAAAGATGAAGTTTACAATACCGCTTTTAATCTAAGTTGCCAAGAAGTCCCCCGCCTCTATAGGCGGCGGGATGAATTGCAAGGTC
>CAZSXS010000126.1:0-4965 GCA_964611385.1 uncultured Defluviitaleaceae bacterium
TTCCTTATGGCTCGTGCAAATCTTCAGCAAGGGATGTTTTCAAACTTAACACCTCTCCCTGACCATCCCAGGCTAATACGTTCCGCTTTTAATTTGCCCATGTATTCAAATATGCATTAATTAAAACAGGTTCCTTTACATTATTCATATAAATTCGGTAGCAAGGAATGGCCTTAAAGGCAAGACTCATATCACTGCTGCTCTCCGGCAGATAGTAGACCAAGTCCATTTTGTTGATGATAATCTCTCTGTCCGGCATACGATTCTTGATATCCTTCATAAAGCAAAGCAAGGCTTCATCTGCTGCACAGATTTCTCTGGGGCTTCCTACGTATCCGCTGTTTGTGCTGTATGAGCATTCGATGGTTAGGGTATCCTGAAAAGTGAAAATGATATAGTTAGAGTGAATGGTACTTTTTTTGTAGACTTCTCTGTATTCAAACACATAGCCTCCAGGGGCTGTGCTAGAGGAATTGTCAAGAGCAAAGCCAGAAAAGCTTTTACCCAGCTTTTTAAGAAAATCGTCACACAATTTCTTGGCGCTCTCCTTCGTCAGCTCGCCGTAAGACCCAGGATCAAAGCAAGTTAAAACACCACCCGCAGCGATGGAAATGCTTTTGTCTTCAAACAAGTAGGTTATTCTATTAAATTCCACGTTCTTAGTTAAACTTTCCGGATCCTTTTGTGTGTTAAAAAAAGCGTTGGCAAACAGCCTGATATCCAACACATACCCTGACAAACTCAGTTCCTTCATAGGTCGGTAGCTTTGGGGCAAGGGAGCATACATGCTAATTTTATTCTGGGAAAGAACCTTAAAAATCGCTTTTTCCTGGTCTTGCTTAATGGTATAGGTATTGCTGTTCATATTATTTAACCAAAAGAGAATCAGATTTAATACAAGCAGAAAAATAATACACAAGCGCTTGGCTTTGTCCCAGTCCATAAATACCTCCCATCTTTTTTGTAAATAAATGAATTCTTATTTAACTTGAGCACTCTTGACATAGGATTTGTCCCCGATTTTCAAAAACCAGTTGAGCAGAATCTGGCGCTCGATGTCAATTTTATAGCTCAGACTTACAGCATCCAAGGTGGCCGATTCAGACAGAGGGGCGGCAGAAAGCTCTCCGGCCACAAAAATACTATCCACAACGCCCAAAAAATCCACGATCGCATTGACTCTCAGATCATCATCAGAGAAAAATGTAAAAGCAAGCTTTTTATATCGAGTCACCATGCCGTTTTCTACGGTAACCTGAATGGGATGCTCCATGTCGGTTTCCTGTTTAAGCGTCTCAGAATAAACCAAAGGGAAATTGTTGAGGCTATAATCAAAATAAAAGGTCGTACTTTTGTCGTCCTCCTCATACCGGCTACAATAGAAGTCATTGCTTACATCAGAATCCCTGGCGATAAACTTAACGGCTGCTTCAAAATCCGATACCAAGGAAGAACTTTGCTTTCTGGAGGTATAGTTAAAATACTCTAATACGTTACTCTTGTAATACTTGACAACAATGTTTTCATCGCTGTAAGTATACACCCCGTTGACGATACCTGTCCACTTTGCAATAGGATTATCAAAGTATTTATCGATTTTTTTCTCCACGGTATTGAGCAAAAGTTCCCCGCGGTAAGCGTAGGGGTTTGAAAAAGATACGGCTGAATAAGTGAAACGGTCGTTATCCCACTTGGGTAAAAATACATTTTTATTAAAGATCATATAACCGCTTTGCTTAGAAGATACATAGGTCAGCAGCTCATAGTTAAAGTTTTGCGTCAGAGAGAAGTTCTTTTTATTCACCACATATTCATAGCAGGTATCTTCGTCCACAAACAGAATTTTAACCGCATTGTTGCCTAGCTTATCGGGCACAAAAACAATCTGAGTAAAACTCTTCAACCTTGCGTTTAACAAACTTCCCTTCTGACCAAAGAAACGGACAAAAATATCAGTAGGTATGGGATAGGGGTAATCATAAATAACAGATGTATTCTTGCTAATCCAGTCCCAGTCTATGGGGTAGCTATTGACATACTCACCCTTTTGCAGGGCTTCCTTGAGCAAGGAATCGCAGCTTTTCTTATCTGAACTGTTTAACAGGTCCGAATAAATCATTTTAAAGGTCTTGTTCCCTAGGCTGTAGATCAAGCGGTAAGGGGTTACAAAGCTTCTCTGCTCAGTTGAGTACACGCTGTTGTCGATGATCAAGTCCGAAAAAAAAGTATAAAAAAAGTTACGACTTGAAAAATCTTCAAGCCATAACTGTCCGGTTTGGTACGCCGCCAAAAAACATAAAAACATAATAAAAAAATTCTTCACATTTTTTATCATCATGGGCTCACCTTGTTTTGACCCGGCAAAACAATTCCTTTTTCAAGCTTGTTTTTGATTTCCGCGTCCTTACGCCGAACGATAAAAATCTTCTCTGTTGTCTTGCCGTCTTTGTCCTGAGTTACAAGGATGATATTGTCCCCCAGGGCCAAATCAATGTTTTGATTAAAAAGGCCGGAGGCTCCAACACTGATGGTATAGGTCACAGGTTCTACTGCTTCTATGCTCTTCTTAATATCATCAAGAGATCGCTTTGTCTCGGTCTCTGCCTTTGCGTAAGGATCCATCTTTGTATCAGATTCTGTTTTTACATTGGGATCTACCTTTGCATAGGAGTCTGTCTTAGTATTGTCGTCGGTCTTAGTCTCAGCTTCCGAAAAACATCCACTGTCTGTCAGTAAATAAACTTTCACCGTAATGCTTGAATATTTATCAGAAGCACCTACAAGGTTTCTTTCGGTATCAAAAGTGATTTCCGTCTTCTTGTTCAAGCCACCGGTAATCGTAAAGCTGTCTGCATTTTTATTTTCATCATTGGCAAGGATTATGGCGGGCATAAAGGTACTCAGAAATAAAAGCAACACAAAACAAATAAGCTGCGTTTTATATCTGGTTTTTATTTTACTACTTTTTATCATTTATGCACGACCTCCTTTAGCACCCTAAATTATACTGCATTTCAGAAAAATTATACTGAAATGATGTTACTATAGTATTACACGATTTTTACGTTACTGTTAAAGTTATCTTTAGTCGTAAGAAGCATAGCGGTTTTCATATAATTAAAAAATGCCGTCGAATTAAAATGCGACGGCGCTTTCTATGCTTTCCGGCTATCTTTAGTTCAGTCCAAAGCCAAGCAGCACGTCGTTTACCTTGGGAACAACATATCTGCTGCCGCCACGCTTTTTGACATCTTCAATCATAGTGATAAGCAGGAGCTGCTTTTCAGAGGCTGGGTCAGCAGTAAACACAGAGAACCAACCCAGTTCTGTACCTTCTGTGTCTTCCTTTGAGTGCTTAATCTCCGCTGTGCCTGTTTTCCCGGCCAGAGCAATGTTCATTTTCAAGCCCAAGGTTTTGTACGTGTTTTCTGCAACGAGTCGCAAATCAGCTTGAAGGATCTCCGCTGCTTCCTTTGTAAAGACTTGCTCCTTCCAAAGCTCCGGAACTGTTTTTTCCTTCAACAGCAAGTAAGGCTTGATCATATTTCCTTCATTGGAAAAAGCGCTATAGATGGAGGCTAAATGAATGGGGTTCGTTAAAATCTGCCCCTGCCCGTACCCACTGTCAGCAAGCTGGATTTCAGATTCGAATTTTTCTGTATTCGAAAAGGTGGATGAATACAAGCCATACTCAAAGGGTATGCGTTCCTCAAAGCCAATATTCACGAGCTGTTCGGACAAGACTTCAGCTCCGATGTTAAGCGCGGCTTTTGCGAAGTAGATATTATCCGAGTAGATGAGCGCATTCTTTAGGATCACGTCTGGTCCATAGTCCTTCAGGGTGGTAATTTTATAGCCGCCCCAACTGCTGTCCTTTTGCCAGCTCCGTCCAGCATAGCCGTAGTTTTCCTCTGGGCTCAACTTCCCAGTTGATAAACCTATGGCCCCAATAACAGGCTTGAAACCAGAGCCAGGGCATAGAGTAGCCTTGAAGCGGTTAAAAAGTGGATTGTTTTCATCCGCATTCAGGCCCTCCCACTTGCTCGAAGACATGCCCAAGACAAAATCATTGGCATCAAAACTAGGGGTACTCACCAGCGCCAAGACTTCCCCTGTTTTAGGATTCATAGCCACCCCGCTGGCCTTATCCCCCTGCAAACGCTCATAAAACTGGGCTTGCAAATAAGCATCAATGGTTAGGCTAATACTTTCTCCGTTCTGTTGGGCTTTCCGTGCTAGGGTTTCTTTGATATTGCCGTCCTTGTCCACCAGGATGATTTCGTATCCATCCCTGCCCCGAAGGGTATCCTCATATATTTTTTCCAAACCGGCTTTACCAATGACGCTGCTGGCTGAGTATCCCTTCCCCTGAAAATTTTCTAAATCTTCCGCAGAAACATTCTGGATGTAGCCTGTCAGATGAGAGGCCTTTTCCCCCAGAGGATAGACCCGGACAGAGGCGTTACTAATTTTGATGCCCTTGATTTCCAAAAGTGCTGCTTCCAGTTCCTCCATTCCTAATGGGATCATTTTAAGAGGAACAAAGGTATCGGTCTTGATATAGGAGGCTGAAAGCTTTTTTTGAATCGCTTCGACGGAAAGTTCCAGCAGTTCGGCTAAACGTTGAAGGTCGGCTTCTGGGCTTTCGTTCATTTTGCCTGGCACCAGGCCTACGGAGGAGGCAATGCCTTTTCCGGCAAGCAGTTCATGGTTTCGATCGTAAATATTGCCTCTTTCTGCTTTCAAGGTATTCACCTTGACCTTGTCCTCTGCACTCAGTTCTGGGAAGATCAGCTGGCTCACCCAAAGCAGGCTGTAGGAAGCCTCTGGAGCAGAAGAAAACAGCTGCTGCATAAGGGTTTTCTCTTCCGTTTTCCTTCTGGCAAAAATAGCCTTGTTTGAAAAGGTCAACGATAGCGTCTTGTCAAGTGGTGTAAAAAGGAAAACTTCAAAGTGCAGAAAGAA
>CAZSXS010000127.1:0-4884 GCA_964611385.1 uncultured Defluviitaleaceae bacterium
ATATTATACCATCGTTCGTGATTTTTGTACATGAGCTATCTTTATTATCATTTAAGCAAATTTGGTTTGACGTGCTTCGATTAAACTGTTTTCACTCATTTCAATACATTCCCTTCGTTTGATTTTGGACAGGAATGCATGGGTTGCTCAGTCATGATTTAATAAAATGGTCAATTCATGGTTGATCATTCTAAGAAATCATGGCCGTAAAAACGCAAAAATTCCCGTCCCTGTTTCCAAGGACGGGAATAAATAGACTCCCGTGGTACCACCTTAGTTCGTTTACACCTCACGGCATAAACCTCCACAAGTACAGATACGCTACTGCACTTGTAACAAATAACAAAGTACAGAAAAATATCGATACCCTAGCGCTGTAATGGGCGCAGTCCCAGCATAGTCTCAACACTAAACTCAGTACCGTTATGCTTTGCAAAGCCGCTATACAAAACAATAGAATTTATCAAGGCTGAATGAAGGCGGCTTAGAAAATGTTTTAGGGACTGAGTATAACATCGTGTAGTCGGTATGCAGCTCCAAGTCTTTTTTCGATTTCGTTTCCGAAACGCAGGTTAAAAAACCTCCATATCTTTATCGTATCCCATCTCAGCTCTTGGGACTCTCTGTAACGCTTCAAGATACCTACTTGCTCTCTTCGTCGCTTTTACTAAGAAATGTATATCATAAAAAATCAATTTCTGTCAAGTAAAATATCAATTGATCTCACAGATAATTTGAAATCTTGAGGCAAACTTATTTCTGCAGCATTGAAATAAGGAGAAGCTTTGTCTTCAGTAGCGCTTATACTAATACTTTGCCTCCTAATAAAAAGAGTGTGCATGTATATAAATGCAAGGTTAGTTTTTCAATGTCAAAGCTTGGGTCGTTTGCTGATACTGGATAACAGTTCCAATTGATTGTCAAGATAAAAACGGCAGCACTGTCTTTTTTTAAGCAAAAAAATAAAGCCAACTTTAAATCGTTGGCTTTTCATTTGAATATGCGGTCAAGCTCCACGGCTCCTCTTGATCACTTTCAGCCAGTTGTCAAGATATTCATTCCGCCGGTTGTAGTTTTTCAGATAATAGGCGTGCTCCCAAACATCCACGTTGATAATCGGAAAAAGCCCCATAGGGATAGGGGTGTCCTGGTTGGCTGTGGTAATGATCGAAAGCCGCCCATTGTTGTCCTCCACCAGCCAGGCGTAGCCTGAGCCAAAGACGGATAAGGCGGCTTTTTTTATTTCCTTTTCAAAGTTTTCGTAGGACCCAAATTGCTCAATGATTTGTTTTCGGACACGATCAATTTCCCGCTCTCCTTTGGGGTTCAGTCCCTCAAAATAAATTAGATGATTGTAAACCCCTCCGGCATTGTTTTTTACAGTGGTACGAATTTCCGTTGGCAAGCGATCCGCATAGTAAAGAAGCTGTTCCAAGGACCAGTTTTGAAATTGAGGATAATTTTCCAGTGCCTTATTCAGGTTGTCAATGTAGGTTTGCAAATGCTTGTCGTGATGTAATTCCATGGTCTTGGTGTCAATGTATGGTTCCAGTGCATCATACGCGTAGGGCAGGCTTACGTTTACAAACTTGTAATGCTCGTTCATGGTTTTCCCTCCCAGGTCTTGTAGGTATTGAGTATAAATACTTCATTGTATGTTCATTGGATTGAGTTGGTTCTGATTTTGAATATTTGCGATTCTTTTTTGTCATAATAACAAAAATATTTAGAGTTTGTAGGAGGTTAGAAAAGAGCTCATATGGATATTTACATTAAGCCCGTTAAAAAAGCCATCCTCTATGAAGTTCCTTCCATAACCATCAAGGATATTGCCGAAGTTTTGGCTCCCACGAATATCAGCAAGAAGATTGAAAAAATAAAGCTCTTGGATATTGATATGGGAGGAGTTCAAAACAGCAAAAAGAAAACGGTGAATCTCTTGGTTTCTGTAACCGACATCGTAAAGGCCATTATGAAAGCCTATCCGGATGCCACCGTCTGCAACCTGGGTGAAATGGATACTTTAATCAACTATTCCCTTGAAAAAAAGGAAGAAAGCACCCTGTTCAAATATCTCAAAATCTTCTTTGTAGTCCTTGTGCTTTTCGCCGGGGGCTCCACTGCCATCATGAGCTTTCATACAGACGCACAAATCTCTCAAGTGCTGGAAAAGTACTATGAGATCTTCTTTGGCAAGATAACCACCAAGCCCATGATATTGGATATTCCTTATTCGATTGGCCTGGCTGTGGGGATCATCGTGTTCTTTAACCACTTCCTGGGCAAAAAGATAACAGACGACCCAACCCCCATTGAAGTTGAAATGGCTCTGTACGAAACGAATGTTACGGATACCACCATTGAAATCTTAGACATCGAAAAGAAGGCCAAGGAAAACAATCTGGATGATAAGAAGCTGAAGGAGGACTTCAATGAACCTGAGTAAGGCGATCTTGCCTGTTTTTATCAGCTTTTCAGCGGGCATGGTCATCGCCGGGGCTGTCTTTGCCTTCATCGCCATCATCGGTGTGGTACCTCGCTTGGCTCAAAAGACCCATACCACCACCCACATCAAGCTCTATGAGGAGGCCATCATCTTTGGTGGTATCTTCGGCACCTTGACAATGGCTTTTGATTTCTACATTCCCATTGGATATCTTGCCATCCTGTATACCTTGGCGATAGGGATATTCTTTGGCTGTGTGGCCGTTTCCCTGGCAGAAATCCTGGATGTTATCCCCATCCTAACCCGACGAGGGCGTATTCAGGCTGGAATGTTTTTCTTTGTTCTGGCTATAGCCTTGGGAAAACTCATTGGCGCTTTGCTTTACTACTGTATTGAGGGTTTTTACAAGCAATGAAGAAGGACTTCATAACAAAACTAGGGAAGAAAAACAGAAGAGAAAACCAAAGGAGAATTTTATGGATTTAACCAAAAAAGGTAAGGATCGATATCAATATATGGTCAAAAAGGCTTCTCCAAACAGCAAGTTACTGACAGACTGCTTGAAAGCCTTTTTTGTGGGCGGCTTTATTTGCCTGATCGGGCAGTATATCAACAGTCGCTTTGTTGCTGGGGGCTTCACCAGGGACGAAGCCGGGATGTATACTTCCATTATTTTAATCTTCGCCAGTGTTCTTTTAACGGGACTTGGCTTTTTCGATAAAATCGGAAAATTCGCTGGTGCCGGTACGGTGGTTCCCATCACAGGTTTTGCCAACTCTGTCGCTGCCCCGGCCATCGAGTTTAAAAAGGAAGGCTTTATTTTAGGCGTAGGTGCAAAGATGTTTGTAGTTGCCGGGCCTGTAATCGTCTATGGAATATTGAGTTCGATATTGGTAGGCTTGGTTTATTATTTAGTTAAATAAGCAAGGCAAAAAACTAGGCAAAGAAACAAGGTAAGACAAGAAACAAAAGGAGGTTTTTTTATCAATAAGCATGTTGGAAAGCAGAGCATTGTATTTCAAAACCCGCCAAGCATTCTTTCAGCGGCCTCTGTGGTAGGCCCCAAAGAAGGCGAGGGGCCTTTGGGTCAATATTTTGACCGGGTGTCCGCCGATGCTCTTTTTGGACAAAAGAGTTGGGAAAAGGCCGAAAGCAAAATGGCCACAGAAACCATAGAGCTGGCTGTCAGTAAGGCGAACTTGAAATTAGGAGACATAGACTATATCTTTGCAGGAGATTTACAAAATCAAGGTACAGGTACCACCTTTGGCATTCGGGAACTAAATCGTCCTTTTTTCGGGCTCTTTGGTGCCTGTTCAACCATGGGTGAATCCATGAGCTTGGGAGCGGTATTCATTGACGGAGGTTTTGCAACGAATGTGATTGCATCGGCTTCCAGTCATTTTTGCGCAGCCGAAAAAACCTTCCGCTACCCCTTAGAGCTAGGCACTCAAAGGCCGCTCACGGCTTCCTGGACGGTAACGGGAGACGGAGCCTGTGTGATCTCAGCCAATGGAAAGGGGCCATACATCAAGGCCATCACAACAGGGAAGATCATTGACATGGGCATAAAGGACAGTAACAACATGGGGGCCGCCATGGCGCCTGCGGCGGCAGATTTACTCTTGAATCACTTTAAGGATTTAGACCGGACGCCAGAATATTATGATTTAATCATCACAGGTGATCTAGGTTACATCGGGCACGAGTTAGTCATCAAGCTACTACGTGAAGAAGGCTACAATTTGAGCAACAACTACAGCGACTGCGGGATTGAGATCTTCGACAGGGAGAGGCAGGACACCCACAACGGGGGCAGCGGCTGCGGCTGCTCAGCTTCGGTCTTTTCCTATTTATATCAACAACTTTGCCAAGGGAAGCTACAAAAAATCCTATTTATCCCCACCGGCTCCTTGCACAGCACGGTTACGACTCAGCAAGGGGAGACGTTACCGGGCATAGCCCACGGGGTAGTCATAGAGAATCAGTAAAACGCGGCAGAGCCGCAGAGGGAGGTGTTGAGATGTATCTTCGTGCATTTATTATAGGAGGCTTGATTTGTGTGATCGGACAGATTTTGGTGGACAAGACCAAGCTGACAAACGCCAGAATCTTAGTTTTATTTGTAGTATTGGGCTGCATCTTGGGCGGGCTAGGCTGGTATGAGCCTCTAGTAAAATACGCCGGTGCCGGTGCCACGGTTCCCTTGCCTGGTTTCGGTTATCTATTAGCCAAGGGTGTCCGGGACGAGATTAATAAAAACGGCTTTTCAGGTATCCTCACCGGCGGTCTTAAGGCAGCCGCCGCAGGTGTATCTGCCGCCATGCTATTTGGATTCTTATCCGCTTTGGTATTTAATCCGAAGGAAAAATAAAATTCTAAAACCGTGGGGGGAGGAGGAGGAAAACTTTTTTCAAACGGCGAAAAAAGTTTTCCTC
>CAZSXS010000128.1:0-4640 GCA_964611385.1 uncultured Defluviitaleaceae bacterium
CAACTTTTGACAAATAATTTTCAATAATAATTTTGTAAAGCTGCCACACAAAACAATGAATTTGATCCTGTTTAAATGGGGCAGCTTGGTAAAGCAAAAATAGCTAGCCTACTATAATTATGACCTAATACTCCACACTATAGTTAGGTGCTTCCTTGGTGATCTGGATATCATGAGGATGGCTTTCACGCAAGCCAGCGGAGGTAATTTTCATAAATTTCCCGTTTTCCTTCAAGTCCTCGATGGTTGGGGTTCCGCAATACCCCATGCCCGACCGAAGGCCGCCCATGAGCTGGAAGATCACGTCCCCGGCAAAGCCCTTGTAAGCAACCCGGCCTTCCACGCCTTCAGGTACCAGTTTTTTGGCATCTTCCTGGAAATAGCGATCTTTGCTGCCCTGCTCCATGGCCGCCAAGGAACCCATTCCGCGATAGACCTTATACTTTCTCCCTTGGTAAAGCTCGGTGGCACCAGGGCTTTCTTCGCAACCTGCCAAAATACTGCCCATCATCACTACACTGGCCCCTGCTGCAATGGCCTTAGTGATGTCGCCGGAATACTTGATGCCTCCGTCTGCAATGACAGGAACACCGTAAGGCTTAGCCGCCTCGGCGCAGTCGTAGATGGCTGTAATCTGAGGAACACCAATCCCCGCAACCACTCTGGTAGTACAGATCGAGCCGGGGCCGATACCAACCTTCACCGCATCCACACCTGCTTCAATGAGGGCAATGGTAGCCTCTGCGGTGGCGACGTTTCCGGCGACGAGTTGCAAGTCGGGGTACTGGGTTTTAATCTTGCGAACGGTATCAATAACACCCTGGGAGTGGCCGTGGGCCGTATCTACCACCACCACGTCAACCTTAAACTTAACCAGCTCAGCAAGGCGCTCCAAATTGTTCCCGCCCACGCCGATGGCAGCTCCAACCAGGAGCCTTCCATATTTATCCTTTGCAGAATGAGGGTATTTAATTCCCTTTTCAATATCCTTGATGGTAATTAAACCCTTCAAATTACACTTGGCATCCACAATGGGTAATTTTTCAATCTTATACTTGGTCAGGATCCTTTTGGCTTGCTCAAGGGTCGTGCCCTCGGGAGCTGTAATCAGATTTTCTCGGGTCATAACTTCGTAAATCTTTTTGTTGTGATCCGTTTCAAAGCGAAGGTCTCTGTTTGTGATAATTCCAACAAGCTTATCGTTTTCAGTAACAGGCACCCCAGAAATATGATACTTTGCCATTAAATTGTTAGCTTCATACACATAATGGTTGGGTGAGAGAGAAAAGGGATCGGCAATAATGCCGTTTTCCGAACGCTTAACTTTGTCAATCTCGGTGGTTTGATCTTCGATGGGCATATTTTTATGTATGATTCCAATACCACCCTGCCTAGCCATCGCTATGGCCATCTGCGCTTCCGTAACCGTGTCCATTCCAGCACTCATTACCGGAATATTTAAAACAATATTTTTCGTCAAACACGTGGTCAAATTCACTTCTCCGGGAAGAACATTTGACTTTGAAGGGATCAACAAAACGTCATCAAATGTTAATCCTTCCTTGATAAGCTTGTGCATTTTAAAAGCCTCCTAAATGGTATAAGATGTGGAAAAACGTAATAAAACCTAGCTTTTCCAAAGAAAAACACTATAGAAAATTTCCTCTGTAAATTTTTTCTGCATAGTCTATCAAAAATAAATTACGCTGTCAAATATTTTTCGGATTTATAGGGGATTTAAAGCATTTCTTTTCATATTTGTGCCCACGCTTCACGATGCATAGAATGCCAATGAAATCCCGCATGGGCTCGGGCAAGCGTTCTTGGTTGCTAAAAATATTTCACCTTTACGCATTGCTCTCTTTTCGTATATAATATGCTATTCATCATAGAAGGAGGAGTTGTTATGTTCAATTATTTATCAGGGGTGTTTATGAGCGACATGAATTTATTCAAAAAGGAGTACAATTACAAAAAATTAGGGGGCTGGATTCTTGTCTTTTTGGTCACAATGATTTTCAGCCTATTCTCCAGTCTGCTCAATCTCCTAAAGTTAGCCTTTGACTGGGAGAAATTCCTTTATCGTCAGAAAGTTGTTTTCCTTTGGAAGCATCTCCGATATGGTATTGATAGCTATTTTGTGCTTAACGCCCTTTTATGTATCTTGGCTTTGCTTCATTTCTTCTTTGTATTAACGTGTATCGCTGTAGTGATCAGTAGGAAGAAAAACGGAGCCAAACTCATTTGCAAGATCTTGTTCCGCATACCTTTGCTAAGCTGCATCTCTGCCCTGATTACGACTGTGTATACGATTATTTATTATGGTTATGGTGTTAGCGAGCTGGTTCTCTTCCTTATCTTAGCCAGTATCGCTACTTTCCTCTATAAAAAGAAGAACGGAGGAAACTCTAGTTGGATGCTTTATAGCTTTATGCCAACGATTAGCTTTTCTACTATTTTAATGTTCATGGCTTACTTGATCATCATCTACGGTGCTAGAATCGGTGAGCTTACGTCCATTGAGGTTCTGTTTGAATTCTATAGTGGGTTGTTGTATAGCGCTTGTTGGTATACTTATTTCAAGAACTCCTTAAGAGCTTCCGTTTATTTTAAGGAATATACGCCCTCTGAGGCTGAAGAGATCGCTGCAGCACCCTCTGCACATGAGTGGCTGGGGTCTGAAAGGCAATCCATCATCCATGCCTTTCAAGACATGAATGCCACCTCGAAAGAATGTGCGGTTTACATAGAGGAACTCCCCATCGACTTGAAAAGCAAGGAGTATAAGCATGTATTTCGATACATGAAGGCTTGGGAATCTTCCATTCGCAAAACGCAAGGCGCTTATTATCTGGATATGACGGTACTTGAGAATCCGATAAAAGGCTCCATTAAAAGCGGGCTAAGGACTTATGGTCTGATTGGCCTCGCACTCCTTTTCATTTTGATGATCTTCCTGGCTTCAAACCCAATCTAGCCAAGCTACTGATCAAAAAAAGCGTAAGCCACTAAAGACTTTAGTGGCTTACGCTTTTTTCTGGTTCTTTTTAAAACCTTTATACTCTCCTGAACTTGGATATAAAGAACCCGTCATTGGTCATGGAGGGCATCAATTGGATATAACCTTCCTTTACGGACTCTGGATCTGTTGTATGAATCATGGAAGCCGGAATCCATTCTTCCAGACTTTCGGGTTTTAAGCCCTGTGCTTTTATCCAAGTATATTGATCCTGGTTCTCCTCCTGAGTGAGGGTACAGGTGCTGTAAAGCAGGATACCACCTGGCTTTACATAAGAGATCGCATTCTCTAAAATCTTCCGCTGGATTTCCGCCAGGGCCTTTATATCCGCTTCTGTTTTTGTATACTTGATATCCGGTTTCTTCCGAATCACCCCAAAGCCAGTGCAGGGAGCATCCACAAGCACCACGTCTGCCCAGGCTTCCAGGTCCTTGTCAAAAACCGTGGCATCGGACACCTTTATGCTTAGATTCTCGAGTCCTAGCCTAGCCGCTTCGGTCTTGAGCAAGCCGAGCTTTTTTTCGCTGAGATCCCTTGACTTTATCTGTCCTTTGTTCAGCAAGGTCTGCCCCATCAGAAAGGACTTCCCGCCCGGTGCGGAGCAAAGATCTAGTACGGTAAAGTTATCCTTCATGGCATTGACACCTCTTGTGGCGTTGCCCTCTTTCATAACATTGCAATCTCTTGTGGCGTTGTCCTCTTTCATAGCATTGCAATCTCTCATAGCAATGCCTACTTTCGTTGCCCTCTCTCGTTCCAAACCAAGACAACGAACCGCTAGTACTGAGCTTTCATCCATGACATGAAAAAGGCCTTCTTTATAAGCCGCAAGCTCAGAAAGGTTTACTCCGCCTATTGAAAGGCAAAGCTCAAGATGCTCGCTTTCCTCCGCCTCCACGCCCTCCGCCCGCAGCCGCTCCAATAGCTGTGTTCTGGTGGTCTTAAGCCCATTGACACAAAGATTCACTCGCGGGGCCGCATTGCTAAGCCTGCAAAAATCCTCTGTCTGTTCAAAAGACCAAGCTGCTCCAAGCTTTTTCAGCAGCCATAAAGGAAAGGAATACTTGACAGACAGATACGTCAAGGTTCCCAGGGCTGGAAGGGGTACCGCGTCCTTGTTGCGAATGAGGTTTCTCAAAAGCCCATTGGTAAACCCAGAAAGCTTGCCGAAATGCTTCTTTGCAATGTCTACAGCCTCGTTGCAAGCTGCAAAAGGCGGCACCTTATCCATATAAAAAATCTGATAGACAGAAATCCGCAACACACTGAGCAAAAGGGGCTTGATCTTTTGCAGAGGTGTATTGGAAAAGCTTTGCAGACAGTGGTCGATAAACATAAGGTTTCTGCAAGTGCCATTTACCAACTCCGTAATAAAAGCCCTATCCAAAGCAGAATACTCGCTTTGCGATAGAGCATTTTTTAAAGCAATGTTATTATAAGCGCCACCCGCTGTAATCGTACTCAGTATCTGAGCAGCATATTCTCTGGTGTTCCCCTTGTTTGAGGTTGGTAACATCTATTTCACCTCGATTACTTTCAATTCAAATAAACTCACTATCTTAATGGGTCTTTCTAAAACCGTGGGGGGAAGGAGAAGAAAACTTTTTTCAAACGGCGAAAA
>CAZSXS010000129.1:0-4552 GCA_964611385.1 uncultured Defluviitaleaceae bacterium
CTCCAGGACGCGGTCCACGCGCTCGACGCGATGCCGACGACGCCGCCGGAGGCGGCGGGCGGCAAGTGACGGGCGGCAAGCGCTGCCTGCGGCGGGCCGGCTCCAACTGCAGCGCACGCGCGCCGCCCAAACCCCCATCCCTCCCTTTTCAAAAAAGCCGGACAAAGGATAGTTGGTATCGTATTGCAGGACTTAAAAAAATCCCTTCTATGTTGATTGTTTCAATGAGGGATTTTTTATTCGTATTCAAGCTGGTTGTGATTCATACTCAGTCTCCTAAAGATTGTCAAACCGCCTTTAATCAACCTTGATCATTTCTACCGTTTTTCGTGGTGGCTTTGAAAAGCCAAACGGACTGAGTTTAAAAATACTTATTGCTTGGCAGGCTGAGTATCTTGGGGTGCTTCAGACTTCTGCTTCTTCCTCTCACTTTTGCCAGTCATGTTACAATTACCGCAGAATACAGCATTTTGTTCAATCATAATCAGGCTACACTCAATGTTTCCCTGCACATTACAGCCGCTCTGTAGCTGCACTAAGCCATGTACATGAATATCCCCTTCAACTTTACCAAAAATCTGCAACTGACCAGAAAGAACACTGCCTTTTATATACCCGCTTTCACCCACAATGATACTGCCGTCAATATCAATATCTCCAAAGATAATCCCATCAATTTTAACCGAGCCTACACCCTTCAAAGTACCATTGTTAAAGGTTAGGCCTTCATTTAAATAGGATGTATAATTCTCAAAATCAGGTTTCTTTTGTGGTTTACTTTTAAACATTGCTCCCCTTCCTCCTACTTTTGCACGCCTATTGTTAACAAATATTAATTATTTATTAAAAGTATACTATACCTTTCTTAACAATACAAGTTATTTTGAAAAATTTTGCTTAACTTTTACCATTGGCCTGCTTTAAGAAAAACGACGACTGTGGAACAGACTGATCCAATGTTAGCATTTGGTTCGCCTAAATGTTGACATTGGATCAGAAATAAACCATAATAGGGCCGTATAATTCAAAGATCCCTTTTGTACTTGTGCATAAAGGACATAATCATGAATGGAGGTTGCAATGAAACCAGTGACAAGCAACAAGCTTCAACTCATTTATGCTGCGATGATTGCAGTAGTGATCATCGTAAGCTTACTCTATTTAAACATCAGTATTCGAAAAAACCTCGAGGAATCCACCTGCAATACCTTAGAAGAAATTATGCAGCAACAAGCACATAACTTCACCTCAAAGTTAGAAGGCGAAAAGATTCTAGTCAAGAATCTTGCAGACATTATCGCACCAAGTGGTGTGCTTACGGATATTCCTGTTTCAGAGCTGGCAAAAATAGTCGACGATACGAACTTTGAATACTTAGGCGTAGCTGACTTAAGCGGAAAGGCGCTTCTAAACACGGGGCAGGTCCTACAGGTTGATACCATGCCTTATTATCTGCGTGCCCTAGACGGCGAAATCTTTGTATCAGATCCTTTCATGTCTCGGATTCGACAAGAGAAGGTGGTGGTGATCTCTGCTCCCATTCGGTATGAGGAAGAGATTATCGGCGTGCTCTACGGCTCCTATACCGCCCAAAAACTGAACAAGTTATTTTTAAGCTCTTTTGAAGGAAAGGGTTATGCTTTTATTACCAATAATGAGGGAGTCATCATTGCACATACACAGAATAACTTCACCTTAACCACTACTGAGAACCTCTTCGAAGATTGGGATAAGATGTCTTTTTATGAAAATGACAGCTTTGAAACCTTGCGCAAGAATCTGTACGAAAATAAGTCTGGTCACTCCAGATACCAGTATAAAGATCAGAAGCGGCTTGTACATTACTCAACCATTGGTATCAACGACTGGAATATTTTTTCAATCGTTCCTGATGCGGTGATTTCGAATTCGGCTAACCGAATTATTCTGATTGTGTTTTCCATTACCATTTTAATGATACTCCTGTTTGGAGTTTTGATTATTTGGATGCTTCAAATGCAGAAAAAACACCTCAAAACGCTATGGGATATTGCCTTTTTAGATGACCTGACGGGAGCACCCACCTTGGCGAAATTCAAAAGAGATTCCCAGCAGCTGATTAAAGAAAACCCGGACAAACGCTATGTGCTGATTAAAAATGATGTGGATCGATTTAAACTGATTAACCAAACCTTGGGCTTTGAAAAAGGAGACCAGGTGCTGAAAAACGTAGCAAAAGCCATGAAGTCGGCTATGTGTAGCGAGCAGGAAGCCTATGGCAGGGCCAATATTGATGAATTTGTACTGCTGCACGAGTTTAAATCCGAAGAGCATCTTTTGGAGAGACGGAAGATTTTCCTGGAGAGCTTTTTTGAGCGTATGGGGAAAGATTTTACATATAATGTGACCTTTCCCTCGGGTCATTATTATCTGGCCAAGGAAGATACAGACATAGGCACCGCCATTGAAAAAGCCAACATCGCTCATCAAAAAGCGAAGCAAAATGGGATAGAGGTTTGCGCATATGATGAGAGCTTCATCAAGGAAGAGCTAGACAGAAAGAATATCGAAAACAAAATGGAAGATGCCTTAAAGAACCGGGAATTTAAAATGTTTTTACAACCCAAGCGTTACCTGTCCGACGAAAGCATTGCCGGTGCAGAAGCCTTAGTGCGCTGGTGGATCAATGGTCGCTTCATTATGCACCCGGCAGAGTTTGTACCTGTGTTTGAGAAGAACGGCTTTGTTACAAAGCTGGACATGTATATGTTTGAGGAAGCTTGTTCCTTTTTGCGGGGGCTTATGAATGATGGCAAAGAACTCCTGACCATATCCGTGAATTTTTCCCGGCTTCATTTAAGAAACGAAGCGTTTGTTTCTACCCTTTGTGCTATTGCTGAGAAGTATTCTGTTCCCAAGCAGTATTTGGAAATTGAGCTTACTGAAACGGCTATCTTTGACAACGAAGAAGTTTTGCGGCAGGTATTGGATCGACTGCATGCAGCCGAGTTTACCTTGTCCATGGACGACTTCGGAACCGGCTACAGTTCCTTGGGCTTACTGAAAAATATTGCAGTGGATGTGATTAAGATCGACCGCAGTTTTTTTGTCAATGCCCCCAACCCCAAGCGGGCCAAAACCGTTCTTTTGAATGTTATTAAAATGGCCAAGGAGCTAGGCATACACACCGTTGCGGAAGGCGTGGAGCTGAAAGAACATATTGATTTATTGCGGGAGCTGGGCTGTGATATCGTTCAAGGGTATTATTATGCAAAGCCCATGCCCTTTGAAGAATTTTTGAAGCAGTTGTCTGAATAATCTTACAGGACTGCCTGAACCCTTGAATAGGGGTCTGAATCCTTGAAATATGAAATTGGAGGCAAGTATGAATGAATTTAATTTTTTAATCGAACGAGAGGAGGCGGGAGTAAGGCTGGATGTTTTTTTGGCGCAGGAGTTGCAAGGGGAGACAGGCTTATCTAGAAGCGGAATCAAGCGGCTGATTGAAGACGGGAGGATTTATGTCAATAAAAAGACGGTGAAGGCTGGTTTTGCATTACGACCAGGGGATCAGATTCAGATCGTCGTGCCCGAAGCCCAGGAAATTCAAGCAAGGCCGGAGGAAATCCCTTTGGATGTTGTGTACGAGGACAGGGACTTGCTTGTAGTCAACAAGCCACAAGGGATGGTGGTTCACCTTTCTCCTGGGCACTACAGTGGCACCCTGGTGAATGCGCTTTTGTTCCACTGTAAGGAAGGCTTGTCAGGTATCAACGGCGATCTAAGGCCGGGGATCGTTCATCGGATTGATAAGGATACCTCCGGTCTTTTGGTGGTTGCAAAGACCAATATGGCTCATCAGCTACTGTCTCAACAGTTGGCAGAGCATTCCATGACCCGGGTCTACAAGGCCATAGCAACAGGAGTAATCAAAGAGGACACCTACATTAATGCCCCCATAGGTCGTCACCCCACAGACCGAAAAAAAATGGCCGTCAGCAACAAAAACAGTCGTCGGGCCCTCACCCACGTGCGGGTACTCGAGCGCTTTCAGAAATTCACGTACATGGAAGCCATCCTGGAAACTGGCCGCACCCATCAAATCCGTGTCCATCTGTCTCATATCCACCACCCCATATTGGGTGATACGATCTACGGCAGCGAAAAGCAGCCTTTTGGCCTCTCCAAGCAGGTACTTCATGCGCAGACTCTGGGCTTTGTTCATCCAAAGGGTGATTACATGGAGTTTGAAGCTCCCTTGCCAGCGGAGTTTACGGAGGTGTTGGAGAAGTTGAGGAAGGGGAAGTAGGAATTACCATCTTTCTAACAACAAAGAAGGGACTGATGCAAAATGAATTCTTAATTTTGCATCAGTCCCTTCTTTTTGTTTCGATATCTGTATCATTTTCGCATTTTATTCAGGCACTTATCTCTTTCTATCATCAGCTCAACTAAAGTTATAGATTGTTTTTATTCCATAAATTTAATTTTTCATTTAATATGTCTAAAATCTCATCAGATAGCGTCTTGTCAAGTGGTGTAAAAAGGAAAACTTCAAAGTGCAGAAAGAAGA
>CAZSXS010000130.1:0-2895 GCA_964611385.1 uncultured Defluviitaleaceae bacterium
TTTTTCCAATATACACTATTTCTCTACACTTGGAAAGTATTTTTCCGAATATATAATTTGTTGATTTCGTTTTCTGTAAACAGTTTTTCACTCACTTTGCTTCATCTCCTTTAACTTTTTTATTATAAAAAAATAGAACCTATTTGAATAGACTTTTATTATTGTCCATTCTTTAGGTTCCATTTTATTATTTGGGGTAGTTTTTTCTTGTCCTAGTCTCAATTGCCACCATATTATAACTTTACCCATAATGTCCGGCTTTTTTGAAAAGAGGGAGATGGGGGTTTGGGGGAAGATGGAGAAAAACTTTTTTCGCCGTTTGAAAAAAGTTTTTCTGGCCAACTTGTTTGGCCAACTTCTTGTCCCCCAAGGTTTTACTTCTCTACTTCTTCGACCCCTTGCTGCCGGTAAAGGGCATTTTGCCGCTTTCTCTGATCTTGGACTTGTAAAGTGCATATTTTGACTTGATCTCGTTTGCCGTTTCTTGATCCATCACACCCCAGGCTACATACCGGTCGATGATGGCTGCTTCAATGTCGATTACCATATCTTTTAATAAGTATATTTCTTCTCTCTGTGCAGGTGATAGGGCTGTAAACCGCTCCTGCATTTCTTTTATCTTTGCCTTCTTAAGCTCAATCTCAGCCTTTTGCTCCTTGGTCAGTTTGTTTCCTGTTTGATGGATGGCAAAAGAATCTTGGCTGTTTTGCTCGTTCTGTTCCGCAATGATTTCCTCTCTTTGTTCGTTTTCCATAGCATAGGCTTTGGTTCCCATGCCTATGATGCCTATCATTGCACAAACACAGACTGATTTCACTAGCTTTTTCTTGAACATGAATTGCTCACCTCCTTCCCTTTAATATAACCAAAGTTTGTCTGATTATGAATGATTTAATTTTTTTGTTGAATAATTCATATCTCTGACGTATAATACAACCAAATTGAATATGAATGCTGCCTTCAATTGCCATTCGCACATGAGGCAGTATGCCAAAGCTAAAGAGAGGACGAAGTAGATGGATTTTTTTTCAATACTTAGACTAGCTGGGGGCTTGGCTCTGTTCCTGTTTGGTATGACTACCATGGGGAACGGCCTTGAAAAGCTCTCCGGCGGCAAGCTGGAAAAAACACTGGAAAAACTTACAGACACTCCTGTAAAAGGCGTTCTACTAGGAACAACCGTCACTGCTGCCATTCAGTCCTCTTCCGCCACAACCGTTATGATTGTGGGTTTCGTGAACGCGGGGATTATGCGGCTAGAACAAGCCGTGGGTATCATTATGGGCTCAAATGTAGGTACCACGGTTACAGCGTGGATCCTGTCTTTGACAGGCCTTAAAAGCAGCAATTTTTTCATTACGATGCTGCAGCCCAAGAATTTTTCACTCGTTTTTGCTGTAATTGGTATTATTCTACTCATTGCTGCAAAATCGGAAAAGAAAGTCGATGTGGGTCATATACTCCTTGGCTTTACCATTTTGATTTTTGGTATGGATATGATGTCGGGGGCTGTTTCTCCTTTGAAAAACAACCCACAATTTTCTCAGGTGCTACTGATTTTTTCAAATCCTGTGCTTGGGGTATTGTTGGGTGCTGTGATCACGGCCATTATCCAATCCTCCTCCGCTTCTGTGGGTATGCTTCAAGCACTATCCGCCACCGGAGCCGTCAATTTCTCCATGGCCATCCCCATTATTCTCGGTCAAAACATCGGTACCTGCGTAACGGCTATGCTTTCCTGTATCGGAACCAGTAAAAGCGCTAAGCGTGTAGCTTTGGTTCACCTTTATTTCAATGTGATCGGAACTGTAATCTTTTTAAGTCTTGTGTATGTACTGAAGGCACTCATTGGCTTTCCCTTCTGGAATCAGGGAGTGGATGCTTTTAGCATTGCCGTTATACATACCGTTTTTAATGTGTTTTGTACGGTACTCTTTCTGCCCTTTACTAAGCTGCTTGAAAAGCTCGCTTATCTCACCATACGCCAAGATAAGGAAGCAATCGACGTTCCGGCCATCGGGCAAATGCTGGATGACCGCTTCTTAAGCTCACCCTCCTATGCTTTGGAGCAGTGTAAAATCACCATCACAAAGATGGCAGAACTGGCTAAACAAAACCTTGAATTGTCCCTGACCAATCTTTGGGATTTTAACCCTAAGAGCATGGATTTACTGATGGCAAACGAATTCGTTTTGGATAGCCTGGATGATAAAATCTGCGGTTATTTGATTAAGCTTACCGATAAGAATCTAAGCCTAACGGAAAGCAAGCTGGTTTCCAAGCTGTTAAAGTCCGCCAGTGACTTTGAGCGAATCGGCGACCACGCCGAGCATATTATGAAAATTGCAGGGGACAAGCATAAGTCGGGCCTTCTGTTTTCAGCCGAAGCCAAGCGAGAGTTGGAGGTCATGGGCGCAGCCTCCTTGGAGATTTTATCCATTGCCTCTGAGGTCTTTGTGACCGACGAGATTAGTATGGCTAACAAGGTAGAACCCTTGGAAGAGGTCATTGATGTGATCCGAAACGATCTGCGTACCCGTCATGTGGAACGAATGAAAACAGGAAACTGTACAGTGGATACGGGCATTGTTTTCTATGAATTGGTATCCAATCTGGAAAGGGTTTCCGACCATTGTTCCAATATAGCTGTTTATGTGGTTGAACTGCAAGACGACAAGTATCAAACGCACGAGTACTTACGCAAAATGCGAGAATCCAATCAGGGCTTGTACGAGGAATCGTATAAGATGTTTAGCAAGAAGTATAGACTGGAATAAACATTGAAAAAAGAGCTCAAATTTGTGCTCTTTTTTGTGTTGAAGAATAATGCATTTTGATGTATAACTTGTGAGTTAAAAGATCGGTACAGAAATTAAGCCGCATCGTCGTATAAAA